>JACQFF010000075.1 GCA_016200205.1 Planctomycetia bacterium
TATTTCGTGTTGTAGTTCATTCTTGGCCTCCTTGAAAAAAACCAGGAGGCGTTATGCTATCCCATATCCTTGAATCAACGACAGACCACTAGGCCCGGATCCACGACCAGGCAATCGCCGCGGCCTTCAAGATGGGCAATATAAGTATTTTCCTGAAATGGAGCCGACACGATTGTGGCCAAATGGATGACGGGAGGGCGCACGATTCGGCCTTTCAAAACTTACGCACGGTTGAATAAAATGGGGAATCTGTACGCTCGACCGACCCCGCCAGCGTAGAGCTTGGAGAAACAAGGCCGGTGGAGAGAAGCATTGTAATCATGTCGGATTGGCCGGGCGATAACATACCACGGCGGCAAATCGGCATGGCGAGTGCGCGAACGGCTGACCGATCGCGAAGGCATGGAGGCGACGCGTCACGTGCAAATTGAATGCAGGGCCGCTCGCCGGCGGTTCGGCGCCTTCGTTTGTGCGTTTTTTGGCGGCTTATTTGGACCGAATTAGCAATGCAGCCTGGGGTTCCCGATGGCAGCGCACCGGTCGTTGCCATTCGGTTGGGAGGACAACTGATGACCCGTGGTAGTTGGATTTCTGGAATAGCAATCGTCGTGGGGATTCTGGCGACGGTCACCGGTATCATGCCGGCTCAATCCCCCGAGCAACCTCGCAACGCGGTGCGGCCTGGGCGAGAGCAATTGCCCCGGCCCGTTTTCCGCGTGGCCCAGCAGCTACCCGGCGCCGGAGCTAACGCAGCCAATCCACCGCAGGCCGCCGCGGCCCAATTGGGGGAACATCCGCTCGTTCCGGCGCTGCAAATGGCCTACGCGGCGCTGACCAACATCCGCAACACCGTGAAAGATTATTCTTGCACGATGGTGAAGCACGAACGGATCAATGGCAAGTTGAACGACCAGGAGTTCATGTTCCTCAAGGTTCGCCACGAGCCTTTTAGCGTTTACATGTACTTTCTGGGTCCCGAACGGATCAAGGGTCAAGAGGCGCTTTACGTGGAAGGCAAGAACAACGGCAACTTGCTGGGCCACGGGGTGGGCATCCGCAAAATTGCCGGCACCGTGCCGCTGCTGCCGACCGGCGCCATGGCGATGCAGGGCCAGCGCTACCCAATTACCGAAATCGGCATGTACAACCTGACGCGGCGGCTCGTCGAGGTCGGCGAAAGGGACAAGAATTTCGGGGAATGCGAAGTCAAATTCTTCGCCGGGGCAAAGATCAATAAGCGTTTGGCGACCTGCATCCAAGTCGTCCACCCGATGCCGCGCCGCAATTTCACCTTCAATATGGCCCGGATCTACGTCGACGAAGAATTGAACCTGCCAATCCGATACGAGGCTTACGATTGGCCGGAAAAGCCGGGTGGTCCGCCGCTGCTCATCGAGGAATACACGTACATGGACGTCAAGCTGAACAACGGCTTCACCGACGCCGATTTCGACGAGAACAATCGCAGCTACGGATTCCACTAAGTTCCCATGAGCAAAGCAACGGGCCGGCGCGCGGCAGAAGTCCGACGCGCACCGGCCCGTTTCCGTTAAGTCGTTGACGAATAGCCGTTCGTGCTACCGCTGGATGCCGGCGTCGCGCTGTCGGGTAACGGAGTCGGCCGCTTGCGTTCTGGAGGGCATCGTCAACTCCGTGCCGGGCTGCAAGTAGTCGAAGTCTTCGCCCAGCGCGTCGCGATTCAGATCGTAGATTTCGGCCCAACGCGAGGCCTTGCCCAACTCGTAGCGCGCGATGTCGAACAGCGTGTCCCCCTCCTCGACGACGTACAGGTTCGAGCCGGCGATCCGCTGTCGCGTGCTGGCCTCGATCGTGCGAGGCTTGACCAACGCCGATTTGCGCTGCTTGGGACAGAGGCTGGGGTAATTCTGTTCAAGCACGGCCACCGGCGGAACGGCGATCACGGTCCCCACGGCCAGGCGGTCGGCGTGCGGCAACCTGGCTCGATTGTGTTCGTAAATGGCCTTAAAATACCGGCCCGTTCCGTATACCTTCTCCGAAACGGTCCACAGGCTGTCGTTCGGCTGGACGGTGTATTTGCCGTTCTCAAGCGGCAACGGCTCAACGGCATTGTTGCTCACCGGTTCAACCGCGCCACCCCATGCCGACCGGGGCTGCGCGGCAGGATCCGATGCGGCGGCTTGAATGCTCGAGTCGGCGGCGACAGCGGTCGGAGCATCTTCATCGCGCGGCAACGCGGATGTTGGTTCGGCGGTCGCCACGTCCGAAGGGCCCACGTTTTGAGCGGACTGTGCGTCATTTTCATTCAGCTCGTTGGGCGTGGCGGCGGCCGAATCGGCCCCGTTCAAGGGAAACTGGGCGCTGGTGCGGCGCAAAGGATTGCGGGCTCGTCGTTTGGGCGGCTCGCTCGGCGGCTCAATGGGCGTGGCCTCTTGGGCGTCAGTTTCCAGTCGATTTGGTGGCGCCGCTTCCTCTTGGCCGTTATTGCCAGCCTCCGGCAAGCTGCTACCGAATGGATTGGAGCCGGCCCGATGCAGCGGCTGCGCCCGGTCTAGATCGTCGGCGACCGGTTCGCTCTCGCTGGTATACCGGTCGCGCGGCGGGTTCTCGGCCGGCAGATACGAGGCGCGAGGCACATCTCCGATCGATTCGGCGCTCATATCTTCTCCCCGCGCCTTCCAGGGGTTCTTCCCGTTAAGGGCACGGAGTTGTTCGGCAGATTCTCGCTGCGCGGTTACCACGGTCGGTTTTCCCTCGGCAGCCGACGGAAAGGCCTGCGCCGCGCGCGGGGCGTCGGGCTCGCCGACACCGGCCACGTCCGACACGATCAACCGGCGGATCAACAGCGCGCCGAAACCAAGCAGCAAAACTCCAATGACGGCCAAACCAATTTTTGTTTCCTTGCCCATGTCGGCCTCCTCCTGAGGACCAGAGCGCTAAGCACTCCATTGCGTTTTGATCGGCTACAAAATTCGTTGCGCCACGCGCATCTTCGCGCTGCGCGAGCGTGGGTTGCGCCCGGTTTCCGCCTCGGTTGGACGCAGCGGTTTTCTGGTCAGCGCCTCGTACTGCGGGTCGTCGCGAAAAACCTCCTTGGCAATCCGATCTTCCAGCGAATGGAAGCTGATCACCGCCACACGCCCACCCAGAACCAAGCACCTTCCGAAGTTTTTCAGGGCCTCTTCCAGGGATCCGAGCTCATCATTTACAGCAATCCGCAAAGCTTGGAAAGTCCGGGTTGCCGGATCGATCCGTTCGGGGTCCCGACCGCGGGGCACCGCACGGCGCACAATGTCCGCCAGTTGCCGCGCCGTGCGGATCGGCTCTTTGGCTCGGCCATCGACGATGTGGTGCGCGATGCGGCGGCTACAGCGTTCCTCTCCGTACGTGTAAATCAAGTCGGCCAATTGAGTTGCGTTGAGTTTTTCGATCAGCCGCCAGGCCGGTTCACCCTCGCCAGTGTCAAAGCGCAAGTCGAGCGGGCCCCCCGCATCAAAGCTGAAACCCCGTTGGGGATCCGCTAGCTGATCGCTTGAAAGTCCTAGATCGAGCACAATGCTCTGAACCGCGGGAATCTCGATTTGTTTTAGAACTTCGGGCAGTTCGCGGAAATTGGCAGAGACGAGCTTCACCGGCAGGCCGGCCAAATTGCGCTCGGCGGCCGTCAGTGCGGCCGAATCCCGATCCAGTGCTATCACCAGGCCGGTTGGCCCGACGCGCTCGGCCAGGGCCCGCGTGTGTCCGCCTCCTCCCAGCGTGCCGTCAACCACGGTTTGCCCTGCACGCGGATCCAAGTACTGGATCACCTCGTCGAGCATGACGCTCACATGGATCGGTGGGGAGTTGTCCATGGGGACACGGCCGAGCCGGCTGCGGTAACATCGTTTCGTCCACCTGAGAACATGATAACCGCCCTACCCGCGAGCACATCCTTGTGCCCACGGAGATCGGCGGCAGCGGAAGTGCGGCCCCAAGGCCACATTTCCGCGGTTCGCAACCTGCTTTTGGCGGTCCCTGCTCTCAGGTCTGCACCAGCCCAAGCGGTCAGTCGGTGGCCGTTGACTGACCTCTGAAGCTGTGCACGATGGCGAACTCTCGGAAGGACGAACCGGCAAGGCTCCTTGATTTATCGTGTCCCACTGCTGGAAATTGTTTTGCGACCGCTCGATTTCACTCAGCCGGTCGAACCAAAGGCGGCCTCGGCGATTTGGTCGTAATGGCTCTGTTTCTGGGCCACATACTCATCCCAGCGACTGCGATCCCACAACTCCAGGTGGTCTTGCACGCCGATCAGCACCACCTCCTTGTTCAAGCCCGACAATTGCGCCAGCTCCGGCGGAATTCGAACACGCCCTTGGCCATCCAATTCCACGCTTTGCGCCCGGGCGTAAAATAATCGGCTAAACGCGCGTACATCCTGCGCATTGGGCGAAGAGCGTGCCAAACGTTCGGCCAGACAGGCCAGAGCATCCTCCGTGTATAAAGCCAACGATCCATCGGTCCCCGGCGCCACGTACAACGCGCCGCTGCCGGCTGCTCCCAAGGCTTCCCGTAGCGGTTTGGGAATGGCGATCCGGAGTTTTTCGTCGACCGCTCGGGTAAACGTGCCGGTCAACAACATGAATCACCACTTATCCCCAAAACTCACCACTGGAACCCAAGAATACCCAGTTCGCACTTTCCGTCAAGCGGGCTTTACCTGAGCAACGCGCGAACGAGGCGCCGCGTACGTCACAACATCCAAAGACCAGCGGCTTTCGGAAAAGCGGCGCCGCGCGAAAAAAATTTTGCCGCGTTATTTCGGCGTCTCAACGAGTGCAAGATAGAGGGCTTGATAAGCCATCGCCATTGTTTCGAGGCTGAACTGCCGCTGCGCTCGCAGTTGGTTTTGCTCCCCCAAGTTTCCGGCCAATTGGGCATCGCTTAGGATCGCAATCACTTTGTCAGCAAAGCCTTCAGGATCGTCCGCCGGTACCGTTTGAGCGTCGGCCGCGGGGCCGAGCGATTCACTAACGCCCTCGACGTCGGTGGCCACCACGGGCTTGCCGCTGGCCATCGCCTCGAGCACCACGTTGGGCATTCCCTCCCACCGCGATGCCAACACGACGAGATCGCTGGCCGCCAGGATTTCCGGCACGTCACGCCGAAATCCCACAAAATGCACCTTCCGTTCGAGACCCAGTTTGACCGTGTATTGCCGGAGCGGTTCGCGCTCTCGCCCCGTACCCGCCAGCAACAGGTCATGTCCGGGCAATTGGGCAAAAATCCGCGGCAGTATCTCGAGCAGCCAGAACAATCCCTTCTGTGGATCAAGACGTCCAACGTGCGTGATCAACCGCCGGCCCGCCGCGACACCCAAATCCGACAGCGAACACGGCGCCGCCACGGCAAATCGCTCGAAATCAACGCCGTTGGGGATCACCGTCAACTTGTCCTCGGGCAAGCCTCCCTTTCGGCAGGAAAAATCTCTCACCGCCTGACTAACGCAAACGTGGCACTCGACCCAGCGGCTGGTCCAGCGCGCCACTGCCAACTGCCAGGCCGATCGATGTTCCGCCACGCGAATGCCCGTCACAACATGGGGCACCCCGGTCGAGCGTCCGGCCAGCGTGCCCAACACGTTGGCGTGAAACAAGAAGGTTTGCACGATTTGCGGCGAGTCAACCGCAAGCCTGCGTCGCAATTTCCAGAAAATCCGGGGGAACTGCAGCCAGCTTCGCGCCCCGAGGCAATGTACCGAAACTCCAGACCGTTCAAGGACGTCGGCCAACGAAGCGCCATTGCCGCTGGGCCGAGGACCGAGACAATACACCACTGGATCGAATTGCTGACGGTTTAGTCGCTTGACCAATTCGACGAGGCACCGTTCGGCGCCGCCGGGCTCCAGTTCCGTGATGCAAAACGCGATGCGAATCGGCGGGACGGAGCGACGTTTCAAAGTCGTTGACCCAAAAGAGGCTGTAGGCTGTAGGCTGAAGGTTGGAAGCCAGACATTTGCCCCGCTCGTCTCTCCATCCTACTACCTGCAAGCTCTGGCCTAAAACGTAAACACCGTGCAACTGCCGCCGACACTTTCACTGGCCCACTACGATTACGAGTTGCCGCGGCATTTGATCGCTCAGCATCCGCTGCCACAGCGGACCGACGCCCGGCTGCTGGTCGTCTACCGGGCCACCTCGACCCTCAAGCACTATCATATTCGCGACCTGCCCTCTTTGCTGCGAAAACCCGACTGCCTGGTGATCAACAACACGCGGGTCATTCCTGCCCGGCTGGTGGGCTATCGCACAGCCAGTGGTGGCCGTTGGGAAGGCTTGTTCTTGTCGGCCGATGCCCAGGGTAGCTGGCGATTGTTGGGCAAAACACGCGGAAAGCTCACGCCGGGCGAAAGGGTGATGTTGGTCAACGAGCGACACCAGGACGCGTTTCCGCTGCGGCTGCTGATCAAGGAGCCCGAGGGCACCTGGATCGCGCGCCCCGAGCGGCCGGGCGAAACTTTGCGCCTGCTGGACACGGTGGGACGCGTGCCGCTGCCCTCCTACATTCGAAATGGCGAGATGACCGAAGCCGACCGCGAGCGCTACCAGACCGTGTTCGCCCAATCGCCGGGCGCGGTCGCCGCTCCGACCGCCGGGCTGCACTTCACCGCGGGCCTCCTTAATCGCCTGCAAGGCGGCGGCGTGGCGATCGCGCGGATTACGCTGCACATCGGGCTCGATACCTTTCGCCCCGTAACGGTCGAATCGCTCACCGACCATAAGATGCACAGCGAATGGTGCCAGATTACGCCGGAGACGGTGGCAGCAATCCAAAGCAGCCGCTCCGGCGGCGGCCGCACGATCGCCGTCGGCACCACGAGCGTCCGCGTGCTGGAATCGGCGGCTCGAAGCGGGTCGCTCAGTGGCTTCGAGGGCCCGACAAACCTGTTCATCCATCCGCCCTACCAATTTCGAGCCGTCGACGCGTTGTTGACCAACTTTCATTTGCCACGCACCACGCTGTTGGTGCTCGTGCGGACCTTCGGCGGGGACGAGTTGATCAAGAGCGCTTATGAAGAAGCGATCCGAGAAGAGTACCGATTTTACAGCTACGGCGACGCAATGCTGATCATGTAACGGCCCGCTTCGCAAGCAGAGCTACATTTGCAGGTGTGGGTTTGATACAATCATCCCGACGGGACGACCGCTGACGATTCAATCCACAAGAAAGGATGCTGCCGTGGCGCAAGTGCAAACCGAATGCGTGTTGGTCGTACCCACCGAGCTGTTCCACCGCTTGGGATATTTCCAGGGCTTTTCCAGCGAAGTCGATCGCTATTTAGCGGAGCTGTTCAGCCCTGAGCACACCAGCTATCGGCCGCGCCACGAAGTTGAAGAAGACCCGAGCTTCAAGCAGTTGATTCCTTACATGATTTTCCGTTATCGTGATCAGCAAGGCCGCCTGCTGGTTTTTCAGTACACGCGCGGCAAAGGGCAGGGGGAGGGGCGACTGCACTGCAAAAAGAGCATCGGCATCGGCGGCCACATCTCGGCCGACGATTCCACGACCGGCACGTCGGGCCATGCCACGGCCGCCTATCAAGAGGGCATGCGCCGCGAGCTGGCCGAAGAAGTGGCCATCGACACTCCGTACACCGAGCGCTCGGCGGGACTGATCAACGATGACCTAAGTGAAGTCGGCCGGGTACATCTGGGTGTAGTCCACGTCTTCGATGTCGAGCAGCCGTTGGTGCGGCCCTTGGAAACCGATATCGTGGAGGCCGGCTTTCGCCCGCTGGACGAAATCTTGGCCGACGTGAGCGGCTTCGAAACCTGGTCGCAAATCTGCCTCAAGGCGCTGTTTGCCGTCAAATAGGCGCAGACGACAACGGAGCGTTCGCTGTGCACGTCCTAGCGCATGGCTTTGAGCAACATGCTGGCCACCAGCAGACCGGCGGTCAGCAGCAGCGGCACCAAAACGAGCAACAGCAGCGGTTTGGGAAACTCCGGCTCGAGTCGGAACGAATCCCCGATCTGGTCGAGATCCCGCAATGTCTCGTGGCCCGCGGAAGCGACCGGGTCAGTGCGCTGCGAAATCTGGCTGGGACTTTCGTCGTGACCAATTGGCAACTCATCGAACAGCCCGGGCTGCGTGTCGGACAGCGAAGGCAAAATCGGACGCAGTCCGGCCGTGGCCGCGGCGGCGGGGTGCCCCACTTCGCGTGCGATAGTCGCGACCGAATCGGCGGCCCAGGGCGCTAGCCGGCGTATTACTTCGGTGGCATTTTGGATCCGCCGCCGAGGATCCTTTTCCATCATCGCGGCGATCACATCGATGAAGTCGTCGGTCAACTCGAGGTGAAACCGCCGCGGATTGAGCGGTGTATCCTCGCAATGCCGCCGGGCCTTATCGCGAGTCGTTCCGCCGGGGAAGGGAACCTTGCCAGTGACCGCGTAATAGAGCGTGCAGCCCAGCGAATAGATGTCGCTGGCCGCCGAAAGATCGCTGGGCGAAGTGATGTGTTCGGGCGAGAGATAGTCTGCCGTGCCCACGATCCGCCCAGCCCGAGGATCGGCATGATCTTCGATGCCCAAGTAACTCGCCAGACCGAGATCGGAGACTTTGGTTTGCCCATCGGGAGTGACCAGCAGGTTTCCGGGCTTCACGTCGCGGTGCACGAGTCCCCGGCTGTGCGCGTGGGCCAGGCCCCGGGCCGATTGCGAGATGATCGTGGCCGCGTCCTGCATGGACAGTCTGCCGCGGGCGCGAACTAGTTTTCGCAAATCGGTGCCCGGCACATATTCGGTAACCAGGAAATAAACATTTCCATCGTGGCCGGCGTCGAACGCGCGCACGAGATTCTCGTGGTCGAATTGGGCTTGGGCACGGATCTCACGCGTAAAGCTGGCGATCGCCTCGGGCGTCGAGCGGTGCCGCGGCAGCACTTTAATGGCCACCACGCGTCCCATCAGCCGGTGTTCCGCCTTGAAAACCTGACCCATTCCGCCCTGTCCGATCGAATCGATGACGAGGTAGGGTCCCAGGTTGAATTTCGAGCGGCCGACCTTCAATTGCTCGGCTTGCCAGCGATTCAATCGGCCCAGTTCAACCAGCTTGGCCGCCAGCAATTCATCGCCGATTTCCGTCCAGGGACCAACCTCTTCGCCCTCGGCGCGCAGCGTTTGCTCGGCCTCGACAATCTGCTCGATGGTGAGCAGTCCGCTGGCCAGCGCCGACCTACGAAAAACAGTGAGGGGAAGATGATCCACGGGAAATGCAGGCGGCGCGCTTTACCTGCGCCGACCAGAGCGTGAACGCAATGCACCCAGTTGACGAACGATTCCAAGGCGTCGAACAATTTTAGCCGTCGCGTCCCCTCTGTGTAACTTCAAACATAAGCATACTCTACCACCCTCCGCCAGCCTAAAAATCAGCAAAGCACATGGGCACGGTGGCATTTGTACCTGATAGAGATCGGCACCGAGTCGATCAATCGCGAATCCCCAAGGCGCGCCAGGCCGCCGGCAGCGGGGCAACCAGTTGCAGCGACTCTTTGCGCACCGGATGCTCGATCACCAACTGCCGCGCGTGCAGCGCAATGCCGGCGGCGAACGGCAGGCCGGATCCATATTTCCGCTCGCCCCAAAGCGGATATCCACGCGCCGCCAATTGCAGCCGGATCTGATGTTTGCGACCCGTCAGCAGTTCAATCTCCAAAAACGACCCGCCGCCGACGGCCCGCAGCCGGCGATACTTGAGCCGCGCCTCCTTGGCCATTGGATCGGCCCGACTAGCAATCGCCATCCGCTGGCGCGCTTCGTCTTTGGCCACCCAATCGACCAGTTCGTTGACCTCCGGTTCAATGAGCCCAGACACCAGGGCCCAGTAGTTCTTCTGGACGGTGCGCCGGCGGAATTGTTCGGTGAGTCGACGGGCGGCTTTGGAAGTGCGCGCCAAGAGCACGACGCCAGTACTTGTCGCATCCAATCGGCTCATGATTCCCAGGTAGACGTTACCCGGCTTTTGATATTGTTGTTTGATATACTGTTTAGCGAGGGTGATCACACTCGGCACGTCACTCGCCACACCCATGGTCGGCAGACCCGCCGGCTTGTTCACGGCCAGCAGGTGATTGTCCTGGTAGATGATTTCCAGTTCAGTCTTTACCATCGAAGCACGCGTTCTACGGGGTGAGGCCGGATAAAGCGGCCATATCGTAGCACTATTGAGAGATAACTGGACAACCTGCCAGCGGCGAGCCGGCATCGACTCTCCGATGGCCGAACGACGTTAATCGAGACTTGAGGACCCGCCTACGTGTCCAGCATCGCTGAAACACTTGCCCAAGCCAAGGCTTATCAAATAAGCGGTCAGTTGCGGCATGCTGAACAGTTTTATCTGAAGGTTCTGCACGTCGACTCGGCCAACGTCGATGCGCTCTATCTTCTCGGCACCGCTTGCGACAGTTTGGGTAAGCCGCACGAGGCTATCGCGAATCTGCAACAAGCAGTGCGATTAAAGCCGGATCATGCCGATGCCCACCATCACCTAGGCACCGTACTGGCACGGCAGGGAGAGCTGGACGCGGCGATCGCGAGCTTCCAGCAGGCGTGGCGTCTGAAGCCCGGTTCGACCGAGGTGTTCGAAGATTTACGAAATGCCCAGGCGGCAAGGGAAAACCGCCGGGGAAACGCTCTGGCCGAAGCAGGGAATCTCGATGAGGCCGAGACTTGTTACCGACGTGCCTTAGAACTCCGGCCGAATTATGTCGCCGCACAGGGTAATCTCGGCAACGTGTTGAAAAACGAGGGGAGGCTGAACGAAGCGGCCGCGTGCTACCGACGGGTACTAGAGCTGAAGCAAGAATCTACGGAAGCACACTATAACCTCGGCCTCATATCGGAGGAGCAAAAAAAAGTTGACGAAGCGGTGGACTGGTTCCGTCGGACACTGAAGTTGAAACCCGACTTTGCCGAAGCGCACAATCGTCTTGGTGCCCTACTGGCGGACCAGGGAAAGTTCGAGGAAGCGGTCGCCTGTTTCCGCCGCGTCTTGGAACTGACGCCCGATTTGGCCGAAGCACACAATTTCCTAGGAGCTGCGTTGTCGGAGCAGGGGAAGCATGAAGAGGCCGTGGCCTGTTTCGGGCGTGCGCTGGAGCTCAAGCCAGACTTTGGCGAAGCACACAATCTTCTCGGCGTGGCATTGTTAAAGCAAGGGAAATTCGAGGAAGCAGAAGCCTGTTTACGGCGCGCGTTGGAGCTCGAGCCGGAGTTCGGCGAAGCACTCAATCATCTCGCTGCGGCGCTGTCGGAGCAGGCCAAGTTCGATGAGGCCCTCGCCTGCCTTGAACGGGCCCTCGAGCTGCAACCTGATAATGCCGCGGCCCATAATAATCTTGGTACTTTTTTGGAGAGAAAAGAAAGGTTGAACGAAGCGATTGCGTGCTTCGGGCGCGCTGTGGAGTTGAATCCGGACTTCGCCGAAGCGCGCGTTGGTCGTGGTTTGGCGTTGCTTTTGATGGGCCGTTTCGCCGAAGGTTGGCCCGAGTACGAATGGCGCTGGAAGTGCAAGGGCCTTCAAGAGCCAGTACTGCAAAAACCTCATTGGACCGGAGCGACACTTGCCGCCGCTCGCATTTTGCTTCACAGCGAGCAGGGGTTTGGCGATACACTTCAGTTCGTCCGGTATGCCGAGTTGGTCAAAGAGCGATGTGGCACGGTAATCGTCCAGTGCCAATCACCCTTGGCGCGTCTTCTGACAAGTTGCCCAGGAGTGGACACCGTAGTCGCTACAGGAGATCCGCTGCCTGAATTCGACTTCCATGCTCCCCTACTGAGCCTGCCAGGAGTTTTTGGCACTTCGCTTGAAGATATACCGGCCAAAGTTCCCTATCTCTGGCCCAACGCGGAATTAGTCGAACGACGCAACGGCGAGCTGGGCAAAGGAAGCGCGTTGAAGATTGGAATAGCGTGGCAAGGCAAAGCAGCCTATGCGAAGGATCGGTTCCGGTCTATCCCCCTTGCGCAGTTTGAGGGCATTGTTCAGATGCGCGGAGTTTGTGTCTATAGTTTGCAGACAGGCGCGGGCCGGGGGCAGTTGACAAACCTGGGCGGCCAATTGCCGATCACCGATCTAGGCGACCGGCTGGGCGATTTTCATGACACCGCTGCCATCGTGCGTAATCTCGATTTGGTAATTACCTGCGACTCTGCGCCGGCCCACCTGGCTGGGTCGCTGGGCGTGCCGGTGTGGGTCGCGCTCTCTTTCGGCCCCGATTGGCGGTGGTTGCTCGAGCGAAGTGATAGTCCCTGGTATCCGACAATGCGGCTCTTTCGACAGAGCCGCCCCGGCGATTGGAACGATGTATTCCGCGCAATCGAAAGCGAATTGGCTAAACTGGTGAAAACTCATTGCCCGGCGAGTACTGAACCAGTCGACCAGTCGATTTCTTAAGTGGCCATGCTCGGGAATCTTAAAAATCCAAACTCGATGATCCCCAAAACGCTTGTTCGCAACCCGATGCTGATCTTGGCCAGCGGCTCGCCGCAGCGGCAAAGGCTGTTGGACGAGGCCGGCTATCGGTTTCGAATCGTGATTCCCAGCGTCCAAGCCGAATGTGGCGTTTGCAGCAAGGAAACGCCCGGCGAACTCGTGGCGCGGTTGGCCTATCAAAAGGCGGCCGACGTGGCGGAGCGACTGCGGCCGTCCGAATCGCCAGACGGCGTCGTCGTGGGCTGCGATACGGTGGCCGAGTGTGCCGGTCAGATTCTCGGAAAGCCCAACGATCGAGAGCACGCCCGGCAAATGTTCACGCTGGTCAGCGGCCATGAGCATCGCGTTTACAGCGGGTTATGCCTGTGGCCGCTCGCATCGGGGCGGCCCCAGGTCCAAGTCGCCCGGACCACGCTGCGGATGGATTCGCTCGGCGAACGGGAGATCGACGAATACCTGGCGAGCGGTCTGTGGGAGGGCAAAGCGGGGGCGTTTGGATACCAGGAGCGAGTCGGCTGGCTGCGGATTGTCGACGGAAGCGAGTCGAACGTCGTGGGTCTGCCCCTGGAGTTGCTGGCCGAAATGCTGGCCAAATTGGGCGCTTAGCGTCGATCAGGCAAAAGAATACTAAAAATCCCCTCTATTCGGGGCTTAAACCGTGGTCAATAGGCGGCCGAGTCGACTTCCGCCGGGAAATCGCTGGCTCGCCGCATCTTGCAGCGCGACCCCGCGCAACGATAAGGTGGAACTTGGCGATTCGCAGACACTTCTTTGCCGCAATGTCCGGAAACGGTTAATAGTTGCCCTCACGGGCGACTTCCGCGGGGCCATTTTTCGATGCTAGCCTATCTGGTTATTCGCGAGGGTTTGAAGTGGGCCGACGTATTCCGGCTGGTCCCCGGCCAGGCGGTCACGATCGGTCGCGCGCCCACCAACCAGATCGTCATCAAAGACGAGCGCTGCAGCCGCTGTCACGCGGAAGTTTTCTTTTCGGAAAACCAATGGACGCTGCGCGACCTCGACAGCCGCAACGGCACCGTGATCGCCAACGCGCGGGTCCGAGGCGATTGCATTCTCCAGCCCGGCGACATTGTTCGCATCGGCCAGTCGCAATTGCGATTCGTCCACGATCTCTCCAAGGCATTTACGGAAACCAACAGTCCTGCACTGGGGCCGCTTGTCGGCTTGGAGGACGAGACGGCCACTGGACCGCTGGCGACCGACGACTCCAGCGTGCTCGCATTGCACGAGCCGGCCACGATTACGCATCGACGTGGCCAGACAAAGTTTCTCGAGCCCCGCGAGGCTGAAGAAACTGCCTTGCCGAAGCTCGGCCGCGCGGCTGCCAGTCTGTGCCGCCTGGCATTCGAGTTGGCCCAAGCGCCGGATATAATTGCCATCGCCGACCTGGCTCTCGCGGGTCTGTTCACCGGCACGCAAGTCGACGCCGGAGCCTTGCTGGTCCTGCCGCGCCACTATCAGGGCGAGCCGAACTCCATTGACTTGGAAATCGTGGCAACCCGCACGGATTCGTCCTTGCCTTATCACCGCGTGTCCGGATTTCTCGCCTCCACGGTGCTCCGCGAGGGAGAAGCCGTGTTGGCTCGCAACGTGATGGGCGACAGCACGCTGGGCAGCCGCGACAGCAAGGGGGTTGTCGACGCGACCAGCGTCATCTGCGCGCCGATCCGCCGCGGCAAGCGGATTTTGGGCCTGCTGCATCTGTACGCCACCAACGACGAGCGCGTGCCCGATCCGGACGATCTGGAGTTTACGCTGGCCGTGGCCGACACGGTGGCGGTGGCTTTGGACAATCTTGAGCGGCGTGAGGAGCTGGCCGAGAATCTGAATCAGATCCGCGATGAAAACTTGCAGTTGCGCGAACGGCTCGGCGCGCAAAGCGAAATTGTCGGCAGCAGCGTTGCCATGGCCCGCGTCGCGCAAGAGATCGCTCGCGCGGCTCCCAGCCGTGCCACGGTGTTGATTCGCGGCGAGAGCGGCGTCGGCAAGGAATTGGTCGCCCGGGCGGCCCATTATTCCAGCCCCCGCCGTAAAGGGCCGTTTGTGTGTCTCAATTGCGCCGCGCTGTCGCGCAGCCTGTTGGCCAGCGAGCTTTTCGGCCACGAGCAAGGAGCCTTTACCGGGGCCACGCAGCGCAAGATCGGCAAATTCGAGGCGGCTCACGAAGGCACCTTGATGCTCGACGAGATCGGCGAAATGAGCCCCGCCATTCAGGCCAAGTTCTTGCGGGTGCTCGAGGGACATCCTTTCGAGCGCGTCGGCGGAACTGAATCGGTGAAAGTCGACGTCCGCGTGATCGCCGCCACGAACCGCGATCTGGAACGAGACGTTTCCGAAGGCCGATTCCGCCGCGACCTTTACTTCCGCCTCCGCGTGCTCGAGATCGTCGTGCCGGCGCTGCGCAAGCGCGTCGAGGACATTCCCGAGTTGGCCCACTACTTCCTGCAACGATTCAATTCCGAAACGGGCCGCAAACTGCGCGGGTTCACGCCGCAGGCGATGGAGCTGATGCGTAAATATCGCTGGCCCGGCAATGTCCGCGAATTGAAAAACGTGGTCGAACGCGCGGTCGTGCTGGCCCGCGGCGAATTCATCGAGCACGACGATTTGACCCTCTCGCAGATCTCGACCGCCGGCGACACAGGCGATTTCCAGCCGGCCCAAGCGCAGTTCCGGCCCGCCTCGCTGGCCGATATCGAACGACAACATATCTTGGCGACGCTGGTGGCCACGAACTGGAACAAGAGCCAGACGTCCGCGCTGTTGGGCATCGAACGCTCGACGCTCGACCGCAAAATCCGCCGCTACGAACTGATCGAAGAGCACCGCAAAGCGGCGCCGTGAACGTCTCCCACTCGTAGCAACACTTCTGTTTGTCACCGACTGTTTGTGAACGCGAACCTGATTCCGAAGTGAATTTGTCCCGGCATTGAGGTTTGCAAATTGAGACACAATTCCCCGCCGAATCGCCTGTGCGCCGACGACAACGTTACACTACCGCAGGCAGATACCGGTTCGCAAATTCCTCAAAATCAGATCGCACCGCGGCAGGCAATGAATCCCAAAGCTCGGCGTTTTCTCGAAATGCTTCAATGACGGGAATCGCTGCCTCGATATGGCTCGTGTATTCGGCGACTTGAGCCTGCTTGTCTTGCAATTCAATCTTCTTTGCATCAACATCCTTCAGAAGCGTTTTCTTTTCATCTACCGAGACCTTTGTGCGCTTTTGCGCCTTGCGCGGAGTGCTTTTGCGGGTCAGTTGACGGATTACAGCTTCGGGCGATTCATACATATGCGGGAACTTTGCAGGCGGATAAGTTTCCCGCACCCACCTGTGGAGCCGTGAAGCGCTCATTTTAAGAACAGCATCGGCGTGGTTTTTCCAAATCTCTGTTTGCCCGGCTTCCGTCATTGCGGCAAAGGCACGGGTCGTATGGATCGTAATACGGTCCTCATCGACCGCGTGCCGGATTTCCGGGATCATATTGTCGATATGCAGCCAGTTCGTGATCGTGGCCGCTGTAACCCCAAGGTACAAGGCGACCTGTCGTCCGGTCATATCGAACGACTGCTGTAACCTCTTGATCAGTGCAGCTCGTTGGGTCGGGAGCAGGTCTTGCCGGTGCTCATCTAAGATAAACCGGACTCGATTTCGATATTCAACCTCATCGTCGACATCGTCGATTCCTTGATCAATGACGCAAGGAACCTCAGAGAGGCCGAGCGCCCGGGCCAAAGTTAGTCGACGCACGCCGTCAACCACGAGATAGCTTGAGTCCGCCAACCGCACCACAATGATCGGTTGTTGTACGCCGGTCAGCTGGATGGAATTAAATAGAATCTCATCATCAACCTTGCGCGGTTTGACGTGATAACCTTCAGGCACTTGCAGATAATCAATTGGGATCAGCGCGCCCTTTGTAGCGTGTTGTATTGCCATAATCACGTCCTAGTGCTGCATGTTTTTGAAATACGAAACATCGATTCCAGAAGCTTCGACGCGGGACACGAAGGGTTTCTCCGCCACCAAACGAAACAAATGCTGCGGACCAAGCGCGTACTCCAGCCGCCTCAGCTTGAATCTCTCACGACCTCTACGCAACTGCTCGTTCAATTCTGAAATGGAACGTGCCAAGTCACTCTTTGTCACGCGCCCCTTTTTGCGCAGACGGCTCGCCTCGTCGACCAAATGCATCACTGCACTCTTGTCGAGTTGCTGATCATCAAGCACCTCGACAACCAAATCTTGATCGTCCTTGGGAAGTGTTGAAAGTTTTTCAGCGGTATTCATGTCAAAGGCATTTTCATCCGCCATGCGCAGCACTCTCTCCGACGCACCTTTCAAAACGCGCAAGTACTTTTTTGCATGCGATGGCGTAATGCAATACCGCTCAGACACTTCGTCTATCGAGAGGCCATTCACTTCCGTGTCATACTCAACCAATCTCGCCTTGTCCTTCCAATTGAGTTTCCTCCGCATCATGTTCTCAGCGAGGAACCGACCGACGATCTCCTCTTCGCCGACGTCAACTATCACACCTGGAATGCGATCAATCCCCAAATCCCGAAATGCCTGAAGGCGTCCTTGACCGTAAACTAGCTCGTACTTGTAAACGCCTCCATTGGGACGGCGCCGTTCCTTAGCTGGGCGCTCGCTGATATCGCGAACTCCAATCGGCGTCTTTAGGCCAATCTCTACAATGCTCTTCTTGAGGCGTGCATACGCGGCCCCTGGTCGCGCGCGGCGAACAAAAAACTTGATTTCTTCCGCCGGAATCTGTCGAATTTCATATGCCATTTGAGCTAATCCTCCACTGAACACCTAAACGTTCCACTGCGCGTTTTAATCGTTTTGAGATTGCCTGCGGCGAACAATTGTGTTCGCGTGACAACGCGACCTGAGTCGTCGGTTCATTTGCTCCGATTCCGAAATTCCGACAGATCAATTCTCTGTCGCGCGGTTTGATTTTTTGAATGGCACGCTTGAGATTGTTAATATCATCATCGCAAATCAATTTATCCAAGGGCTTTATATCAACATACGATGGCTCTACAACGCAGTGGCCCTCGCAATCGAACAAGCTTTGTTCGCGGCGCATTTCTTCTCCCAAATGAGCTACTGAGCTAGCTTCTTGCAGCATCTTTCTACGGCGCGCTTGATCTTAGAACTGCGGCGTGAAATGAGACCAAACGCTTGCAAGGCACGCCCCTGCTTTGTAGCAGCGTAATGTTCCCATCGCCACTCGTCAAGCAATAGCGATACAATAATCCCGATGATTTCAGCGCGCTCGGTCCACCAATCCGGGCGCTCCCGAAATTGATGCCGTACCCATTCTGCAACCGCTTGACAGAACTCCAGGTCAAATTGCTGCATTGCCCCGCTCCGTCGATGCATATGACGACATGGCCCTATATTAATAGCCGGTCCGCCGTGAACTTCGCAACCATAAAAATCTTGTCCATCGCGCCAATTCCTTCCGGGCGAGGCTCCCCCGCCAGCCATGTCCACGTCTAAACGCGTCGTAAA
>JACQFF010000081.1 GCA_016200205.1 Planctomycetia bacterium
CTACATTGGCCATAGATTCCGAATGCAGCTCTACGAGGACGCTCTTGGACGCCAAAGCCCGCTGGTCGCCGTGGCGGTGGCCGAGCACCCAGAAATCCGCCCGCGGTTCGACGAATTTCTCACGAGCGTTGTCCGCGAGCGACCGCTGTGGTGGAGCCTCGATTTGCTGCTGACCACCGGCGCGACCGTGGCGGTCACCGCACTGGGCATGACCAGAAAACAATTCACGATTTCTACCGTCGCTTGAGATCGCATGTCACGAATCATCGGCATCGGGACCGATATCATCGAATGTTTGCGGATCGCGCAGATGATCGAACGGCACGGCGAGCTGTTCATCAATCGCGTTTACACGCCGCACGAAATCCAATATTGCCAAAGCCGCAAACTGGCCACCCAGCACTACGCCGGCCGTTGGGCGGCCAAGGAAGCGGTTCTCAAAGCGCTGGGCACCGGCTGGCGCAGGGGAATCAGTTGGCGCGATATTGAAATTCGCAACGAGCCGGGCGGACGCCCGGCGGTGGCCCTGCGCGGCGGGGCCCGTGACGTCGTCGAGCACTTGGGCATCACCGAAATGCTGATCAGCATTTCCCACTGCCGCAGCCACGCGACGGCCTATGCGCTGGCCCAGGGCACGGATAAGCAATCGGAGGCGGAGTGAGGCAACATACGGCTAGGCACATGAAAGTGAAACATCCCGTCGAGCTGCGTCTGCATTTCCTGCCCGTTTCTTGTCCTTTTCTCTCCCGTTGCAAAAAGCGCACGGTATAAAATCATTGACGGTGGCGATCTTGCGCCCCACAATGTGGCAGCCGACTTGCGCGGCTTTGCGGAATACACACATTTGATGTTCGGGGCAATCCGTCTAATAATGGGTCCCCTTGAAACTCTCATCGGTTCGTTCTTTTTTCTAACGATTGCCGCTGGCATCGCGGCACGCGTCTCTCGGAATCGCGCCTCGACACTCGTACTTCAAAAATTTACGCTTTCTAACTCGCCGCTCCCCTTACCACACCCGACAGTCGAAATTGTTGGCCGAATGCAGGGTATCGTCGCGTTCCTCTTGTCCCTAATGGGGTTTAGTCCAATCACGCGGTTCACAATTGCTGGGACTGAATTGCGCTGCCAATCGTCGAGTCTCTTTGGCCAACGTTCGCAGTTCATTCCACTACGCTGTGTGTCCACTCTCGCTGCAGGCGTCCACAAGCCAGTCGCCGCCGCCGTGTCGGCATGCCTTATCACGATATTCGGGGTAGCGATAAGCTTTGAAGTTGGAAGTTGGGCGCCGATTGCCATCGCACTAGTCATTGCCATCGCCCTAGTCATCGTCTATGTGTTTACAAAGAAATTTTTTATAGACGTCTATCCGAAAGGCGGCCCACCGATTTCTCTTCTATTCAAACCCAACGTGATCGAGGGAATTCCGATCGATGTTGAGCAGGCGTTGGCAGTGGTTGGTGTCATTCGTGACATGATTCTTCAGCAAGGAATGGTTGATTCAAAAGATGTTCCTCCGTCGGTGACACCTCCACCGTTGTCCGTAAATCCGAATTTGCCTTCTTTGCCCCGAGCGGAACCCGGCGAAGAAACAAGCGCGGAAGAACAAGCAAACGAACTCTTCGCTCAGGCGCGACAGTTCGTGCAGTCCGGTCAGCGACAACAAGCGATCTTAGCGCTGCAAGACGTCGTCCGTCGGTTTCCCGCAACTCACGCGTCGGAACAAGCACGGCGAAACCTCGAAAAAAGTGGCATCCCCGTCTAAGCCCAAGGAGTCGCGCAACAATCGAGGAAAGGCGGGGCGATGAAAAGGGGGACGCACCTCGATTCGCGGGCCTCTGGCGATGGCGCCTCGGCTAGTCTCAATTCGCGACGACTTTTTTCGCCGCGGCCTTTTTCTTGGGGGGCGCCTTCTTTTTGGTGGCCTTCTTGGCGGGCTTTTCGGCCTGTCCATTCACGGGCGCGGTGGCTTTTTTGGCGGCGACCCTGGCCGGACCTTTGCGGCGGGCGGCTTTCTTTTTCGGCGGCCCCAGCGCGGCCCGCGCGGCGAGCAATTCCATCGCTTGCTCCCTGCTCAGCGAATCGGGCGCCAATCCCTTGGGCAACGAGGCATTCGTGACGCCATCGTTCAGATACAGCCCGTAGCGGCCCTCGAGCAATTGAATCTTTTGGCCCGTCACGCTGGACCCTTCGAAAACCTTCAGCGGCTCTTTCGGCACGCCGAAGCCCCGACGCATGACCTTCGGCTGGGCCAGTAGATCGAGCGCCTGCTGGAGGGTGGATTCGATCGGCGACAATCCGGCGGGCAAGCTGCGCGTTTCCTCGCCGCACTTCACATACGGACCGAACCGTCCGTTGTAGGCCACCACCGGCAGGCCGCTCTGCGGATGTACTCCCAACTCGCGCGGCAGTGAAAGCAACTTGAGGGCCACGTCGAGCGTGACGTCCTCGGGCTTCATCCCCTTGAGCAGCGACGAGTTCTTGGGCTTTTCTTCATCTTCCGGCGTGCCACGCTGCACGTAGGGGCCAAATCGGCCGATTTTCAGAAACACGGGCTTGCCGGTTTCGGGGCAGCGGCCCAACGGCTCCTCGCTTTGCTGCGACTGGGCGAGGAGTTCCAGCGCTTGCTCGACGCCAAGTTCGTCGGGCGCCATGTCTTCACGCAAGCTGGCGCGGCGTTCGCCTTGTTCGATAAACGGTCCATAACGGCCGACGCGGACGAAAATCGGCTCGCCGCCGTCCGGTTTCCCGATCAAAATCCGGCCGATGTCGCGGGCGTCGATTTCCGACGATTTGTTTTCCAGCAGCCGCTTCAGCCCCGGCTTGCCGTTGCCAAAATAAAACCCGCGCAAGTAGTCGATATGCCCCGATTCGCCGCGGCTGATGGCGTCCAGATCGTCCTCCATCTGCGCGGTGAATTGATAATCGACCAGATTCGGCAAATGGTCCGTCAGGAGTTGAGCCACGGCGAAGGCGACCCAGGTGGGCACCAGCGCATTGCCCTTTTTGAACACGTATTCGCGCGCGAGGATCGTGTCGATGATCGAGGCGTAGGTGCTCGGGCGGCCGATGCCCATCTCTTCCAAAGCGCGCGTCAGAGCGGCTTCGCTGAACCGGGCCGGTGGCTGCGTGGTGTGGCTCTTGGTTTCGAGCTCGCGGCAGGAGAGCGACTCGCCGACCGTGACGCTGGGCAAGACGGTGTCTTGCTCGGCCAAATCGGCCTGCGGATCGTCACTGCCTTCAACATAGGCCCGCAAGTAGCCGGGAAAATCGATCGTTTTTCCGCCGACTTGAAAAACCGCGTTGTCCCCTGAAACGGTGATCGTGATGCGCCGCCCTTGAGCATCGGCCATTTGACTGGCCACGGTGCGTTTCCAGATCAAGTCGTAGAGCCGGAATTCGTCCTGGTTCAATTCACCGCGCAAGCTTTCGGGAAACGCGAACGGATGACCGGCCGGTCGAATCGCCTCGTGGGCTTCCTGGGCATTCTTGACTTTGGTTTGATAGAGCCGAGGTTCACCGGGCAAAAACTCGCTGCCGTATTGCGATCTCACCAACTCCCGCGCCGCGTCGACGGCCACCTTGGCCAGGTTGGTCGAATCGGTGCGCATGTAGGTGATATGACCCGTTTCGTACAAGCTTTGCGCAATCTGCATGGTGCGCTTGGCGGTGAAACCGAGCTTTCGGTTTGCCTCTTGTTGCAACGTGCTGGTGGTGAACGGCGCAGAAGGCTTCGACGTGAATGGCTTGTCATCGAGTGCCGCCACGCGGAAATCGGCCCGCGACAGCCGCTCGGCCAATTGTTTGGCGCCCGGTTCGTCGAGCAACAGCAGAGCGGAATCTTTCAGCTTTCCGGTGGCCGGATCAAAATCCTTGCCGGAGGGGATTCGTCGTTGGTCGACCGAAATCAATTCGGCGGCGAACTGCTGGCCGTCGGATTTACCGAACATGCCGACCAAATCCCAATAGGTGGCACAACGGAAGCCCATCCGCTGCCGCTCGCGCTCGACAATCAACCGCACCGCCACGCTCTGCACTCGGCCGGCCGAAAGCTTGGGACGCACCTTGCGCCACAACAGCGGCGAAACTTCGTAGCCGTACAGCCGATCGATGATACGGCGCGCTTCTTGCGCGCGAACCAGATCGTCGTCAATCTCCCGCGGGTGGGCGAGCGCCTCTTGGATCGCCTCCTTGGTGATTTCATGGAACACCAGCCGGTGGACGGGAACTTTGGGCTTGAGCAGTTCCTGCAAATGCCAACTGATGGCTTCCCCTTCGCGATCTTCGTCCGTCGCCAGATACAGGTCTTTGGCCTCTTTCAGCAGTCCCTTGAGCTTGCGGACCTGGGCCGTCTTGCCGGGCGGAATAATATAGACAGGATCGAAGTTCCGATTGACGTTAACGCCAAGATAAGCCCAATCTTCGCCCTTGAATTCAGCCGGGATCTGCTTGGCCCCCTGCGGCAAGTCGCGAACATGGCCGATGCTGGCCTCGACCGTGAAAGCGCGGCCGAGGAATTTACTGATCGTGCGCGCCTTGGCCGGCGACTCCACGATCACCAAGGATTTGCCATTTCGAGTTGCTGTTTTCTTTGCCATGCTCACATCGCGTGGTAATTTGGGAGGCCTGGGTAACTGTGCTCTACATATCTGCCCGCAAGCCCCGGTTTGATAAATTGTCCGCGATTGTCCGGATCGACCGCTCCATTCGGAGCGATCTCACGGGCGGCGCTCGAGCGAAAAACCGCTTCAACGCGATGAATCGATCCAATCCATCGGGCCTGACGGAACCGTATTTGAGCCCCAAAAACGCGGGCCAAACGCGACAAACCACGGCCCTGTTTGGGATTGCATTTACGTCGCCGACCCCTACAATCACCACGGCTTGCACAAGCAGGTCGTCAATTCATTAATACCCTGCCTACCCGGCTGTCAAGGTATCTTTCCTGCCGGCAGCCGCACGAATGAGGGATTTGTCCGTGGCGAGTCCATTTGCTGTTTTCCGCAGAAACCAAAAGATCTTGCTGGCCATCGTGGGCATTGGGGCCATGGTGGCCTTCGTCTTTCTCGACCCGCTCATGAAGTACGTGGGCCGCACCCGCCGGCAGGAAAACCCGGTCGTGGTTCAGACCAAATTCGGTGCGCTGACGGAATCGGAAATAGCCGGCATCCGCCAGTCGCGCGATTTGGTCGACCTGTTTTTGAAGGCCGTCTCGGTGGAGACCGTCAATGCGCAGATCAAGAAGGGCGCCATCGATGCGCGGATGCAGGATCAGGCGCTGAATCAGTGGTACGGCTATTGGCGCGAACAACTGATGGTCCGCTCCGCACCAGGGCCGGAAGAAGCCGCGGTGGAAACCTTGGTGTTATCGAAAAAAGCCCAGCAATTGGGCATGGTCGTCAGCGATCGCGCCATCAACGATTTGCTGAAGCAAGTGACCAGCGATTCGCTCACCAGCGACGCGCTGCAGACAATCGTCAATAGCCTGCAAACGGGCCGGCGCATCAGCGTGGCACGCTTGTTCGATGCGATTCGCACGGAAATGTTGGCCTCGAAACTCATCCAAATGTTTCGCGTCAGCCTAGGCGACGTGACCCCGGCACAACGGTTCGAATATTTTTCACGGCTCAACCGCCGCGCGAAGGCCGAAGTGATGCCGTTGGCGGTCGCCGATTTCGTCAGCCAGGTCGCCGACCCTAGTCCGGAACAGCTCTCCAAATTTTTTGACGAGCACAAAGATCGCTATCCCGACCCCAGCTCGCCCGAGCCAGGGTTCAAAGAGCCCAAGCGAGCCGCCTTCCAATACTTCAAAGCCGATTTCGCCAAGTTCAAGGAGGAATTCAAGCCCCAGGTCACCGAGGAGGAGATCGCAGAGTATTACGAAAAGAACAAGACCCAATTCAGGGCGGTGGATTTGCCCGCGGACACGAACGAAAAGCCAAAGTCCGAAGCCGCGCCGGCCGAGTCACCCGAGGCAAAGCCCGACGAACAGCCCAAGCCCGAGGGAGACAAGCCAGCCGACGCCAAACCGGCGGAACCCGCTCCGGACGCGAAAGGGGTTGATCCCGCCGCGGACAAACCCACGGAAAACAAACCGGCGGACGAAAAGCCGGCAGCAGAGCCAAAGGCCGCGAACGAAAAACCAGCCGACTCTCAACCGCCGCAGACCGCCACGGACAAGACACCGATCCAAGTCGCGCAAATCGGTAATGGCTCCACGCGTGCGAGCATTCGCCTTGTGAGTGCCGCAACGGCCGACGACGACCGCCCGGCCGAGCCGGCGGCACCGGCCAGCGATGCTCCAGCCGCGGCCACGGCTGGAGAAGCCAAGCCCGAAACGAAACCGGCAGAAACTCCAGCTCCCGAGACACCGGCCGATGAAACTGCCAAGCCCGCCGACGAACAGCCCGCGGCCGAAGGGGCCGACAAGCCGGCGAGTCCACCTGACCAGATGCGTTATGAACCGCTGGAAAAGGTCAAGGATTCGATACGCGACAGCATTGCCGGCCAAAAAGCGACCAAGCGGATCGGCGAAATATTCGAGCAACTCTCAGCCGAAATGCGGCGTTACTCCGACGATCTCGACGTCTACAACGCCGCCAAAAGCTCCAACTCCGCCGCGAAGCCGCCCAAGCCGTTCCCCTTCAAGGAATTGGCCGAAGCCAAACAGGTGATCGCCAAGGAAACGGATCTAATCACGGCCTCCGAAGCCGCCAGCGGGACCGACATCGGGCAAGTGCAACGACCCGTGCAAGACCGGCGGTCGCAGTTTGGATTCCGGCTGGAACCGTTCTCGGAGTTTGCCTTTTCCGACAGTCTGCTGATCTACCAGCCGCGCCCCGTGGACGATAACGAGGGGAACATGTACCTGTTTTGGAAAACCAAGGAACGCGCCGCATATATCCCAACCTTAGATCAGGTGCGCGATCAGGTAATCCACGCCTGGAAGATGATCCAAGCCCGTGAACTGGCACGCACGCGGGCCGATGAATACGCCCGTCAGGACCGCGCGGCCAAAATACCCCTCAAGGAGTTTTTCGGCAAGCAGGAGAATCTCAAGGTCATCGAAACCAGCTCGTTCAGTTGGCTCTCGAGCGGCAACGTGCCGTTTGATCCCGCGAATTCGCAGCCGCGAATCAGCCAGGTCGACGGCGTGGAAAGGGTGGGGCCCGAATTCATGGAGACGGTGTTCGGCCTCTCACCCGGCGACGTGGCCGTCACGAGGAACCACCCGCGGGACACGGTCTATGTCGTGCGGTTGATCGATTACGAGCAGCCGACCGACGAGTTGCGCAACGAGTTCGCCTCCGAAAAGCAAATGCGCTACATGTCGGTAGCCGCGCCCGACCAGCGGCAGATGTATCTCGCCTGGCTCGACCACATGAACAAAGACGCCGGGGTGCATTGGCTGCGCCAGGCCGACGTCGCCGCCAGCCGACGCGCCGCCGCCAATCCCAGCCCCGCCGATTTCGACGACGAGTAAGCGGTCGCTGCGTCCACCACGCCGATTTACCGCCGCGGCTTCATGATCACCGTGGCCAGCGGGGGCAACGTGATGGGAATCGAGAACCGACGGCCATCCCAGGGCAGTTCTTCGGCCATTCGGCCCGGGCCATTTCCTAGATTGCTGCCGCCGTAATACGTCGAATCGCTGTTGTTGATCTCTTCATACCAGCAAAGTTCCGGCACGCCCAGGCGGTGCATGGTGCGCGGCACGGGAGTGAAATTGCAGGCCACGATCAGAAAATCCTGTGGATTTTTCGCACGCCGCACGAACGCCAGCGTGCTCTGCTCGTAATTGTGGCAATCGATCCACTCGAAACCGTGGTAATCGAAATCGACTTCGTGCAAGGCCGGCTCGCGGCGATAGAGCTGGTTCAAGTCCGACACATATTTCTGCAAGCCCTGATGGCTCGACCACTGCAACAGATCCCACTGCAAGCTGGTGTCGTGGCTCCACTCGTTCCACTGGCCGAAATCGCAGCCCATGAACAGCAATTTCTTGCCCGGGTGTCCAAACATATATCCGTAGAGCAACCGCAGGTTCGCGAACTTCTGCCACAGATCGCCCGGCACCTGGTCCAAGAGCGAGCCCTTGCCGTGCACCACCTCGTCGTGCGAGAACGGCAACACGAAGTTTTCAGTGAAGGCGTAGATCAGGCTGAACGTCAGCTCGTCGTGGTGATACTTGCGATGGACCGGTTCGTGGCGCATGTAGCGCAACGTGTCGTTCATCCAGCCCATGTTCCATTTGAGGCTGAAGCCGAGACCACCCAAATAAGTGGGCCGGGAAACGCCGGTCCAGGCCGTTGACTCTTCGGCGATCGTCAACACGCCGGGATGCTGCAAGTGGGATTGCTCGTTGAATTCCTTCAAGAACGAAATCGCCGACAGATTCTCGCGGCCGCCGAATTCATTCGGGATCCACTGCCCGGGACCCCGGCTGTAATCGAGATAGATCATCGACGCCACGGCGTCCACGCGCAACCCGTCGATGTGATACTTGTCGAGCCAGAACAACGCGTTGGCCAGCAGGAAGTTGCGGACCTCGTTGCGTCCGTAGTTGAAAATGAGCGTGCCCCAGTCGGGATGCTCGCCCTGCCGCGGATCGGAATGCTCGTACAAATGCGTGCCATCGAACAAACGCAAGCCGTGAGCGTCGCGCGGAAAATGGGCCGGAACCCAGTCCAGGATCACGCCTATGCCGTTCTGATGGCAGTGGTCGACAAAGTACATGAAGTCTTCCGGACTGCCATAGCGACTGGTCACGGCAAAGTAACCGACCGTCTGATAGCCCCAACTGCCCGAGAACGGGTGCTCGCTGACCGGCATCAGTTCCAAATGGGTGTATCCCATCTGCCGGCAGTAATCGACCAACTGGTGGGCCAGTTCGCGGTAATTGAGCCAGCGGCTCGAGTCGTCGCCGGGCCGTTTCCAACTGCCCAGGTGGACTTCGTACATCGACAGCGGCGCGTCGAGGGCGTTGTTCTTGTGCCGGCTGGTCATCCACTGGCTGTCGCGCCATTGGTGACGTTCCAGGTCGGCGACTCTCGAGGCGGTGCGCGGCGGCAACTCGGCGGCAAAGCCATAGGGATCCGACTTTTCGAAAACCTGGTCGCGGTGCCGGACTTGGTATTTGTAGAGCGAGCCGGCCGCCAGCCCCGGCACGAACAGCTCCCAGATGCCGCTGGGAATGTGCTTGCGCATCGGGTGGCGTCGCGAGGACCAGTCGTTGAAGTCGCCGATAATGCTGACCCCCGTGGCGTTCGGGGCCCAGACGGCGAAATTCACCCCATCGATGCCATCCACCGTTCGCAACTGCGCGCCCAATTTGTGATAGCTCGTCCAGTGGGTGCCTTCGGCGAGCAGGTGCAAATCGAAATCGGACAACAGCGGTGGAAACGCGTAGGGGTCGTGCATGGTCTTTTCCGTACCACGCTCATCGGCGACGCGCAACTGGTAGCGGTGGTTCGGGGTGTCTTTCATCAAGGGACAAATCGCCTCGAACAGTCCGGCCGGATGGATGCGCCGCATGGGCTGCGGCCGTGAATGTCGCGGATCGAGGACCCAGGCCTGAGCCGAATCTGGCAAAAACGCCCGCACCGCCAACGCGCGACGCCCCGCAGCCACAATTTCATGGGGGCCCAAGACTTCAAAGGGGTTTTCGTGATGCCCGTCGACGAGAGGGCCTATGTTCTCCAATGCCACGGTGGTCCGCGTTGTCATGGTCAACCTTAATGATTGTCGAGTCTGGGAGAAGTCAAGTCTAGCGGCAATTCCCCGTGTTTTACACCCCAGAGCAACGCCAAGAAGTGCTTCGGCAAGCTATTGAAGCCAAGGCAACGGCAGCAATCGCGTGCCGCACTGGGCGCTCCACAGCCCCAGCCAGCGCAGGCGGTCATCCCACCAGCGCTGGCAAGCGACCAGTTTGCGTTTCAGTCGGCCGCGCAGCGTGCGGCGCCTGACGCCCGACGTGGTCATGTGCGAGCTCGGCGTTTGCTTATCGGATGCGTTGGCCGCGAGATGCGGCAAATCAAATCGCCAGGTGCGGCATTCCAACTTGTGGAACGACAGGGCTCGGTCCACTCGTTGCCACAGGTCGCGATTCTTTACTGGCACCATTTCGCCGTAATGCTCCCACTGCCAATCGTTGGCGCGCCATTCTTCCAGTCCGTACGTCAGGCCGCGATTGACGTATTTGCTGGGAGTGACGAGCGTGACTCGGGACGGCTGCGCCAGGGCTTCGAGCCCGCGCACCACGGCCAGCAACTCCAACCGCTCGCCGCGCGCATTCGGCTCGGCGTCAGCGGCTTCGAATTGCTCGGTGCCATCGAGCGACTGCAGGACGAACCTCCACTGACCTTGCGAGCTCTTCCGGCACGACTCGGAAAATAGCAGGAAGTGGGGTGCGGCTACTCTCATAGGGGAGGACCAGGATTTTCTATTCAAGTGCCAACGCTTGAGCATCAACCACAGTCATCCGACGGCAGCGATCTTCCGCCCGAATGGTTTCACTTATCGGCACGCCTATCATACCTTCTCCAGTTTCTCCAGCCGCGAAAGTAAATTACCGCACCCGCACCGCGAAGCAAATGACAAGCGTAACGAGTTTTCGCTGTGCGCCCGCCGCGAGAATCAGGCTACCCGCTTAAACGGCGCTGCGCAACGCGACGACGCTGGGCTTGGCATTGGCCATTTCGCGCACGAGGCGGTGCCAATTGGCCAACGAGCCGGGCGTCAAGCGTCCCAGCACGCGGGGAATGCGCGCGCCGGTGATGCCGGTGGCATTGGCTGGAATTTGATCCAAATGCAACAGGCCCAACAGGGCCACGGCGGCCGGTTTAAGCGCACCCAGCGGAATGCCGAGCGTGGCGGGATCCAGTACGCGGACAGCGGGCAAACGACGGGTCAGCTCGCCGCCAAACGCCGTGCTGGGCTCACCCATGCCGCACAGCACAAGCTCCTCGATGGGCGGAATTTGCGGCAAATCTGTCATAATGCAGCGTGTCACGGCATCCGCCGCAATCTGGTCGTGAGCGGCTTGCGCTGCCCGAGGCGCATCCGCACACGCTTCCACTTCGAAATAGAGAATTCGCCGGGCGCCGGTCGCGTCACGCGACCCCGGCAAGTAGGTAATGCGGATCGCGCGGCGCACGTCGACCAGCGCGCGTGTTTTCTGCAAATCATGCAGCAGCATCCAATAAGCAGTGCTCAATAGCGGCCGGCCTCGGCCCTCCTGGGCCAGATCGCGCGCGGGAAACGCGTCGATCACGTTATGACCGCTCAACTCGGCCAAACGGGCCGCGTCGCATAATCCGAGATAGGCGGTCAATCCGCCCCCGCGGCCCCATAGTCCCGGATCGTCGACCGCCACGGCCAGAACCCGGTCCCAAACGGGCGCGATTCGAGCAGCAAAATCGTCGAGCAATGAGGCCTGGCTTTCGGCCAATTGGGCGGCCAACAGGGCGGCGTCGAGGGGCGACTTGGCGCGGTTTTGTCTCAACCGGGCGAAGAGTCCCGCAAGATCGGGCGAAATCAGTTGCCGCGCTTGAGCCGCGACTTCGACCCGACTCGAGAGGCCGGCCCCCTCCACGCCCACCAGCGCCGCGCGAAGCTGCCGGCACCGCGATCCGACCGCCAGCCCAACGATCCACCGCCTGCGCTGCGCCACGGCGCACAACCGATCTAAAACCTGCACCTCAACCATGGGCGTCTCGCCGCTGCAGATTTGTCGCGCATCGCCGGCTCATCCGCGGCTGCTGCCCGGCAGTCTCGCGCGCAACATAGCGCGGGACCGCCGGACAGACCGCAACGCGATCTTGAGCTGGCGCAGCCGTTATGCCACCAGACGCATTTCCGGGACTTCGCCGGTAATGCCCGTGATGAACTCCTCGAAAATGCGCAAATCGAGGGCCGACGCGGAATCGCTCTCCGGATGGAATTGCGTGCCGAAGGCCAACCAATCGGTCGTGCTCTCGATAGCCTCGACGACGCCGTCGGGACAGCGAGCAGTAATGCTAAAGCCGGGAGCGACATCGTCGACGGCCATGTGATGGACGCTGTTGACGCGAATTTCGCCGTCGCCATACACCCGTTCCATCAACGAGCCAGCAACGACTTCCAGGCCGTGTCGATGAGCCGGATCCAACGGATCTTTATGAGGCAGAGCCTTGGGAAGATCCTCGGGAATGTGCAACAGCAGCGTGCCGCCCGCCGAGACGTTGAGCAGTTGCATCCCAACGCCGATGCCAAACACGGGAACACGGCGCTTGGCGATCAATCGCATTAGTCGGCGGTCGAAGTTCTCGCGGCGATCATCCAGCAAGCGAACGCTAGGATGGAGCATGTATCCGTCGCGGCGCGGATCCAAATCGGCTCCTCCCACGAGCACCATGCCATCGAGTAAATCGAGTAACCGATTCAGGTCGGCCTCATTTTCCGTGGGGGGCAGGATTACGGGAACTCCACCGGCTTCCATGATGCAGTCGTAATAGCCGGCGCAAACAAACGTAAACGCGGGTGAGTCCTTCTTCGCGGCACGGTAGTCGGCATTCAATCCAATTAACGGTTTCGATCGCATACTGGCACTCCTTTAGCGACAAGTCCTTTGGTCGCGGTTTCGAAAAGGTGGCAAAACAGGGCGAGGCCCCTCTAGCGCAGGTCGCCAGGAGCATGAGACGCGGCAGAAGCTCGTCGCGCACCAAGGTGCGCGACGGCCACAAGCACGCCGCAAAAGGAACGAACCGCCGTGCATCGTCCCTGATGCCCGCGTGGCTTGGGAAGCCTGCCGAATCGTTGTCCCTCTGGGGCACAACGCCGGAGCATTTTCCTTAATGAACGGCCTCGAAACTCCTCTACGGCTTTCAGCCGCGTTACCCCGAAGGGAATGCAAGTCGAGAGGGAGTTTATGCGTCGAAAATCTTATTACAATGGTTCCTCTGTATTTTGGACTCGACATATTCCGCTAGCACAAGATGATGTTGTTGGCTCCCGCCGAGGAACCGCATTCGATTGACTGGGGAGATTTCGGCTTTACCGTCTGCCCGCCGATCCCTAAGCTGGTAGCTCGTTTGCTGCTCAGGATTTACGAACTCAAAAAAAGCCGCCGGGGATTGTTCCCCCCTTCCCAATGCGGTTTTGTAAGAGATCCTCGCGGCCAAAGGCCGACGCTGCATGAAATACCAGAACGTTTACATTGAATCGCTGGCCTACACGCTGCCGGAGGAAGTCGTTACCTCCGAAGAACTTGAGGCACGGCTGGCGCCGCTGTACCGCCGGCTCCGACTGCCGCAAGGCCGCCTGGAACTGATGACCGGAATTCGCTCTCGACGTGTCTGGGAAGCCGGCACGCTGCCGAGCGAAAAGAGCGTGGAAAGCGCCGCCAAAGCGATCCGCGCCGCGGGGATCGACAAACGTCACATCGGCGCCCTGATCCACGCCTCCGTGTGCCGCGATTATCTGGAACCAGCCACGGCCTGCGGCGTGCATCATCGACTTGGCCTGCCGCAGGAATGTCTGATCTACGACGTGTCGAACGCGTGCCTGGGAATTCTCAACGGCATCGTGCAGTTGGCCAACATGATCGAACTGGGCCAAATTCATGCCGGTATCGTGGTCGGCACCGAGAGTAGTCGCCAATTGGTCGAAACCACGATCGACGCGCTCAACCGCGACTCGTCGCTGACGCGCGCGCAGGTCAAGCTGGCCATCGCCTCACTCACCATCGGATCGGGCAGTGTCGCCGTGCTTTTGACCGATCGCGCTTTGAGTCGGACGGGAAACCGTCTGCTGGCCGCCACGGCCCGAGCCCACACCGCCGGGCACGGCCTATGCCATAGCGGTCGCGACGAATCGGTCGCCGGCGACATGCATCCCCTGATGCAGACCGATTCGGAACGACTGATGCAGGAAGGCATCGCCGTCGGCGTCGCCACGTTCGCGGCCTTTCTCGACGAAGCCGGCTGGTCGCTGGCCGAGATCGACAAGACCTTTTGCCATCAGGTCGGCGCGACGCACCGCAAGCTGATGCTCGAGTCGCTGGGACTCGACGAGACGATCGACTTCGCCACGCTGGAAACGCTTGGCAACACCGGCTCCGTGGCCCTGCCGCTCACGATGGCTTTGGGGATCGAGCAAGGTCATCTTGGAAAAAAGGGGTCGGGAGTCATTTCTGAGCCTGAAAAGACTCCCGACCCCTTTATTCAGCGTGTCGCCCTGCTGGGCATCGGCTCAGGCATCAATTCGCTGATGTTGGCCGTCGAATGGCAGCGCAGCCTGGTGGCCGAACACGATGAGCATGCCAAAAAGCCCCAACTATCGACCGCCACGCCCGCGACGCTGGCCATCGCCGCCCGTTAGGGTCACTCGGGCCGCATGGCGCGGCGGACTAACTCACGGTCGAAATAATTGGTCGACATCCCGGCGTCGACTACGATGCTCTGCGCGTTGATGCCGCTGGATCGCGGACTTAACAGAAACGCCGCGACGTGGGCCGCCTCTTCGGTCCGCACGGCCTGTTTGCGCAGCGTCGCTTGTTCGGCGTACAGATAGGAATCGACATAGCCGGGAATGCCCGCCGAGGCCGAGGTTTTCAACAGGCCGGGAGCCACGGCGTTGAAACGCACCCGCGAAAATTGGCTGAACGATTTGGCTAAAAACGCCAGCGACGAATCGAGCGCGGCCTTGATGGGCGCCATGTACCCATAGTTCTCGCTGGCCATGCGGGTCGTCGAGATCGAAATCGCCACCACGGCAGCATCCGGATCGAGCAAGTCTCGAAACGCGTTCGCAATCGCGATCAACGAAAAACATGAAATGTCGACCGCGCGCAGAAAGGCCGTCTTGGGCGTCTCGTGAAACGCTTGCGGGCCGTCACCATAATCGGCAAACGCGATCGAATGCACCAGGCCATGCAGCCGCGGGTGACGGACTCCGACTTCTTCGCGGAGTCTTTGGATTTCATCTTCTTGCTCCACGTCGCAGGCGAAAATCTCCGCCTGGGGCTTGAGCAGTTTGGCGACCGATCGCTGGCGCTCGCTGGTGCGGACGACGTAGATCACCTTGGCTCCGGTCGCTTCAAGAACCCGCGCGATGTGAAATGCCACGCTCTTGCGGTTAGCCACGCCGAAGACCAGGATTGATTTGCCCGCCAACTGCAAGTAGTCCATACCGTGATCGTTCCTCGTCGAGCAAGTTTTGACCGGGCCGTTACGTCATTGAAGCCATGGCGCAGGTGAATTCGAATCGCACCGCCACTTTTCCGCCGCACATCACCTTGGCCGTCAGATAAAACGCTTTGCTGACGCGGTGCGTCAACTCGACTTCCATCTCGATCGTTTCGCCCGGCTTGACGACGCGTTTGAAGCGCACGTCGTTCATCCGCGCGGCCACGGGCACCCCGCCGCGGATCGATGGCTCGAACTGTGCCAACAGGATCGCGCCGGCCTGCATGGCCGCCTCGCACAAAAGCACGCCTGGCGTGATCGGATAATAGGGGTAATGACCGGAGTAAAACCAGTCGCTCTCGCGAAACGTTTTGCGGCACACAATCCGTTTTTCGTCGCGCGCGACAATTTCGTCCACAAACAAAAACGGTGCGCGGTGCGGGATCGCGGCATGGATCTCGTCCAAACTCATAAGACAGTCGCAGTGGGTGAGGTCTGGGGAGAACCGGTTTTCATCAGCCAGGAGTCGACGTCGTTGGCGACAATGACGCCGTAGTTCATGGCGCCCAGCCAGCCCGACATGATGATTCCCACGCTGCCGGCGTGATAGAGTCCACCGATTTGTTGGGGAATCGCCCGGCTGACCGCCAGGCCCTCGAACTTGGTGCCGAAGCTGGCCCCTTCCATATGTTTGGTGTAATGCCGGAACGTCAGCGGCGTCGACGCCTCGGCGTGATCGAGCTTCGCGCGAATGTCGGGAACGTACTTGGCCAGCGCATCGAGCGTCGTCTCGACCAGATCTTGCTTGCTCGCCTCGTATTCTTCCGCCGACAGATCGGCCCAATCCTGATAGCGAGCATTGGTGCTCGAGACGATCAGCGAGCGATTGCTGCCGGGGCGGGTGCGCGGGTAATAGAACGAAAACGTCCGGCTCGTCACGTTGCGACTCAGCAGAAGATCGGTGCGGAACAGCGGCGCGGTGGAACTGAACAGCAAATCGCCCAGGCCTTCGTCCAACTCTTCGCCCGGCTTTAGCGCCATGTAGACCTGGCAACTGGAATTGTTCAGCCGCACCGCCTCGGCGTCTTGACAAAACGTACGATCGAAATGTTCTTTGCCGACCAGGTGGAAGATAGTCGTCTTCACGTTGGAATTAGAAACCACCGAGCGAGCGCTGATTTCGCGGCCATTGACCCGCACGCCGGTCACGCGGCCCTCGCGCACGAGGATCTTCTCCACGTCGCATTTGATTCGCACATCGACGCCGCTCCGCAGCAGTTCCGCGTGCATCAACTTTATCAGCCGATCGGTGCCGCCTTCGAACGTAAAGACGCCCTTGGACATGAAGTTCGAAAACACGATTCCATAGCTGATCGCCGGGTCCTCGAGCGTCGAGCCGTTGGCATACGTGATTGGCTCCATCAGCAGCCGGATGACATCTTGGCGCCCCGGGAAAAACCGCTCGAAGAGCTGCCCCACGGTGGTCGATTGGTCGTCGAAGAAGTTCATGCCGCGGGCGGTATCGAAAAACGCCCGCACGGTGGCCGCCGGGATAGCGAACTGCTCGACCAGCAGGCGCGTGAAATCATCGCGATTGAAGGTCGTGGTGAGCGAGAACATCGGGTTATCGAAGCGGATGTTCTTCAACTGCACAATCGAATCGGCAATCTCCCGCGTCCAATACCTGCGGCAGCTTTTGACCATGCCGAAAGGAAATCCGTGCAGCGAAATATCGAAGATGTGCCCGCCCGGCCGTTTGAACCAGGTGGCCATGCCGCCCAATTTGTAATGCTGCTCCAAGAGCAGCACCGATTGCCCGCTGCGCGCCAGCGTATTGGCCGCGGTCAGTCCGGCCAGACCGCTGCCGATCACGACGCAGTCGTAATGGTCGCGCGCGCCTTGCAAAAAGTCTTTGGGCATGATGCGAGAAAAATGCCGGCTTAGTGGTCTGTTTGCCGTTTGGCCGCCGAAGCGGACGCGGGATCAGTCTTTTCGGGCATCCCCAGCAGGTGCCGATTGGCCATGGCGATCCCGCTGAACATCGAGCCGATGATCCCGACGAAGCCTTGATCGGTCCCGCAAATAAACAGGTTCTTCAAATGGGTCGTGCCGGCCCAGCGCTTTTCCGGCGTGCCGTAAACGGCCCCGTTTTCGTGTCCGGTGAACCGCTTGATCGTCATCGGCGTGAACGTATCGCTGGCCACCACGCGCGGTCGAAAATCGGCCACGAATTGCACGGCCGACTCGACCATCCGCTTGTACCAGATCGCCTTGGCCGCCTGGTAGTCGGCCTCCGGCAGGTTCTTCCAGCGATCGAAATTCGCCAGTGCCGTGATCCGCACCACGCCCTCGTCGAGCGGTTGAGCGTAATCGAAATTGTTGGGGCAGCAGATCACGCCGCTGCGCACGTCGACCAGTTCGTCCGGTTTCTGCCAATGGAATTTGTCGCTGTCGTTGAAGAATACGATAGTCTGATCGCAGCCCAACTCGCGCGGTTCCGCATCGAGCAATGACACCGACTCGACGAACGAAAGTTGGCCGGCGGCGCTCGATTTGACTTCGTGGACTCCGTCGCACAATCGCATCGTCTCGACCCAACCGGCCGATGAAAGCACGCGATCGCCGGCCAGTTGGGTGCCGTCATCCAGCACCACGCGGGTGACTCGCCCGCCCTCGACTTCCATCCGCCGGACGCCGGCGCGCAGCCGCAGCTCGCCACCCAACTGTTTGAAGCGGCGGACGAGGTTCTTCAATATCAGCCGCACGCCGGCCCAGGGCCGGGCAAAACCCTCCATGAAAATGCTGCGAAACATGATGGAAAACTGGGCGAAATCCATATCGTTTTCCCGCGCGCTACCATAATACATCAGCGGGCAGAACAACATGTCGACCAACAGCGGATCCTTGATGATCTGGCCCACGATCGAGCGGGCCGAGCGGCTCGCCACGTTTTCGTTCAGATCGTCGTAATCGACGACCGTGTCGGCGAGCTTCTGAAAATTGTCTTTTTCGGCCGGAAAACTGCGTTCCACTTCCGAACGCAGGAACTCGAAGTGATTGTTGAACCGCAACGAAACGCCGGGAAAAGCGATCGTCGAACCGATCTGCGGCGACAGCGAGAAATCGTCCCAATTGAACCGCAATTGCCGCAGCAGCCGTGCCAAGGGGCCTTTACGAGTGCCCTTGGGGGTGAAGTTGGTCACGGCATGCAGCCCGACGTCAAAATTCCGTCCGCCCAGACGATAGAACGAATTCAGCCCGCCGATCGTCGTGTGCCGCTCCAGAATGCACACCCGCTGATCGTAATAGGCCAGCCGGATGCCGGCGGCAAGGCCCGACATTCCGGCGCCAATAATGATCGTGTCGTAGCTGGACATGTTCGTTCATGCGCGACCGGCCACGGGGCCGATCGATGCGCTAGTGGACCGTAACTCTGCTCGGCTGTGGGTGAGACCGACAACTTGTTGTCGGTGTTGCGAAGCAACAAGAGGCTCGTGTGTTGGCTTACTGACCATTGCCCTGCGACTGTTCAACCTGGACGACGTCTTGTGCCTTCGCCACCCAGACAACAAGTTTTCTGGGCCACGCTACCGCACGCGACAAGCGCAGCGGCCGGAAAAATGCGTGGCGTGCGGGACTGTAACTCCGCCGAGCACGCGTCATGCTTTTTGCAAGTCCTTCATCAGCGGGGCCAGATACTTGACCGTGCTTTGCATCGTGGACAACTCGACATAATCGTCCTCTGGAATCTGCACGCGGTAGCGCTTGCGCAGCTCCATCACAATGTCGAGGAAATCCATGCTGTCCAATTCCAACTGCTCGCGCAGCGGCACATCCTCTTTGAGGCCGCTCAGATCTTCGTCCGGCGCAATGTCCTCAAGGATGTCGAGAATGACTTCTTTGATTTCGGCAGGAGTCATGCCGCTTGTTCTCCGTTCATCAGATGCGTTTTACGATCACCACGGAATTGATGCCCAGCATTCCGAACGAATTGTTCAAAATCACGTCGACCCGCCGCCGCTCGCGCGGCTCGTTGATGACGAGTCCGTCCAAAGCGCACTGGGGGTCCAATCGATCGACGTTGATCGTGGCATGGCAAACGCGATCGGAAAAGGCCGGCAAATTGCCGCCGAGCTCCAAAGCGCCGGCGGCCCCCATGGTGTGGCCGATAAAGCTTTTCGAATTATTGAACAACGTGTTCTGGGAGTCGCCGAACACGCGCCGCAGAGCCGCGCATTCTTGCGTGTCGCCGCTCTCGGTGCCCGTGGCGTGGGTGCTGACGATGTCGACGTCTTCCGCCGCCATGTGTGCCCGCCTGAGTGCCAAGTTCATGCACTCGGCCTGGCGGTCGGCATTGGGCAGCACGAAGTCGCTGGCGTCGCTGTTCATGGCATACCCGGCAATTTCGCCGTAAAGCTTGGCCCCGCGCGCCTTGGCGTCCGACAGCCGTTCGAGCGCGTACAGGCAGCCCCCTTCGGAAACCACGATGCCGTTGCGATCCAGATCGAACGGTCGCGAAGCGCGGCACGCGTCGGCATGGCTGGCCAGGGCGCCTTGGCTTTTGAAGCTGGCGAAAATACCAAAGGTATGAATGCTTTCCGAAACGCCTCCGGCCAGCGCCAAATCGCATTCGCCCAGCCGCAGCATTTGCGCCCCCTGGATAATGCCCGCATTGCCGGCAGCGCAGGCGGCGCCAATCGTGTAATGCGGGCCCGTGATGCCCAGGCCCAGCGACACCTCGCCAGCCGGATTGTTGGCCACGGTGCGCGGGTTGTGATGGTGCGACCAGAACTTCGTGTCGTAGTCAAAGCCCTTGAGTTCATAAATCTCGTTTTCCGTCTCGACGTTGCCGTGTTCGGTGACGCCGACGTAAACGCCGACCATCGATTTGTCGATGTTGGCCCAATCCAGCCCGGCATCGGCGATGGCTTCGCTGGCGCAATATATTCCCACGCTGCCGGCCCGAGTGCCGCGACGGAGGTCTTTGCGCTTTTGATAGCGCAATTCATCGAAATGGCACACGCCAGCTACCGTCGCGCCGATGTATCGAATCTCGTATGGCGTGACTCCGCTGCGGCCGGAAAGCAAACTTTCGCGAAATTCGCCCAGGTTGTTTCCGTTGGGCGCAGTCAGTCCGATGCCGGTGATCACGATCCGATCGCGCTCGGACATACCTGCAATCATCGCCTGCCTTCGCTGAGGTATTAAAACCCTTGAAGTTACTGGGTTGTGTCGATCTTGGCAAGCGGACCAAGGGGGGTTGTGCCCCGAATGAGGGTAAATTGGGCATCTTGCGGATCCGAGGCTAGCTCGCTGGACCGGTTTGTAGGGCCTCGCCAAGCCGCCGCATACCCTCGCCGGTCGAGATCTTGGGCACGTAGCCGAAGTCATGGCGGGCACGGCCGATATCGAAATAGTGGGAGGTGCCCAATTGAGCGGCAAGAAATCGCGTCATCCGCGGCTCGCCCGACAAACCCAACACTCGATGGACGATCTCCAGCGCGGCACCGACTCGCCAAGCGGTGGCGAGCGATATCGAACGCTTGACCGGCGCGAGGCCGGCCAATGCCAGAATCTCGTCGATCCACGCCCAGCAGTTCACCGGCTCGCCTTGGCTGACGAAATACACGCCGCCAGCGACCTTCAAGCCGGACTTTAGCGCATCGGCAGCTTGCAGGTGGGCTTGGGCCGCGTTGTCGACATAAACCATGTCAATGCGGTTCGTACCGTCCCCAACGCGACGCAACTGTCCGGCTCGAGCCCGCGCAATCAGCCGCGGCACGAGATGGCGATCGCGCGGCCCCCAAATCAAATGCGGCCGCAAGACGCAAGTCAACAGCTCGTTGCAATTGGCCGCCAGCACCGCCTGCTCGCCCAGGGCTTTGGTGTGCGGATAATGGCACAGCCAACGCTTCGGATAAGGGGCCCTTTCGTCGATTCCTTCTTGTGCTCGGCCGTCAAACGTGACGCTCGGGCTGCTGGTATAGATCAAACGGGGCACGCCGTGCGTTCGGCAGCCGTCGATGATATTTTTCGTGCCGAGGTAGTTGATTCCGTAATAGTGGTCCCACGGTCCCCAGATTCCGGCGACCCCCGCGGCATGAAACACCACATCGACGCCCGCGCACGCTTCACTCGTGGCCGGCGCATCGCGCAGATCGGCCCGCACGCATTGGGCGCCCAAGCGTTCCAGCTCCGGATACCGTCCACGTGTCAGGGTCCGCACGCGATCGCCACGCGCCAGCAGTTGCTCGACAATATACTGGCCCAAGAATCCGCCGGCCCCGGTCACCAGCGCAAGCATCGCTCTACCTCAGCTTCCTGGCCGCCCAGACGGCCAGTTTTTCTCGAAAGATTTTCGCGTTGTGGCGGATATCGACTGGCATCGCCGGATGGAGCAGAAAATCGTGGATGCTCCGTGTCAGTGCATTGTCCAGCGAGAGTTGCTTCAATTCCGACAGGAGTTGCTGTCGCGCGACCTTGCCCCGCGGCATTTTGCCGGGCCACGGCTCGGCGATAATCACTGGGCGCTGACGCCCAGGTTCGCCGATGCCAACCAGTGCCGAGCGATAGATCGCCGGATGCTGGTTGAAGAGTGCCTCACAGGGAATCGTGAACATCACACCGGATGCCGTCACCACGCGATGGGCCATCCGCCCGCAGAACCAAAATCGGGCCTGATCGTCCAAATAACCGACATCGCCCATGCGATGCCAAACGCGCGTCCCATCCACGATCTTTCCCAGCGCGTTCGCTTCGGTACGCGTAACATATTCTCGCGTCACCACGGGACCTGAAACGATCAGTTCGCCAATCCGGCCGCTCGGCAGCTCGACGGCATGCGACAACGTTGGTATCGGGCCATCGACAATCTCGATGACCTTCCACTCGATACTCGGAAACTTTCGGCCAATGCACGTGCCGGCCCCTTGAGCCCAGAGACGCCGCGTCTCGCCGAGCACTTCGGTCGCGGCGATCGATGCCACCGGCAAACTCTCAGTGGCTCCGTAGGGCGTATGCACGTCGCCGTCGACCGCGATGCACTCTTTCATCCGCGCAAGCACGTGCGGCGGCACCGGCGCGCCGGCCGACAGCACCCGGCGCAACGTCGGCAGTTGGATGTGTTGCCCGTGGCAATACTGTCCGACACGATTCCAAATCGCCGGCGAGCCGAAGGCCTGCGTCACGTTCCAATCGTGGATCGCCTCGACGATTTTTCGCGGATCGACCCGGGCCGGCCGGCTCGGATCCATGTCCGGAATCACGGTCGTCACGCCCAGAGCGCAGTTGAACAGGCCGAACAGCGGAAAGCCGGGCAGATCGATTTCGCCCGGCTGAATGCCGTAAAAGTCGCCCAATTCGCCGACTTGTCGATCGAAGTTTCCATGGCGGTAGAGTACTCCCTTGGGCGGGCCGGTGCTGCCGGTCGTGAAAATGATCGCGGCCGGATCGTGGCCGCTCATTTCGTGGCAAACCGGCGAACTTTGACCCCGCTGGCGCACTTCGTCGAGCGTCAACCCATCCCAGAACAGCCGCCGGCCAATTGTGACGTTGAAGCGAGCGCGGGGAAACTTGCGCTTCAGCAAGGTCCGCGCCACATGCACCAGCGGAATGGCCACGAAGCCCTCGGGCTGAGCATCGGCCAAACATCGAATCAAGTTCTTCCGCCCCATGCCGGGATCCACCAGCACGATCACCGCGCCGGCTTTGAATAGCGCGAACACCAGCGAAATGAATTCCATACTCGGCCGCACCAACAGCGCGATGCGAGCCCCAGGGTCAACCCCCATTTGCCGCAAACCACTGGCGATTCGATTGCTGTCTTCATCGAGTTGGCGAAACGTGAACGTGTCGTATTTCCGTTTACCATTGGACTCTCGACCGCGCGGCACAACCACCGAGAGCGCCTCGGGCATCCGCGCCGCCATCGTCGTCAGCCGGCGGGCCACGTTGACCCCGGCGGTCGAGGCAATAGTGCCTGGTGGTATTGCAAGATTGGTCATATCAAATCCGATTTCGCAGACGGCCTGTCCCGCGATCGAACGAGCGATTCGAGATACTGCAAAACGTGCTGTGCGATATCGACCTTAAGCGTCCGCGCTAGCGCTTGCCAGCCGGGCACGGCGTTGACTTCGATCGCGTAGAGCTGGCCATCGCGGCCCGGCAACAGATCGACCCCGGCCAAGGGAGCGCCGATCGCATCCGCCGCCCGGCGGGCCAAGTCGGCCAGCTCGGGCGTCAGCTCCACGGGCTCGGCCGTGGCGCCGCGGCTGACGTTGGTCCGCCAATCGAGCGGATTGCGCCGCCGCATGGCCCACATCCGCCGGCCGATCACCAACACGCGCAGGTCGCATCCATC
>JACQFF010000074.1 GCA_016200205.1 Planctomycetia bacterium
GTCAGGTCGAGCGAGACGCGGCGGATGAACTCGGCGTCGGTGCACAATTCGCTCGGCAGCGATTTGACCCGCTTGAGTTTGTCGTAGACCAGCTCGTCGACGTAATTGTTGGCCGGCAGATCCTTCCATTCATATCCGCTACGGTCGCCCATCACCGTGATCGTCGTTGCCGTATAAGAGCCTTCGAAGCGGGCCAAGATCGGGGCCTCGCCGCGGCGGATCACCGAAATCAGTCCCAGTTTGTCCGGCTCGGCGACGTCCGTGTTGCCGCTGTCAATGAACGCTTCGAGTGTGACATCGCGCACGGCGCCATCGCTGTAGGTGGCCAGCACCTTCATTTGCTGACTCATGCCCGGCATTGCCACCACGGGATTCTTCGGGAAGATTTCAGTGCTCGCCACTCGGGGGCTATCGAGATCGAGTTTTACGCCGCCGGCGATCCATGACCGAATCAAGTTGTAATAGGGTTGGCCCGGTTGGGTTACCACGCCGCCGACGTGCGGAATAACGCCCGCGGGTTTCAACAGCATCAGGCTTTGGTCGGGCGCGGCGCGATTGATGCGGCGGCTGGCGATGTCGTCGGTCAGGGCACGGTGATCGTAAAGCGGGTCGTAGCCGCGTAGCGAAAGTTTGAAGCCGTTTTTGCCGTTGAGAGAACCGTGGCACGTGCCGGCGTTGCAGCCCAGCTTGGACATGCTTGGCATCACGTCGCGGACAAAGCTCACGGCGTAATCGGTCTTCTGGCCGGAGATCTTCAGGGGCACCGCGATCGATTGTCCGCCGACTTGGAAAATGATTTGGCCATCGCCATCCGCTTTAGGCCGCACGACGCCGGTGGCCGAGACACTGGCCAGATCGCCGGACACCACCGGCTCGGCCATTCGCGTCACGTCGATGCGATCGCCATTTTCCAATTGCGCGCTGAGCAACACTTGCGCATAGGCATATTTATTGCCCAACGCGACCGTGGCCGGGTTGGCTTCCAGCGATACGACTTTAGCGCCCTCGGGCAAATGCTCCTTCGGGGCCGCCGATACGGGGCCCGCGACCAAAAGCGCCAGCGCCGATGCCAGGCAGCCAGGTATCGTGAGGAAGTGCCGTTTCATGGTTGATTTCCTATCGCACGTTGAATTGTCTTGCAATTGTGTTCTATCTGCCCGTGGAGAACAACTCAGTTTGCCGCGGCGGCGACTTTGACCGCGGTGACCGGAACCGGCGAAAACTCTTTGATCAACTTGCCGGTTTCGGCATCGTTCAAACGAACCAAACCATCGAAGCCGGCCGAGGCTACCACCTTGCCGCTCGTGCTGAAGCTGACGGCATACACGGGCCCGTGTTGTCCTTCGAGTTTGTGCAGCAGGTTGCCGCTGGCGGTTTCGTAAATGCGCACTTCGCCCGCCCCGTCTAAACTGCTGCCGATCGCAAACCGGCTGCCATCGGCGTTGAAGTGGGCGTCGTAAATCCGCCCCGGCGCGGGCTCGTAGGCTTTGATCAGATTGAAGTCATCACCGATCTGGCGGGCTTTGGTGCGCAGCATCTGATAGATCCTGGGCACGCCGTCGGCGCCGCCAATCAGCAATTCGTCCTTCATTGGGTGGCGGTCCACCGCGGCCAAACCGCCCTTGAGAGCCCCGGGCGTAATGCTCGTGATGTTGTCGACAAACCGCTGGGTGGCCACTTCGACCAACTTCATCGAACGATCGCGGCTGACCGAAATCAAATACGTGTTGTCTTTGGAAAAGACCGTGTCGAGCACCCAGTCGTTGTGAGCGCCCTGAAAGAGCACCTGCTTGCCGCTGGCGGCGTCGATCGCCCGCAATGTGTTGTCGGCGCAGCCGAAAGCGATTTTCGTCCCGTCGCCCGACCAACTGGCGCCATACACGGTGTCGTAGGTCACCGGTAGCGAATATTTGAGTTTCCGCGAGTCGACGTCCCATACTTGCACTTCACCCAATCGACCGGGCGAGCCGCCGGTGACCGCCAATGATTTTCCATCGGGAGAAAACACCGCCGACTCGATCCGCTCCGATTGACCGACTAGCCGGGCGACCAGCCCCGAGCCATCGGCCTTGTGCAGCAGCGTTTCGTGATAGCCGGAGACGGCCAGCAAACTGTCGTCGGGCGAGAAATCCAGCGCGGTCAACACCGGAGCCGCTTCGTAGACCGGCGGGTGCTCCATATCGATCACGCTGCGAACCGACATCGGAGTGTCGTCCTGCGCTCCCTCGGCGATCCATTGGCGAATGCGCTTGATTTGATCTTCGGTCAGCGGGTCCTTGTCCTTGGGCATCTCCGCTTTGCCATCTTTGGGCGCGATCTGGGCCAGCAGGTTGCTCTGGTCGGGCTTGCCGGGGGTGATGGCTGCCTGCTCGCTTTCGCCCCCCTTGAAAAGCCCTTCGAAGTTGGTCATTACGAACTCGCCCATCGCTTTGGCCGGCTGATGGCAGCCTTGGCAATGCACCTGAAAGATTGGGCGGATGTCGCGGAAATAGCTGACCGAGGGCGCCGGCTTTTGGTCTTTGTCGTCGGCCACGGCGAGCAATGCCGGGCAGAGCAAAAACGCGGCCGCGCCAAAAACCAAAAAAAAGCGTCGCGCGTCGATCATATCTGCCACCTTGGATTGCCGTTTCAGTCCACTGGGACGCACCGATCCACACACTCCGATATTTTGCCGATTCACGGCTGAAAGCTTTTTCGAGGCTGGAGTTAACGAGGCGGGTAACCGTCGTTTTCAGCCTCGCTTGGAGGCGAAACACGGCGGCGAATTTCCAGGGCGTGTGCGCAAAGCGGCGGCTAGACGGCCCCCCATATTCGGCCTGTCCTGCCTCCTCCCCGAATATACACGCCGCAAGGGACGACTGGCAAGGAAAATCGCCCCCTTGTAGATCCATCGCCAGGGGGGGGAAAGGCAGGTCGAAAAGTTGCCGCGCGAGGAAGGTTACCGGATTTTGTTCCGGTGAGCTGCCCCCGGTTTTAACTGCTCGGCCTCCCGTCCATCTTATTCCGGTTCAGCGCTTCGTCGGGAATCCTCAGATCCTCGAGCACGCGACCGGCGATGATCGTCTCCTCGATGATCCGCGGCACGTCCTCGAGCTTGACGCCACCATACCAAATCTCTTGCGGATAGATAACCACGGTCGGTCCCAGTTCACATTGGTCGAGACAGCCCGACTTATTGGCACGGACCAGCGGGCCGAGATTGCGCAGCTTTAGTTCGGCTTTAAAACAGTTGCGCAGCGCTTCACTGCCATCGGGATTGCAGCAGCCGCGACTGTTGCCGGGCTCGCGGCGATTGCAGCAGACAAAGATATGGCTGGTGAACTTGGGCATCCCTTCATTTTAGAATGGCCGCGCCTCCTCAGCGATGGCAGCCTCTGGGCCGCAAGCAAACCCTACTTCAAACCCGCGCTTGGGCCGCCCGGCGCGGAGCGCGAAACGGATGGTCCCCCTTGGCCACCTTCGGGGGCTGTTCGGATGACTCTACGCATTTTGGACGACTCCAACTCCTCCCGGTACTGTTTGGCAGCCCGCTGATATCCATGAAAGCCCAGGAACGGCCGTCCCTGGGCTTAGCTTGAAACGACCCTCATGTTCCGTATGATTCGTGGTAAAAAGGGCGGACCGCGGTCCTCGATCCAAACGTGTGACGACATATTTGAAAACAGCAGGAGCCACCGATGACGGTTACGCCCAAAATTCTGGCCTTCGCGGGAAGTGCACGGAGATCTTCGTACAACAAAAAGCTGGTGCGAATAGCGGCGGCCGGGGGCCCAGGCCGCCGGTGCCCTCGTGACTTTGATCGAACTGGATGACTTTCCGCTACCGCTGTTCAATGAGGACGAGGAGGCCCAGCACGGGTTGCCGCCAAATGGCCGCAGAATCAAAGATCTCATGCTGTCGCATCAAGGGTTCTTGATTTCTTCGCCGGAATACAATAGCTCGATTTCCGGGCTGTTGAAAAACACGATCGACTGGGCATCCCGCCCCGTGCCCGGCGAGGCACCGTTGGCCTGCTTTATGAACAAAGTCGCGGTACTCATGAGCGCCTCGCCGGGCGCCCTGGGCGGCTTGCGAGGATTGGTGCACGTGCGAGCGATTTTTGGCAATATCGGCACCCTCGTACTGCCCGGCACGATTTCGATCCCCAAGGCGATGGATGCCTTTGACGAGGACGGATCGCTGAGGGATAAGAGGCAGCAAGCCACCGCGGAGAGGTTGGGGGCCGATTTGGCCGAGGTATTGCGAAAGTTGAATCCGTAGCTCCGCTGACCGATCGACAACGCCTCGAAGCAAGTCCCATCAACCCTCTTTGAAGCGTGTCGCTAGCTCCAAGCCCCCCGAGTTTGCGGGAATCCGTGCTTGCGTCTCAGACGCGGTCTGAGGAAAATACGGTTTGCGAGCGAGCGGTTTAGCTTCGACTTCCCCGAGCCGCTGCCGAGGACCCTGACTCATGTTCGACGAGCAAACGACGCAGTCCGACGCTGCGCTAATTGCGCGTGTGCGGGTCGGTGAGACCAATTGCTTCGGCGAGATCGCGCGGCGTTATCAGCCGGCGTTGATGCGCGTGGCACGCAGTCGTCTGGGCCGAGCCGATTGGGCCGAGGATGTCGTCCAAGAGACTTTTCTAGCCGCTTTCAAATCGTGCGGCGGCTATGATTCGCGGTTCAGCTTTCGCACCTGGCTGTGGACCATTTTGCTCAACCAGTGTCGCGGGCATTATCAGCATCGGCTGCGCTCGGTGCCGCTGGAGCCGTGGCCCAAGGAGTGCGAGCCGACGATCGTGAGCGAGCAAGGGGATGAAAGCGGCTCGCCGCTGGTTCACCTTCTGGCAAAAGAACGCAGCGCACAGCTTGAATCTCTGCTGGGGCAATTGAGCCTGGTGCAGGCGGACGCCCTGAGGCTGCGTTTTTACGGCGGCTTGAAGTTCCAGGAAATTGCCGACGCGATGCAGTGCAGTTTGACGTCGGCCAAGAATCGCGTGCGTTGGGGCTTGATGCGAATGGCGGAGTTGCTCCAAACCGCCGGCGCGCAAGGGACCCCGCCGAGCGATTTGGCTACGTTGAAGCGGGAGGAGTGCTGAGACATGAATTGCGATCAAGTATTTGACATTCTGACGCGTGGGCCGTTTCCCACCGGCACGCCTTGCGATACGGGAGTGGAAGCGCATTTGAACTCGTGCTCCGAGTGCCGCCGCCTGGCTGAAGCGCTGCGGCCGGCACTGGAGTTGTTCCAAGAGGCGGTCGGGCCGGACGAAAGCCGCGATTTGCCGGGCTACTGGTGCGCGGTGGCCACCGATCGGAAGCAACCCGTGGTCTCCTTCGCCAAAGATCCGCAGCCGCGGTTGGCGGTGCCTCGCACGTGGGCAAAGGCCAGGCTCGGCAAGAACTGGTCGGCGTTAGCGGCCTGGCGCTTCGCGGCCTTGTTGGCGTTGGGAGTGATGGCGGGATCGTTGATGAGCTCGCGCGGAACGTTTGATGGTTTCTCGGCTTTGCCGCCCTTGGGCGGTGGCGCGGCCGCGGTTCCGGCGGCGCCGAACGATGACGGACCGCGCTTCACGTTGGCCGAACATCAGGAACTGGCCACGTTGCCGGCCGCCTGCTTCCGGCACATCCCGGTCAACGCTCCACGCTACCGAGTGCCCTCGCGGCAGTTGTTGGCCAAAGCCGATCTCAGCAATCTCAGTTGCTGCACCGACTGCCACCATGCCAACGCCGAGGGCGTTCCCAAATCGGCGACGGCGATGGTCAGCCAAAGCTGCCAACTGTGCCATAAAGACTAGCGCGGCCGGGAAAACCGCCGGAAATTGCCCGCGAAGCTCTTGCACCGGCGGTCTCCAAAGATCGGCGCGGCAATAATTATTTCTGCCAATCCCTCGCCCGGCATTATTTACAGAGACCGCTCCAGGCGCCAAACTATGGGCTCTGCGCGGGATCGATCCTGTCGCGGTGGCTTTGAAGTTTCAACTGGGATTCGATTGAACTCGGAGAGGGCGACCATGAATAAAGTGTGCCTCGTGATCGCGTTGGTACTGTTGGGGGCGACGGCATCGTCCTTCGCCGAAACGCCATCCAAGGATGGCTGGACCAGTCTGTTCGACGGCCAAACGCTCAAAGGCTGGAAAGCCAGCGAGAATCCTCAGCAGTGGAAGGTCGAAGACGGCAAAATCGTGGCCAGCGGTCCACGCAGCCACTTGTTCTATATCGGCGACGATGAGAGCCATCCGGCCGAGTTCCAAGATTTCCATTTCAAAGCCGACGTGATGACCACGCCCCACAGCAACTCGGGCATCTACTTCCACACCAGGTACCAAGAGAGCGGCTGGCCGCAAATTGGTTTCGAGGCCCAAGTCAACAACTCGCATGGCGATCCGGTGAAGACGGCCAGCATTTACCACATCGTGAAGAATTTTGTTCCGCCGGCCAAAGACAACGAATGGTTTACCGAGGAAATCATCGTCAAAGGCAAAAACATCCGAACGCTGGTCAACGGCAAGGTCATTTGCGACTACACCGAACCGTCTGGCGTGACGGGACCCATGGAAAAAATCGACAAGGGGACTTTCGCGCTGCAGGCCCACGATCCTAAGAGCACGACCTACTACAAAAATATCGCGGTCAACCGCAATCCCAACAAATAACGAAGCCAAACCGTCGGCTGCCCGGCTGCTTGGCGAGGCCCTCGCCGCCGGTCGGCATATCTTTGATCGCCTGCCCAAAAACGGTCCAGCCGTTGCCGACGGTGCGCGTTGTGCCGATTAGAAAGCCTACAACTGTCGCTGATGTTGCTGCCCTATTGCTTGAAAAGCGTAATTTAGGCAAGTAGGATGGGCTTCTTGTTATAATAGGATCGTGCGCGGTGCCTCACGGCCCGCGGTCAGTCGCAGTTGGTGGATTCATCGTTGTCCTGGTGAGAAAGAATCGCTCCCATGTTCACGAAAATTGCACGCGCGGTTTGTGGAGTAGCCCTGGCA
>JACQFF010000076.1 GCA_016200205.1 Planctomycetia bacterium
CAAACGCTGTTTGTTAGCCATGTGTCGTCCTTCCTTGGACTTGCAACCAAAGGGCCGCCAAAATCCCACTGCTATACTTTACCTACTAGCCGCGATACGACGAATGTCTTCTTACGCCCAGAGCGGCCACCGTCAATAGCCAGGAGCGCGAGCTCCTGGTACGTTGGTTAGCATCATTCTGCGCAAGCCCCACGGGGCGGCAGCCGTGATGCATGATCCCCTATGCCACAATCCTTCGCATCGCTCCATTGCCACATCGTATTCAGCACAAAACACCGTCAGCCGCAGATTAAGCCCGACGTACAGCCTCGCCTGTTTGAGTACATTGGCGGGATACTGCGGAATCACTCGAGCCGGCTGATCGCGGCGGGTGGAATGCCGGATCATGTTCATCTGCTGGCGTCACTAGGACGGACCTTGGCCGTGGCGGATGCGGTCCGCTTCGTCAAATCGAACTCCTCGGGTTGGATGCACGATGAGTTGGCGCTGGCCGACTTTCGCTGGCAGGACGGATACGGGGCCTTTGCAGTGAGTTATTCCAATATCGATCAGGTGAAGTCCTACCTGGCCAACCAAGAACAGCATCATCGCCGTGTCTCATTCCAGGAAGAGTTTCTCGAATTCCTGCGGCGGCACGACGTGCAGTGGGACGAACGGTACGTTTGGGACTGAGAAAAATAAAAATACTGTCGCCCCGTGGGGGCTTGCTCGGTCAACGATCCGAGGTCCAAACGATCCGATTTCCAGGGGCTAACCGCCCCTGGCTATTGACAAGTGCCCCGTTGGGGCTGGTTGGGCAACGCGCCGGCTTGACGCCGTCGACGCATGGAAGAAAAAGGGGAAAGGATAAACGGCTACTTGAACCGCTTCCTCCACCACCACATCATGCCACAGGCGATAACCGCTAGTACTCCCGTACTTGGTTCAGGGACATTACTTGCCACGCGGAGCCCGTGCGACGGATCGCCGAGGCCCCGCGTCGAGGAGAGCAAGCCGGCCAAGTTGCTGGCGAACGAACCGCCCCGCCAGCCCCGAAACGATTCGCGAGTCACTACTTCGTTCCATTGAAAGACGTTGGCGCCCATGTCGAACGCGCCGCACGGACTCGTCATTCCGCTCTATGCGCCAACGTCGGTCAGATTGCCCACGACAAAGTTGTAATTCGCCGAATTAGGTGTCGCCATCGGACCGCTTGCGAATGGCGTCGTGTTGCCGCTGGTCGGGTATTGGAAATACAAATTGGTGGCGGGGATGTTGTACGCTGCCTTGTACCATTCGCTTTCGCTGGGAAGAAACACGGTCGCGCCGGCGTTCCGCGTGGTGCTCAGGCCATTGCTGGGCGTGGGTGTGCCGCCCGGCAGCGGCGGAGGCTTCGCAGGCCGTCCTCAACGCGGGAAATAGCGCTCGACGATCGCCCGAAATTCGGTCGGCGTGGAGGCGTGCGAAACCTGTGTGCGAAATTCCCGCGCGCCGTGCCGGCCTTGGGCGTAGCAGCAGGCGTATTTGCGCATCAGAATCGTTCCCTTCGCGGGCCCAAACCGCTCGCACACCAGTTCATAATGATCGAGCAGGAGTTGCCGTTCTTCGGCCAACGTGGGCTCCGGCGGAATCGGCTCGCCCACAAGCGCCGCGCGAATTTGCCGAAATAGCCAGGGTCGATTCAGGGCCGCCCGGGCGATCATCACCCCATCGACGGCATATCGCTCGAATGCCATGAGCACCGCTTCAATCGAACTCAAGTCGCCGTTTCCGATCAGGGGAATCCGTTTCAGGTGCGGCTTGATCGCCGAAATCCGTTCCCAATCGGCCGAGCCGGAGAAGAAATCTTGAGCCGTGCGGCCATGCACCGTCAGTGCCGCCGCGCCGGCCGCCTCGATCATTTGCGCCACTTCGATCGCGTTGATCGCATCGCGGGTGCAGCCGAGGCGAATTTTGGCCGTTACCGGCGTGGGCGCGCAGGCCCGAACCACGCGATCGACAATGGCTCCCACACGCTCCGGATGGCGCAACAGGTATGAACCGCTGTGGGCTTTTTCCGTCACCTGCTTCACGGGGCAGCCAAAATTGATGTCGATCACGCTGACCTTGAACTCATGGGCCAGCTTCGCCCCGACCTCGGCCAGCGTGGCCGGATCGTTGTCCCAAATCTGCACCGCCAGCGGCCGAGCCTCTTCTTTGACGCCCCACAATCGATCGGGCAGCTCGTCTTCTTCTTTTTCGAGCCACAGAAACCCTTTGGCGTGGATCATCTCGGTCGCTTGCAGGCCCGCGCCGCCGAACTGCCGCACGATCTGCCGATAGGCGTAGTTGGTGAATCCCGCCATCGGCGCCTGCAGCACTGGCGGGTCGACGAGCAACGGGCCGATGCGCAGCGGCCGCACTTGGGGCCGCCGACGAAAGCCCAACGCGAGATCATCTTCCGCTGCGATAGCCATTGACCACGAACCTCTTCGAAAAAACGGACAAAACCCAACGGCCGCTTGACTTCGGCGAGCTCAGCCGAGCCGCGGCTTGGCGTCGCACCGGCCGATAGGTTTTTTCCAGCCGCTCTAGCCTTCGCCCTTCGCGGTACGCACGATCACGAGCTGTTTGACCAGCTCGTCGCTCGATAGCGATGGCCACGCGGCCAACGCGTAGTGGGCAATCGCTAGATTATACCCGGTCAGGCCGTGCAAGAAGGCGAGTGTTTCGCTGGCTTGCCGCGTGACGGCTCGAGCGGCCTGGTCCAGGGGCATTGGTTCATCAAAAACAGCCTCTTCGCGGGCGGGGTCCGCTTCGGCAGGCCCTCGGGCTTCGTTGACAAGCAAAGCCCGAGCCGCGTCGGCGTCGATGACGCCCTCGCTCCGCTCTTCCAACTTGGCATGCTGTAGGGCGATTATTTTGGCCCAATGCCCTCGAGCGGCCGTGGCGCCGCGGGCCGAGCGGTCAGGGGCAACGTTGTAACGTCCCGAATGCGGCGGCGTCGCGGGCAGCAGCCAAGGATCGTCCAAGCGTCGCCCGGCGGCCAGGGTCAACTCGAATCCGGAGCTTAACAGCGCGATCTGCGCTTCGAGCACCGCCGCTTGCGCCGCGAGGCGCGTGGCTTGCAAACGCACGCTCGCGCCGGCCACGCCCGGCCGCTCGCGCGATCCAATCGCGATCGTCGCCAGCGCGTTGAGCTGTTCCAATTCATCGCCCAGCGCCTGGTGGCAAGCGATGCGCTCGCGGCTCCGCCAATAGGCGGTGATCACGGCCAGTCGCTTCTCCGGGGGCACGCTGCGCAGACAATCGGCCAACGCCGTGGGCTGTCCGGCATCGCTCGGCAAGGCCCGATCCCAATGCAACAAGCCGGAGAGCTTTTGCACGCGCTCGGCCGGGCTGAGGTCGATCAGACCCTGGTATACGGCCGAATCGTCGGCCGCGTCCGGCGCGGTGTTGGGCTGGTAGTTGGAGGTGCTCTCCTCGGCGGTGCCGGCCTCATTGCCGCGTTGCCGATCGAGTTCGCGACTCGCGGGCGGTTCCGCGGGTTGGGTATTTGGGCGACCGCCACGCGGCGGTTGCGCGCCGCGGGTCGAAGTTTTGATGAGCATCGCGACCAGCGACTTCTCGCTCGCGCCGGGCGAGGCGACCGCGAAGGCATATTCCGCAATGTCTTGGTTATAGTCGCGCACCGCGGACATGAAGGACCGTCGCTCGTGCTTGAGTTGGTCCAAGTTAGCCAGCACGGTGGCCAATCCATGACCACTTTTGCGAAAATCTTCGCCGGTCGATTCCAAGGCATCGAGGGTGGCCAAAATCGCCTCGCCGTGTGCGTCGATCGCTTTGCGGCGAACCGGTAGCGTGCGGTGGATCAAGCGGATCCGCGGCGGCGGCGTGCGACCGTTGAACAGCGAGTCATAGAGCGTGCGATAATCGCCGACGTGGGGCCGGTCCACCGCCAGCGGCGGGCTCTCGTCCGCGGCGCCGCTCAGCAGATCGGCCAAATCCTGCTGCGCTTGCGTGACGGCCAATTGCGCATCGCGCACATCGGCGCGGGCCGACGCCCTTGCGCCTTGCACTCCCGGCGAGTTGACGTGATTCTCAGTGAACACCGCGAGCTTGTCGCGCTGGTCCAGAGCCCAGTGGTAATCGGCCTCCGAGGTGCTCAACCGCCAATAGGCCTGCGCGACCTTGAGCTGCTGCTGCCGGTCGGTCGTGCGAGACAGAGCCGCCTCGAGCGTGATGGGCCGGCCGACGATCGCCCCTTCGCGCGGCCGCGACAAGGCTTGGGCCAGCAATTCCGGCGGGCGGAGTTTTTGACGCGGCCCGCGTTCCACGGGAGCCAGGTCCGAGTCTCCTTCGCCCGGCCCACCGCGCTCGCGGCCGTGAGTCTCGTCATCCTTTTCGGACAAACGGGATTCGTCATTGCGTTGTGGGCTGTCGTTGTCTTGAGGGCCCTGGCCGCGCGGTCCCAGGGCGTTATCGGTCGCCGAATCGATTTCGGCGGCGGCACTCCCCTCCTGATCATCGATCCGCACGGCCGGAGCGGCTTTAGGGCCCACCACGCGGGGCTTATAGCGGTCGGGCTCCGTGACTTGAGCTAATAGCCACCAACTCATTACAAGCGCTATGGCATTCATGGCAAAATTACTCCTGCATTTCCTGCGCCGGCAATCGCCCAAGGACTAGTCCCAATAAAACTGACAGGTACCGCCCGGCGCGTCAATGTGAGCTGTCTTAGTCGTGGCCCCGCGAGCGCAGCACGAAGAGCTGCTTATAGAGGTAGGTCTCGCCGCTTTCTGGCCAGGGCAAAGTACTGAAAAGCTCGGACAGTTCGCCGTTGACCAGCCCATCGACGGCCGCTTGAATTTCACGGCCCTCGGGGCCGCAAGCCGCCATGAAATAGACGCTTCGCAGTTCGAAACGGCCTGGTTGCTCCCACTGGGCCACAACTTTCCGTAGCCGCTCGAGCAACGAGCGATAGAACTCGCTGTCCATGCGTAGCTCCGGCGGAACTTTGCCGCGAATGCCCACGCGACCGACGAACAGATCCCAGCCGGCCAACTGCCGCGGCTGGGAAGCTCCGCGGCGGTTTTCCAGCGGCGCGCCCAGCGCGGCCATCAACGGCGTGACGGCCAGCAGATGCCATTCGCTAATGGCTTCGTGCATGGCGCTGGCGGGATCGGGGCCGATTCCCAACGTCCCCACGCGAAAGCGATCGCCGCTATCCCCATCCACATGAATCTGGATATCCAAAGGCGCCAACGTGTGCTCGCCTTGCGTCACAAAGCCGTCGAACGTGATCGACAGACCCAGGCGATGTCCATCGACGACGATTTCCCCATCGTCGAGCGCGTAATCGACCGCCGCCTCATCCAAGTGATGACGCAACGCGGCCAGCGCGGCCTGATAGAAATCGTCGGTCATAGGGACTCGTCCTCGCTTGGCGGCGGCCACGTGCACGGCCGGCCGACGCGAAAAACCGGCGCGACTGCTTTAGGATCGTCGCAGCGGCGATTATAGCAGGGCGCGCTTGCGCGAGTGTTCGACGGGGAAAAAGAACGGCGCCTTAACCGGGCGTATCCAAATAAGGATCTTGGCCCATTTGGGTCTGAGTTTTTTTGCGTTCTTTTTCGTGATACATCAGCACTTTGCGATCGCGAAAGTGCCGCTTTTCCATCGCCTTTTGAGCACGGCGGAAAAGCTTATTCAGGGAATCGAGCGATTGGCTCGATTCGCGGCCCAGGGCCTTGTAATGCTTGGCCTTTTCGGGTCCCAAGCCCAGCAGCAAATCATCGTCCAGCGCCAAATAAACGCGGAAAGTGCCAGGATCACCCTGCCGGCCGCAACGTCCGGCCAACTGGCGATCGATGCGGGCCGAATCGTGCATTTCGGTGACAATCACGTGCAGCCCGCCCAGCTCGGCCACCCCTTCACCCAACTTAATGTCGGTGCCGCGGCCCGCCATGTTGGTCGAGACCGTGACTTTGCCCATGCGGCCGGCATTGGCCACGATATCGGCTTCGGCCGCGATATGGTTGGCATTGAGCACCTCATGCTCGATGCCTTTGGCCCGCAGCAGTTCGGAAAGATGCTCCGATTTATCGATCGAACGGGTCCCGATCAGCAAGGGCCGTCCGGTGGCGTGCACTTCGGCGACTTCGTCGGCCACGGCGATCCACTTCTCGTCGCTAGTGCCGAACACCCGATCGGGCGAGCGCGTGCGAATCGCCGGCTTGTTGGTCGGAATGGGGATCACGCGGAGCTTGTAGATCTTCTTCAACTCGCCGGCGGAACTCGATGCCGTGCCGGTCATGCCGGCCAGGTGCGGATAGAGCAGAAAGTAATCCTGCACCGTGATCCGAGCCGCCTGGCCCGTTTCAACGGTCACTTCCACGCCGTCTTGACTGGCTTCGACCGCTTGGTGCAGGCCGGCGCGCCATTTGCGCCCTTCCGACATGCGGCCCGTGAATTCATCGACGATCACCACTTCGCCATCGCGGACGACGAACTGCCGGTCGCGGAAAAACTCGCGGTCGACTTTGATCGCGCGCTCGATGTATTCGTAGATGGTGAACATGCCGATGGAATGCATCGCATCGGGCTTGGGCAACACCCGCACCAGGCGCCGGCCATCGGCGGTCAGTTCCACCTTTTTTTCTTCGTGATCGTACTCGTAGTGGTCGTCTTCCTCGAACTCGGCCGCGACCGAGGCGGCCCACTTGTACGCCTCGACGGCGATGCGCTGCGCTTCGCTGGGTAGCGCGCTAATGATCAACGGCGTTCGCGCTTCGTCGATCAGAATGCTGTCGGCTTCGTCGACCAGAATGAAAAACGGCGCGCGTTGCACGGGCTTTTCGCCGCCCGACTCGGCATGCACGCCGAGCATGCCGCCCAAGAAATCGGTCTGGCCCTCGTTGATGCGGCGCAGCAGCAAACGATCACGGAGGAAATCGAAACCAAATTCCTTGGCCGTGCCGTACGTAATGTCGCAGGCATAGGCCTTGCGCCGCTGGACCTGGCTCATTTGCGCCTCGACGACGCCCACGGTAACGCCCAGGCTTTCGTACAGCGGTCGCATCCATTCGGCGTCGCGGCGGGCCAGGTAGTCGTTGACCGTGGCCAGATGGGCGCCCTTGCCGTCCAGGGCCGCCAGGTACAACGGCAGCGTGGCAGCGAGCGTCTTGCCTTCGCCGGTCTGCATCTCGGCGATCGAGCGATGGTGCATCGCGATGCCGCCAAGCATCTGCACGTCGAAATGCCGCATGTTCACATGGCGCCGGCCGGCTTCGCGCACCAAGGCAAATGCTTCGGGCAAGAGGTGCTCCAGTGGCTCTTTGCTCTTGACCCGATATCGCAACGACAAACTGCGCTTGCGCAGCTCATACGCGTTGAGCTTTTGCAGGTCGTCCTCGAACGAGGCGATCTTCGGCAGCGCGGTTGCCCAACGGGCAATCCGCTGGCGCATCAGGCCGCCGGAGATGGCTTGCAGACGCGCTTGAAACTGGTCGGCAATCGTGTTCAACGCCCCTGTTCCCATTCAGCTACCAACATTCGCTCGCGACACAAAACAGCTCAAGAAAGGACCGGCCGCGCGGACCAACGTGCATTTCCTCTATTGTAAGTCACGCCACGGAGTTGAATAGCCTCCGGATCGGGCGAGGCAGCGCGGTGGGCGGGCGATTCGTCAGCGCGAAAGCGGCTCGACGTGATCGAACTTGTAGAGGGGGGAGAAGCTGCCGGAGGTGGCAGAACGCTCAGCCAGCGAGCCTCGGACGGCCACCTTATCGCCCGGTTTAAACGCTTCCAAGGCGGGAGAGTTCGGCAACACGACACTGCCGCCGAATTGATCGGTTTGACCATCGATCGGAATGTATCGGAGCTTCCATTGGCGCAAACTTTGCGAATATTCCAGTCGGCCACGCAGCCAGGCGTAATCGGGAGCAAACGCATAATCGGCCCCCTCCGCACCCGCCGCCTGCGGACGTCCGCCCGCGCTCGGCGGCGACACCCCTGGCGATGATCCGTCGCCGAGGTTTTGGGTGATATCCGAAACCGTGTCGCTCGTGACGATCGCGATCTGTGACGCGCTCGCGTTCGGTGCCGTGCGGTAAGCTTCTTGAAGCGGCGGTTGTGTCCGGGTGTCGCGACGGGGGCTATCGTCGACCGTAATGCGGATGGCCGGCGCGGCCTCGATCTCCGGTTCCGCGGCAGCCTCGCCTCGGTCCACGGAATGAGAGCCAAGAATGCGGACCGTGTTGCCCGGCGAGCTGGCGTCGTTTTCGCCATCGACTGCTAACTCGGGCCGCTCGTAGCGGGTGTCACCGGCGGTCGGTTCGCGCTCGTGGGCGGCTGTCGGTTCGTGATAACTGGCCGCATTGACCGGATTGGCTTCACTGCTGAGCAACACCGCATGTTGCACTGCATCCCCTCCCGCGGAGCCTCGCAGGCCGGGCGCGTTTGTCCCAGCGACGCCGGCGAGCGACGCTTCGGTCGACGGGTGATCGCGGCCTCGATTGGTGGGGAACTTGGATCGATCGAGCGAACTTTGGTTGTACTGGAACGACCCGCCCGGCGGCGCATATCGGTTGTCACTCGGTGGGGCCACGATCGGCGGCGGCGCAGCGACCGGCGGCGCCAGGGGCACCGCGGGCGCAACGGCTGGCGGCGGCGTCCCTGGGACGGCTTGAGGCGGATAGTAGGGCTCGCCCGGAACGGCGAGGGCACCCTGTCCGGTTCCCGGCGGCGGAACCGTGGTGCGTAGGAAAGGATTGGTGGCAGGCTGCGCAGGACGGCAACCCACCAGCGCGATAGCGATCAGCATGACCGCCCAGGGCCGCTTCATCGGCAGACTCCTTTCGCCCGGCCGCGCGCTGACAACACTCTGGCCCCAGAACAGCCAACGGAGTGAGCGAGGCCGATTTCTTCAATTGAAATTCGAGTTCGAACGCTCTAAGACGGGACCCACTCGGGCGCAAGCGCGCCGTGGGGGCGTTAGAATACCGTTTCTCGCGCGAGCGTCCAGATCGGTTTCGCCGTGCTTTCAGCGAGTCGATTCGCCAAGGAGCGACACGCTGCTAGCAGCAGGTGCTTGCTTGACGAACGGATTGAAGTACATCCGCGGGCCGGCAGTCCGTTCGGAGGCCGGCTTCGGTTCAGCTTTCGGGGGAACGTAGGGATTCAGGTATTGCGCGGCAGCCGGCGGCGTCGCGGGTGTGGCCACGCCCGGCGGATACGCGAACGGGCTATAACCATATGGCCGCGCAACGGGGTAGCTGTAATACACCGGTGGATAGAGGGCATAGAACGGGATGTGTTCGCTCGAATTGTTGAGTTGGGCTCCATAATTGAAAAACCCGAAGCCATAGGCGCCGGGTGCACCGATCACGCCAATGCCGTTTTGGGCGAAAGCCGATGAAGCACTCAAGCTACCCAAGAGCAGCATTCCACAACGCATCCACAAATTCACTCGACCGATCATTGCATTGCCTCAGGTGAAAAGCTGGCCCGAAGTTTCAAACGCCTAATTTGAGGCTAAATGACGGCCGGTGACAGTGCAATCCTTAAAATGGATAAAATGGGAGCTATTTCTGGTCTTGTTCGTCAGTTTTTTGGGGGTCCTCGAGCTGTGGCAGCGGATAGGGCTTTTCCGCCCCCTCGATTTGCGGCAATTCCGTGATTACCTCGCCAAATTCCTTTGGGTTAGGCGCGGGATCGCAGCCCGCGAAGATGACGCACGAGAGTAGCAAAAATGCCGCCGCAGCCGTTAGGGGGCTCCGGATCCAAAGTGTTGTCAACATGGTGCGATCCGCTGCTGGGACTATTTTCCAAGCTCGATTTAAAATAATGCCATGCCCGGCCCGTTGCTCACCGCCGAACTGAAAGCCGCGGCTCACCGCTTGGGATTCGAACTGGCGGGAGTCTGCCCGGCGGTCGGCCCCGAGGGCATCGGTCGGTTTCAGCAATGGCTCGCGGCGGGGTACGCCGGCGAGATGGAATATCTGCCGGCTCGCGCCGACGCCTACACGCACCCGCGACACGTGCTCGACGGCGTGCGTAGCGTTGTGATGCTGGCCATCAACTATCGTACTGTCGAGCCCGCGCCGCCTCAACCGGCCTCGGGCCGCGTTTCGCGCTATGCCTGGGGCACCGACTATCACGAGCTGGTGCGCGAGCGGCTCGGCGAGTTGGCCGATTTTCTGCGCGGCCAGGCGCCTGCGGCTCGTGTACGGACCGTTGTCGATACGGCTCCGCTTCTGGAGCGCGAGTTTGCCCAACTCGCCGGGCTGGGCTGGATCGGCAAGAACACGCTGCTGTTGAACAAGCGTGCCGGTAGTTGGTTTTTCCTCTCGGCCGTGCTCACCGATTTGGAACTCGACTACGACCAACCTCACGCGACCGACCATTGCGGCACGTGCCGGGCGTGCCTCGATGCCTGCCCGACCCAGGCCTTCATCGATGCTTATGTGCTCGACGCTCGCAAGTGCATCAGTTATTTGACGATTGAATCGCGACAACCGATTCCGCATGAGCTGCGCGGTCCGATGGGCGATTGGCTATTCGGCTGCGACATTTGCCAGGAAGTATGTCCTTGGAATCACCACGCCCCGCTGGCCAACGAAGACCGCTTCAAGCCGCTTTCGGGACAAACGGTTTTGGAATTGACGGAACTGTTCGGGCTTGACGAAGCGGCGTTCCGGGCCCGCTTCCGCCATACGCCGCTGTGGCGCCCCAAGCGTCGCGGCCTGCTGCGCAACGCCGCGATCGTGTTGGGAAACCAGGTGGCGCCAGGAGCCGAAAGCGCGCTAGTCCGCGGACTCAATGACGAGGAATCGCTCGTCCGCGGCGCGTCGGCGTGGGCACTGGGACGTTATGAAACGAGCGAGGCGCGTTCGGCCTTGGCCGAGCGGCTAAAACGCGAGGACGATCCCGGCGTGCGCGCAGAAATCGAGGCCACGCTAAAAATGGGCTGAACAACGGGGGATTTACAGGCTGGGGACGAAACTCGGCTTGCGCAAAGGGACCGAATTCGCCAGATTCCAATTGCCAGCGGCCCGCGGTCCACGCGACATGCCGTGCTATAATGCGCCGACGGAAGGATGGCCGCGACGAGGTCTTTTCGGGAACAGAACAATGGGAGGTGGAGTATGTTCGGCGATAAGCACTGGAAGGACTGGTTGGAAGCTCGTTGGGTTGCGTGTGGGTGCCTGGGACTCGTGACGTTCGGGCTCCTGTCGGTGGCCGGCGAAAGAATTTATCGCCGCAATACATTGCCCGAGCGCATTGCCAGCGGACGCGTGCTGTTTGAGCATGTCTGGCAGCCGGCCGATCCGCTTGCCAACGGTGGCGATGGGCTGGGCCCCGTCTTCAACGAGCAGTCGTGTGTCGCCTGTCATTTCCAAGGTGGCGTGGGCGGCAGTGGAACGACGTCGAAAAACGTGGCCGCTTTCGAAGTGCTGCCGACGGACCCGCGCCGGCAGATTCTTCGCGGTGTCGTGCATGCCTCGGCAACGCGGCCCGATCTGCGAGAATCGTTCCAACTTGTGTCGGTGCGCTTTCCAGTGATCCCGGGTGGGCTCACCGTCGTTGACGGATGCACCACAAAGCAACGGGATTTCAACCCGGTGGTCCAAGCCAACGTGAATACGCCGGCGCTGTTCGGCGCGGGCTTGATTGACGGATTGTCGACATGGTCGATCTACGGCGACGGCTTGCGCCGCAATGCACAGGTCATGGCCAAAGAGCTGAGCGCCGATTTCTCCGGAACTCCGATCGGCGAGGTGCGCAAGCTGCCAGGTGGACGCGTGGGCAAGTTCGGCTGGAAGGGGCAGTTTGCTACGCTTGGGGAATTCGTTGCCGCCGCCTGCGCGGTCGAGCTTGGTCTAACCAATCCCGAAAAGTCGCAAATCTTGCCGCGGGAATTTTGCGAGGACTCCGGCGCGGCGCTGGACATCAATCGGAAACAACTCGATGCTTTGGTCTCCTACGTGGCGGCGTTGCCTCGCCCGGTGGAGATTCTGCCGGACGATCCGACACTGCGTCGGCAGGCGATCCGCGGCAAGCTGGTGTTTGGCCAGGTGGGATGCGCTGACTGCCACACTCCAGATCTCGGCGACGTGCAGGGGATTTACAGCGATTTCCGCCTCTATGAAATTGAACCGAAACGGTCGGCTGGATATTCCACGGTGAATTCTCCGGCCGTGTTGCCTGCCGATCAACCCAAGGCGGACGAATGGAAAACGCCGCCTTTGTGGGGCGTGGCCGATTCGGCTCCTTATTTCCACGACGGGGCATCCCCCACGCTGAGCGATGCGATCCTGCGACACGACGGCAGCGCGAATAAATCGCGCCATCAATTCAAAAGGCTGCCCGCGTCCGATCGCGAGGCGTTATTGACTTTTCTCGGCACGCTCAAAGCGCCACGGTAGGCGTGCCTGCAATTCCGAGGAAAGAAGAGGATCAGTCCAAATCGCTTGCGAAATCGGCCACGAACGAGCGATCATTGGCGCGACAAGCGCGCGTCGGAGGCGCGTCGGCCTGGGCACTGGGACGTTATGAAACGAGCGGGGGTGAATAAAGGGTGAATAAAGGGGACGGGAGTCATTGTTTCGACGGAATATATATTCCCGTCCCCTTTAATTCCGCCCGCCTTTAATTCCGCCTAATCCGCACCGATGATCCAGTGGCAATCGAAGCATACTGGCACAAACGATTCGAGGCAAAGCGGAAAAATGGCGAGTGGTTCGAGCTCAGCAGCTTGGATGTCAAGGCATTCAGGCGAAGAAAGTTCATGTGACCGTTTGACCATCGCACAAAAGTGGGGCGGTACGATGGGATGGGAGTGACCCTTCACTTTGTTCGCTGCGGTGTTCCAAGTGCGCTAAGTCAGTTGAGCCTTCCCTCGTAGGCGGACGAAGCGAATTTCCACTCGTTGATCGAGCGCCGTGGCAATGCGGTTGAGCATGGCAAGCGAGTGTCCCTCATAGTCCGCATCTTCAAGACGGCAGATAACCGAGGCCGTTGTGCCCACGAGCTTCGCTAGTGCCCGCTGCGAAAGCCCGGCCTTTTCTCTCAGGTCGCAAATCTTGCGCGCAACCTCCATATTTGCCCGCTCCGCCTCGATCATCCGAGCCATTTCAGGGTCATTCTTGAGGTAGCGAGCTTTCAGGATCGCGACGCCATCGTTCGTGCGTCGGCCTCTCGTCACAGGTTGTTTCTTGCCCTTAGCCATCGTTGATGTCCTCCTTAAACGCGTGTTCCTCGGGAGCATTCTCAAAGCTTTTCTTCCGCCTGACTGCCAGGTCAATCTCCTTGGGCGGTACGACACGCTCTTTTACAACACCGTGGGAAACGACCACGGGCGTGCCGCCGCCAGCACCCCAGAATTCGCCACACGCTCTTTTACAACACCGTGGGAAACGACCACCGCCATCCGTTCGTGGAAGAAGTAGAGCATTCGGTAATTGATTCCCTGAAGTCCAACCCGCAGTTCGTAAATCGCATCTCGAAGCAGATCCGCCTCCGGCCGCCGAAGTTCGTGGCCCAATTGGCCAAGCCGTTCGAGGCGCGCGATGCATTTGGCCCGAGCTTTCTTGGGCAACTCGTCGAGCCACTCGAGCAGCGCAACGGATCCATCATCATCGAGATAAAAGATAACCTTCGTAACCGGCATTCCTCTCCCCCTCATAGGAATGTTCGCATAATTGCGAACATTCGTCAAGACGACAGCTTCCGGATTGAGCCCTTTCCAGAGAATTCCTGGCCTTCGGGACGGCACCACCGTCAGGCGTCCAATCGCCTACGCCGCCGAGGCGGGCTCTTGGCAGTCTCGCAAATCGCTGCCGTCGGGCACCGGATGGCGACCGGGCAAGTCTTCGGCGTACCACTCGTCCAGCACGACTTTCCACTGGCCGGGCCGCGTGACCGCCACAAAGGCGTCGCGCACTTGCCGGGCGTGCGGATGCAATTGCGAATACTTGATGCCGAATTTGCGCATCTGCCGCCCACAATGCTCCGGGCCGTACAACTCCTCGGCCAGCCGATAGTGCTCGGCGATAATGGCCTTCTGCTCGAACAAGCTCGGCGGCGCCGGCAATGGCAATCCCGCGGCCAGCGCCCGAGCCTGGCTGAATATCCAAGGATTGCCGATCGCGCCGCGGGCCGCGGCCACGCCGTCGACGTCCGTTTGTTCCAGCATGTCGATGCAGGCTTGCGGGGTGAACAAATCGCCGCTGCCCAACACGACCCGCGAGCCGGCATGTTGCTTCACTTCGCGCAAGAACTCCCACCGGCTCGGCCCGACGTATTTCTGTTGGACGGTTCGGCCGTGCACGGTGATCGCCGCCACGCCACGCTCGTAGGCTCCGTCGAAAATCCGAAAAAACTTGTCGCGGCTCTCGGCCGTGTCGTCGATGCCGCGCCGCATCTTGACCGTCACCGGAATCCCCGGCGGCACCGCCTCGCGAACGCGGGAAACAATTTCCAAGGCGGTCTCCACCCGGCCGAGCAAAAACCCGCCGCGCGAGCGCCCCAGCACTTTTTTTACCGGGCAACCGAAATTGATATCGACCACGTCGAAACCGGCGGCCACCAATCGCCCGGCCGCCGGACCGAACTCCAGGGGATTGGCGCCCATCAGTTGCGCCCCCACCGGATGCTCTTCGTCGCTGACCTGCATATATCGTCGCGCCCGGCGCCCCCTGCTGACCTCGGTGACAAACCGATCGAGCAACACTTCGCAGAGCGTATAAGGCGCCCCCAGCCGCCGCGCAACGACGCGCATCGCCCAATCGCTATAGCCCGACAGGGCCGCCTGGACAACCGGAAAATCAAGCTCGATGGGGCCGATGCGCAACATGCGATTAGGGTTTACCTTTTGGGGACTAGGGGTTAGGGGCTCGGACATAAATACTGCTAATCACCAACCGCTAATTCTAATCCCCAACTCCTAATCCCCAACTCCTAATCCCCAACCCCTAACCGTCGCCCGCGCCACGCAGGCGACTTGCGCCAGTTCCCATTTGCGCACGATCCTGTCGACAATCGACAGCTTGCGCACCGTGAGCGGGTCGGCCGCTTCGCACGGGCTGAGGCAGCGGCCGGCGGTGGCGCGGACGCGAAAATAAAGATCGATCGTGCTGGCGATCTTGTCGATGTCGCGCTCGTAGCCGGCGGCGTGGACAGGACTTTCCTTGGGACACTTCCAACATGGCGTCGGGCTACCCTTTGGGCGGCTAACTCGTTGGCCGGCACGCATGATGAAGCGGTGCTGGTCGTCGTAGAGCCACTCTTGGCAACTGGCGCAAGTGCGATTGAGAAGTTGGGGATGAAACAACAGCAATTTCGCCCCCATGATCAGTTTTTTTCGTCGTTCTCCTCGCGCAGTTCGCCGACCGTCTTGCCCGAAAAGACCGACTCGGTTTCGTCATCGAGCATGCGATCCATTGTTTCCGCCGGCCAGGTGGGATCGATGTCCGAAGGAATCCAGCCCAGTACGATGCGGTGCAGCTTGACGAACAGTCCCGGCTGCAGCCGCAGCAGGGCGTCGGCCGACACCGCCACTTCGCGCCCCTCGACGTCGGTCAGGTCCCATAGAACGATTTTCTGAGCCGTAAACATCGCTACCTGTCGATCGTAGAGGCGCGACTTCAAAGTTGCCGCCGCGTCGCTCAGTTGGCTTCGCTCCTCGACCAATGCCGGACGATACGTGAAGCGCAGCGAACCGTGCATCAAGGGCACGGCGCCAATGAAGCCGCGTTGCGTATACCCGTCGTGAAAATAGTTGGCGCGTTGCATCGAGATCTCCTTTCATTCGAGCTGGGCGATCCGCCGGCAATGGTGCTCGCGGGCCACTGCTCCGCGGCACACGAGAGAGCGACTATAGCAAGCCGCTTCCGGCCGTGCGCTATGTCGAAATGGCCACTTGACAAGGCACACCCAGCCTGCACTGGCTTTTGACGGTTGGATGGTTTACGCTGAGAAATGACAGAGCGGATTCGTCTGCAATTTGCCTTGGCCGGGGCCGGCCAGGATTAGAAGCGCGTGGTCGAGCCTCCCGTCTCATGAAAATTGTCTACCTGGCGGCCGGTGCGGCTGACATGTACTGCGGTAGCTGCCTCCACGACAACACGCTGGCCGCCGCGCTGCGGGCGCGCGGCGAAGATGTGTTGTTGGTTCCCACCTACACGCCGCTTCGCACCGACGAAGAAAACGTCAGCGACTCGCACCTCTTCTTCGGCGGTATCAACGTCTACTTGCAGCAGAAGTCGTCGTTTTTCCGACATACCCCCTGGTTCCTCGATGCGCTACTGGACCATCCTAGCGTGATCCGGTGGGCCACCAAGGGAAGCCCGAGCGTCGACGCGCGGAAACTGGGCGATATGGTCGTTTCCATGCTGCACGGCGAAGAGGGCCGGCAGCGCAAGGAAATTCGCAAGCTCGTGCGTTGGCTCAAGCTCGAAGCCAGGCCCCACGTGGTGCACCTGTCCAATATCATGTTGATCGGCATGGCCCGCGAGATCCGCAAGCTGGGCATTCCGGTGATCTCGACGCTGTCGGGCGAAGATCTGTTTTTGGAGAAGCTCGCGGAACCGTTTTACACCCAGTCCCGCGCGGCGATTTGCGAGCGCGCGCAAGACGTCGATGCCTTCGTGGCGCTCAACCATTACTATGCCGATTTCATGGCCGACTACATGCAGGCATCCAGAGCCCGCATCCACGTCATTCCGCACGGACTGAATTTAACCGGGTATGGCAAGCGACAATTGGGCGGCGGAGCTGGGTTCACCATCGGCTACCTGGCCCGCATCTGTCCCGAGAAAGGACTGCACAATTTGGTGGCCGCGGCCGAGCTGCTGCTGGAAAACACCGCCGTGCCGCCCTTCCGCATTCGCGCGGCCGGATACTTGGGCGATAGCGACCGACCCTATCTGGAGACCATTCAGAAGCGAACTGCGGCCTGGAAGGCGCCCGAGCGGTTTGAGTATGCCGGCGAACTCGATCGGGCCGGCAAGGTCGCCTTCCTGCAAAGCTTGGACATGATGAGCTTGCCGACGGTTTATCGCGAAAGCAAAGGGATCTCGGCGCTGGAAGCGTTGGCCAACGCGGTGCCGGTGGTGTTGCCCGATCACGGCGCCTTCCCGGAACTCATCGAGCGCTCCGGCGGGGGCGTGCTCCACCACCCCGAGCGGCCGGCGGACCTGGCTGAAAAACTCAAGCAGTTGATGGAAAACCCCCAGCAGGCAACGGCGATGGGGCTTCGCGGACAACAGGTCATCGAGCGTGACTATCACGCCGCCGGCATGGCCGAAAACACTCTCAAGTTGTACCACCAGGTCTTGGAGGAGGGTGGTAAGTGATGAGTGATTGGTGACTGGAAACGAACCGCCAACGACCAACCGCTAATCGTTCAATAGCAGCTATGAATTCCACGTCTTTTTGGCTATTTCTCCGGCTTAGGTGTTGCAATTGGCGCCGCGTGAGCGGTAAATTATTGATTTACCATTGCGACCGTTTGACTGGCTCGGACAACGCCTAGGGGTGAAGGCTGCCGCGGCCATGTATTCCAGTTCGAAGTGATTTCGCCCCATGCAGCGCAAAGGACCTTTGTGATGGCGAAGAAGATCTACGTCGGGAATCTCCCGTGGTCGACGACATCCGCGACTCTGGAGACTTTGTTCAGTGCCCACGGAACCGTCACTTCGGCCGAGGTGATTTCGGACCGCGAAACCGGCCGCTCCCGTGGGTTTGGGTTCGTGGAGATGGAATCCGACGATGCCTGTCAGCGAGCCATACAGGCACTTAATGGAACCGAGGTGGACGGCCGCGCCATCACTGTCAACGAAGCGCGCGAGCGCGCTCCGCGCGAAGGCGGTGGTGGTTACGGCGGTGGCGGTCGCGGCGGCCGAGGCGGTGGTGGTGGTGGCCGCGGTTATGGCGGCGGCGGCCGAGATTATTAGGCGCCCCGCGACGACTTAAGAGCCTATCCGAGAACCGTCGGGGACTGTCCCGATTTTGCGGCGGGCACCATCCGCAGGATGGTCGGGGGGCAAAATGGAACTGTCCCCCTTCTCCGAGACGGTTCTCGGATAGGCTCTAAATGCTGCATCGATCGAGGGGTCCGACTCCTCGAATTACACGCAATTGATGGGCCCGGCTGATAATAGCTTCGCCCAGGGGGGGCTTGCTTTTTCCGCCCCCAAAGAGTCATATGGTCGCTAAGATTCGTTCACACATGCAGGTTTGATTATATGAAGAAGTTCAAAGGGCCTCCCAAGCGGCGGTCCAACAAGAATAAAGTCCGAGCCAAGAAGAAGGATCCGATCTTCGTCGAAGGCGAACGGCCCCGCCCGATGTACGTCGACTACAAAGATCTCGACCTGCTCACCAAGCTCACCAATCGGCAAGGCAAAATCGTCGGCCGCCGCAAAAGCGGCTGCACCGCCGCCAGCCAACACGCCGTGACCCTGGCGGTCAAACGGGCCCGCTACATGGCATTGCTGCCCTACGTCGGCGATTGAGACGCCGACCGACTTACCGACAAGCCACTCACTCTTCCACCCGATCGCGACGGCCACAGCTTTTTGGCCGGCTCTCGAGTGCGCCCTCGATCCTGTTTTCGCGGCCGATCGCTCTAACGTGCTCCCAACGGTTGGGATAAATCGCTCGGTCCCGCAATCGCCTTCGACGTGACATCGGCTACTTGCGGGCGGCCCGCCAGCACGCGAAAATTTCGCAAGTGTGCCCGTACGCCCACTTGCCCGTTTCCCTCGAGCGATTCGCGCTAGTTAGCTGACCATGATCGAACACTACAAAGTCACGCGCCGAGTCGAGTTTCGCGATACCGATATGGCCGGCATGGCGCATTTCTCGGTGTTCTTTATCCTCATGGAACAAGCCGAGCACGAGTTGCTGCGTCACTTGGGCTTGAACGTGACGCTCGCCGACGACCACGGTCCGTTCTCGTTTCCGCGCGTCGCGGCGCGTTGCGATTACCAGCGGGCCGTAAAATTCGAAGACATACTGGAAATCGAAGTTGGGATCGTCCGGCTAGGCAAAAAAAGCGTCACCTTCGAGTTCAATTTCAGCCACGAGGGGCGTCCTGTTGCCAGCGGACAGATCACGACCGTCTGCTGCCGTTTCCAGCCGGACGGCACGCCTAAGTCGATCGCGATTCCCCCCTGGATCGCCGCAAAGCTGTCGGCTGCCACTATCGAGTAGACTGGTCTCGAAATCACGTTTCGCCTCCCACCGCCGGCCCATGTATTTGCAACGTCTGACGCTTCGCTTGGGAGAGGGTTTGGGACGCATGAGCGACGATTGGCGCGCCAGGCACGTCCAATACTTGCGCGCCGCCCAGCAGAGCGACGGCGGGTTCGCCGGCCGCGAGGGCGGAAGCGATTTGTACTACACCTCGTTCGCGCTGCGAAGTTTGGCATTACTGGCTGAACTCGAAGGCGCCGTTGCCGCGCGGGCCGCTGAATTCCTCAAAACGCGGCTGGCCGGCCAGGTTGCGATCGTCGATTTCCTCTCGCTCATTTATGGGGCCTTCGTGCTCAACCTCTCCAGCGGACTCGACGTGTTCGCTCGTCGGCCCGCAGGCTGGCGTTCGGGCGTGGCCGAAGCCCTCGAACAACTGCGCCGCGCCGATGGCGGCTACGCCAAGACGGCCGAAGGCCAGGCCAGCAGCATGTATCATTCGTTTCTGGTCGTGCTCTGCCAGCAACTGCTCGAACAACCGACGCCCCAGCCTCAGCGGCTCACCGACTTTGTGCGTTCGCGGCAGCGCGAGGACGGCGGATTCGTCGAAATGAACGTCATGAAGCGCAGCGGCACCAACCCCACCGCCGCCGCCATCGGACTGTTGAACATCTTTTCGGCGTTGGACGAAGAAACGCGCGCCGGCACGGTCGCCTTCCTGGCCGAAATGCAATCCGATGAAGGGGGCCTGCGGGCCAATACCCGAATTCCCATCGCCGATCTGCTCAGCACGTTTACCGGATTGCTTACCCTGGCCGACCTGGGAGCGACCACGGAAATCGATTTGGCCGCCGCCCGGCGGTACGTCGATTCGCTACAATTGCCCACGGGCGGATTTCACGGCGCGGCTTGGGATCCGGGTCAGGATGTGGAATACACGTTTTACGGATTAGGCGCCGCCGCGCTTTTGGCCCAACGCACCTCCACTCAAGATAGCCATGGCTGACCTGATCGTTGCGGACGTCACGAAGGAGTACGCCACTCGCGCCGAACCGCTGCGCGTACTGCGCGGCGCGAGTTGCCAGCTCAGTGCCGGCGAAAACCTGGCCATCTTGGGCCCTAGTGGCTGCGGTAAAAGCACGCTACTGCACATCATCGGCACTCTCGATTCGCCCACCACCGGCTGCGTGACGCTCGCCGGTCAGGATCCATTTCAGCTCGCGGAACCGCGGCTGGCCGCTTTTCGCAACCACAAAATCGGCTTCATCTTTCAAGACCATCATTTGCTGCCGCAATGCTCGGTGTTGGAGAATGTGCTCTTGCCCACCTTGGCCAACGGGACAACCACGCCTGCGGCAGCCGGCCGGGCTCGCATGTTGCTCGACCGCGTGGGCCTGGCCGAACGTCTGGAACACTTGCCGGCCGAGCTCTCCGGCGGCGAGCGGCAACGCACCGCGATCGCCCGCGCGCTGGTCAACCGCCCTGAGTTGCTTTTGGCCGACGAGCCGACGGGCAACCTCGACCGCACCACGGCCGCCACCGTCGCTCGACTGCTCCTCGAATTGCAATCGCTCGAGCAGACCATGTTGATTGTCGTCACCCATAGCCTTGACCTGGCCGGCATGCTCCAGCGGCGGATGGAATTGAACGAAGGCAAATTGGAATAGAGTCGTCAACCGTGTCGCTCGCGAAACTCATCCTGCGAAGCCTGCGTTTTCATTGGCGCACCAACGTCGCCGTGATGCTGGCCGTCATGGCCGCCAGCGCCGTCTTGACCGGCGCGCTTCTGGTGGGCGACTCGATGCGCGGCAGCTTGCGCCATCTGCTGCTCGATCAATTGGGGCAAATCGATGAAGTGCTCGTCACCGACCGGTTCTTCCGACCGCAACTTGCCGGCGAGCTGGAGAGTCAACTCAGTTTTTCCGACCATTACAGCCAGGCGATCCCGGCCGTGCTGGTGCAAGGCACCGTTGAAAACCCACGCGGCGATGGCGCGTTGCGCGCGGGCCGCGTCACGGTACTCGGCTGCGACGAGCGGTTTTGGACGTTGGGCGGCGGTGGACCGCAAAAGTCGCCTGGCCGGGGCGAAATCGTTCTCAACGCGCCGTTGGCGACGGAAATTGCCGCCTCGGTGGGTGACGAAGTGCTGTTGCGGATCGGGCAAGTCAGCCAGATCCCGCCCGACAGCGCGTTGGGCCGCAAAACCGAAACGATTCGCAACCGCCGCCTGGTGGTCACGGACATTATCGCCGCCGAAGGATTGGGCCGCTTTGGCCTGCACCCCAACCAGCAGCTTCCGCACGACGCGTTCGTGGCCACCGAAACGTTGCAGGATGCACTGGAGCAGCCGGGAAAAGTGAACGCGATTTTTGTCGCTGGCCGCAGCGGAATCGCCCCAACCTTGGACGCGCACGACATTTTGAATGCCAACTTGCGGCCCACGCTGGTCGACTACGGCATTCAGCTCGATTTGCACCACCGCGGTTATGTTCGAATCACCAGCAACCGCATGTTGCTCGATCCAGCGGCGGTTTCGGCAGTTGAAAGCGCATTCGCCGCCGAGCATCCGCAGAGCGTGTTCACGTATCTGGCCAACACGATCGCCGGCGGCGGTCACGAGATTCCCTATTCCACGATCACGGCAATCGATTTCACTTCGAAGCCACCGCTGGGCCCCTTCACCACGCCCGACGGCCAGCCAATTGAACCCTTGGCCGACAACGAAATCGCGCTCAACACCTGGGCTGCCGAAGACTTGGGAATTCAGCCAGGCGCCGAGATCGAGATCACGTTCTTCGAGCCGGAAAGCACGCACGCCGAAGTGCGCGAGTCGAAAGCCAAATTTCGCTTGAAAACGATCGCGGCCATCTCCGGCGCCGCGGCCGATCCGGATCTTACGCCGCAAATGCCCGGCGTGACGGATCGCGTCTCGATCGGCGACTGGAATGCGCCGTTCCCGTTCGACTCGGGCCGGGTGCGCAAAAAGGACGAAAAATATTGGGACGATTTTCGCACGACGCCCAAAGCGTTCGTTTCACTTGCGGCCGGGCAGAAGTTGTGGTCGAGCCGATTCGGCAACACCACATCGATGCGCTTTGCGCCGCCGGCGGGCGAAAATGTTGCAGCCTTGGCGGCGAAGTTGAAACTCGACCCGGCGGCGTCCGGTTTTCAATTCATGGCCGTCAAGCGGATGGGGTTGATGGCCGCCGAAGGAACGACCCCCTTCGACGCCTTGTTTGTAGGCTTCAGCCTCTTCATTATGATCTCGGCGCTAATGCTGATTGCGCTTTTGTTTCGACTGGGCATTGAACAACGCTCGGCGGAGATCGGCATCCTGCGGGCCGTCGGCCTCGGCAGCCGCACGGTGGCCGGCGCGTTGGCCTCCGAGGGGTTTTTCATATCCGCGGCCGGTTCGCTGGCCGGCGTCGTGGCCGGCATGGGCTATGCCTGGCTGATGCTCAAGGGCCTGAGCACCTGGTGGTTGAGCGCCATCAGCACGCCCTTCCTTGAACTGTATGTCACGCCCAGGAGTCTCGCCATCGGCTATGCCAGCGGCGTGATCGTCTCGCTCTTGACCATTTTGTGGACCCTCCGACGCTTGGGCCACCTCTCGGTGCGGCGCCTGCTCGGGCGGCAAACGGATGAAGACGGCGCGTTTGCCCGTGGACCATCGCGCGGCGGCCGGATCGTACCCGGCGCGATGGTCATCGCGGCGGCGGCTCTGGGCGTTGCTGCCACGGGATTGGGGGGCGAAGGGCAAGCCGGGGCCTTTTTCGGCTCTGGCGCCCTGTTCCTGGCCGCGGGCTTGACCTTCATCTGGAATTGCTTGCGTGCCGGCTCGACTGTTTCGCTCTCGGGCCCCGCGAGCGTGCCGATCGCCCGCTTGGCCATTCGCAATGGCGCACGCAATCCCAGCCGCAGCACGCTCACAGTTGACCTGATTGCCGCCGCCAGTTTTCTGATCGTGGCCTTAAGCGCGTTTCGCCTCGATCCGGCCAGCGAAAGCCGAGGCAACAACAGCGGCAGCGGCGGTTTCGACCTGGTCGCCCAGAGCGATCAACCGATCTATCAAAATCTCAACTCGGCCAGCGGCCGCGCGGAGCTTGGTTTTTCGGCCGATGCGGACGAGCTGCTGCAAAAATGCGCGACCGTGCCGCTGCGCGTCAAGGCCGGAGATGACGCCAGTTGCTTGAATCTTTATCAGCCGACGCAGCCGCGCGTGTTGGGCGTCACCGATCTCCTGGTGCGCCGCGGCGGGTTTGCTTGGGCGGCCAGCGCCGCGCAAACCGCCGACGAGCATGAAAACCCTTGGCTGCTGCTGGAAAAGCCATTGCCCGATCGTGCCGATGGCACGAACGTGATTCCGATCGTGCTCGACTTCAACACGGCCCAGTACAGTTTCCACAAAGGCAAGGTCGGCGAAAGTTTGGAAATCACCGACGGCCACGGCCGCAATTCGAAATTGCAAATCGTCGGCTTGCTCAAGAACAGCATTTTTCAAGGGGACGTGCTGTGCGGTGAAAAAGCCTTTCTCGCGCATTTTCCCCAGGTCAGCGGCTATCGCTTTTTTCTGATTGACAGCCGAGGCGAGCCGATCCAGAAAGTGCGACGAACGTTGGAAGGGTCGCTGGGCGATTATGGCTTCGACGCCGAAAGAACCGTGGACCGGCTGGCCGGATTTTTTGCCGTGCAAAATACTTATCTCTCGACGTTTCAAAGCTTGGGCGGCCTCGGCTTATTGTTGGGCACCTTTGGGCTGGCCACCGTTCAGCTCCGCGGCGTGCTGGAGAGGCGCGGCGAACTGGCTTTGATGCGGGCGGCCGGTTTTCGCCGCGCGCTGCTGGCCCGGCTAGTGATGATCGAGAATTCATTGCTGCTGATCGGTGGGCTCGGCGTGGGCGTCGTGGCCGCGTTGGTGGCCGTGCTGCCTCACTGGCTCAGCGGAGGCGCCGCAGTCCCCTGGCTCTCGCTGGCCCTCACGCTGGGATTGGTGCTGGTGGTCGGTCTGCTTTCCGGCACCATTGCCGTGCGAGCCACGCTGCGCGCCGATTTGCTGCCAGCACTACGCGAAGAGTAGACCGCAAGCGACGTGAGCACTTCTGGGCGAACATTGCCTGGGCAAACGCCCCAAGAATCGCTAAGCTGACGGGCTCCTGCCACAAAACAGCCGCTGTTGCATTTCGGAGAATCGCCATGAAAGGCCTGCTTGCCCTGCTGTTGTTTATCGCCCTGGCCGTGCTCTCCTGGGGTGTCTACGGCCCGGTCTTGCAATTGGGCAAGCAAGACATGCAAGGCAGCGCGCTGCGGCCGTTCATCTGCGTCGGGCTGGCTTACTTTCTGATCGCCGTGCTCGCGCCGGGCGTGCTACTGAGAATGGCAGGCGAGACGGGGCACTGGTCCAGCTCGGGCATTTTCTGGAGCCTGGCCGCAGGTGCCGCCGGAGCGATTGGAGCGCTGGGTATTATCCTGGCATTTCTCTATCGCGGCAGCCCCGTGTATGTCATGCCGCTGGTCTTCGGCTGTGCGCCGGTCGTGAACACGTTTCTGACGATGTACTGGGCCAGGTCCTACAAGCAAGCCAGTCCGATCTTCTTTGCGGGTTTGATTTTGGTGATTGCAGGCGCCATGATCGTGCTCTCTTTTCGACCGCACAGAAACGCTGGGGCCGAAAAAGTCGCGGTGCAACAAACCGATACGCCGGCTGCCGTGGATACGGCGAAACAGAGTGATTCGACCGTGCCGCATCCCGGCTGGGACCGATTGTTGGTCTTCGCATTTACGGCCATGACCGCGCTGGCTTGGGGCGTTTACGGCCCGACCTTGCACCGCGGACAAACCGCGATGGCCGGCAGCCGCTTGCGGCCCTTTCTCTGCGTCGGGTTGGCCTACTTTCTGATCGCCGTGATCGTCCCGACGCTGTTGCTGACGAAGTGGGAAGAGCCGAGTGATGCCTTTGGTCTTTGGCGGCGCCCCGGTGATCAATACCTTTGTCAGCGTGATTCACGAGGGCAACTACGATCAATTGCATCCGATGTTTTACGCGGGCCTGATCGTGGTGGCGGCCGGCGCGGTGACCGTGCTGATCTTCGCGCCCAAAGGCGCCGCGCACCCCGCGCCCGAAACCCCCTCCCAGTCCACACCCGAAGCCGCTCCAGTCTAATCGCGGCGGCCCATGGGTTGGGCAGCGCGAATCGGTGCAGCCATGAATCCTGACGAAACGATGCGGCGGCTCGAGACGCTGTTGAGCCACGTGTGGATGGTCCGCGCGTTTTTGAAGCACAGCGACGAGGCCCAAGAGGACGAAGAACTGCAAGACGTCCACCGCGCGCTCTATGACTATCAGTTGGCCGTCGGCGCCGCCTGGCGTGAGAAAAACGCCGCGGAATATCTGCACCTGGCCCGCAAAAAATTCTCCAAGCTGCGCGGGGCCAGCGAACAGTTCGCCCGGATCCAGCCGGAAATCTCCAGCCACACCAATTTTCAGATGGCCGTCGCTTCGCTAAACGCGGCGGTCGGTGAAATTGGCCGGATTCTCAATCAGCTCGATTCGCCGACGAGATAAACGGATCTAGATCTCGGCCGTCGGATTCTTACCACGACGACACGAAAGTCACAATGATGAGAGAAAACGTCAGTGTGGTAATGGGTCCGAGCGGGTTCAAGTCCCGCGGACAAACCCGAACCACTCGATCTGCTTCCGCGGACAGAAGTGTAAATTGTGCTCGCGGCAATAAGGCTCGAGCCATTCGGCTTGCCGAGCCAATGTTTCGGCATCGGTCCCCTGCGGCATCAGCATGGCCCGCGCGCGGTCGATTTCGGGAAAATCGCGCAAATACTCCTCGACTTCCTCGCAGTCGCTCCGCAGATCGACGACGAATTTGAGCTGGTACGGATATTCGCTCACCAGGCGGCGAATTACCGCGGGGGCATGCCGCGTGCGGTCGTGACGGCTCGCCCAGCCTGGCGCCTGTGCCGGGCTGGGGGTCGAATTGGCCAGCTTGGGGCTGAGCGACATCAAATCGCATTCGACCGGCAAGTAGAGCGTGCCGGCCGTTTCGATCGTGATGTGCCGCCGTCGCTCGCGCAGCCCGGCGGCCAACGGAATCAATTCTGCGAAGAGCATCGGCTCGCCGCCGGTGAGCACGACGTGACTGCACTGGAAATCGTCGATCCGCGCGAGAATTTCGTCGACCGACAGATCCTCGCCCTCGGGCGACCACGAGGTGTAGGGGGTATCGCAATACCAACAGCGCAGGTTGCAGCCGCTTGTGCGCACGAACACGCTTTCGACGCCCGCGAGAAAACCCTCGCCTTGCACGCTCTTGTAGATTTCGGCGATTTTCATTTCCGATAGGGCGCCGGATCGGTCAGCCCCGCCTCCGCAAAACCTTTCAGCCGCAACAGACAGGCATCGCAATTGCCGCAGCCCGCGCCCGATGGATCGGGATCGTAGCAACTGCGCGTCAGACTGTAGTCCACGCCGAGTTTTGTGCCCCGGCGAATAATTTCCGCCTTGGTCAACTGCACTAGCGGCGTATGAATTCTAAACCGCAGCCTGCCTTCGACCGACGCCTTGGTCGCCAAATTCGCCATCCGCTCGAAGGCGGCGATGTATTCGGGCCGGCAATCGGGATAGCCGCTGTAATCGACCGCGTTGACACCGATGAAAATGTCGGCAGCGCCGAGCACCTCGGCATAGCCCAGGGCAAACGAGAGGAACACCGTGTTGCGGGCCGGCACATAAGTGATCGGAATGCCGGTTTCCATTTCGGCGCGAGTGCGACCCTTGGGCACGTCGATGGCCGAGGTGAGCGCGCTTGAGCCGAATTGTCGCAGGTCGATGTTCAAGGTCACGTGTCGCCGCACTCCCAGACTTTCGGCCACGCGGCGGCTGGCGTCGAGTTCTCCGCGATGCCGCTGACCGTAATCGAACGAGAGCGCAGCGAGTTCGAACCCCTCGGCGCGCGCGATCGCGGCGGTCGTGGCCGAATCGAGGCCCCCGGAGAGCAATATGACTGCCGGTTTGGACATGTGGTAGTGCTTCGTGGTCAGTGGCTGGTGGCTGGTGGCGAGCCAAAAGCGCCCGGTGGCGGCCGCTCACCGCTGGCCACCAATCACTAGAAGCTATTTCAAAACC
>JACQFF010000044.1 GCA_016200205.1 Planctomycetia bacterium
CGACGGCAAGTCGGCCACCGGGGCGATTCGACTGCTCGAAGCGCATTGCGACGAGTCCTTCTTCCTCGGCGTGGGTTTTTATCGACCGCACACGCCATACATCGCCCCCAAAAAATATTTCGACATGTATCCGCTGGAATCGATTTCGCTGCCGTTCAATCCGCCGGACGATCAGGACGACATTCCCGAACCGGCGATTCAAATCCGCCCGCTCAATTATGGATTGACCGACGAGCAATGCCGCCAATGCACGCAAGCGTACTTTGCCGCGATCACGTTCATGGATGCGCAAGTCGGCCGGTTGCTCGACGCGCTCGACCGCTTGAAACTGGCCGCCAACACCGTCGTCGTCCTCTGGGGAGATCATGGCTATTTGCTCGGCGAGCACGGGCAGTGGATGAAGCAGAGCCTGTTCGAGGAGTCGGCCCGCGTGCCGCTCGTCATCGCCGCGCCGGGCGCCAAGGGCAATGGTCGGGGCTCGCCGCGCGTGGTGGAGACAATCGACATCTATCCGACACTCGCCGACCTGTGCGGAGCTTCGCCGGCCGCGAATTTACCGGGAGTGAGCTTGCGGCCGCTGCTTGACAATCCCACTGGGGCTTGGAATCGGCCGGCCTTCACGCAAGTCGAGCGCGGCAAATTCCCCGGCCGGTCGGTGCGCACCGAGCGCTGGCGATACACCGAGTGGGATCACGGCAAGCGCGGGGTCGAGCTGTACGATCACGAAAACGACCCGCGAGAATTCAAGAACCTGGCAGGCGATCCAAAATTCGCCGGCGTGGTGGCGGAACTGCGGGGACACCTCCAGAATACTTTTCCGGAGAACCAGGACGAGGAAGGCAAATGAGCGGCCCGCGCTGCTCATGAGCACTTGAACCACAATCGGTTCGACTCGCCGGCCGCGTCGCACAAGAGGCCGGCCCGTTGTCAATGGGAACTGCCGAACAGCCAGTGCTCAGCGACCAGGATCGACGTTCCCAGCGTCGTGGTCACGAGGGTGACGGGAATGCCGACACGCAGGAACTCGAAAAACCCGACGGACGTTTCGCGGCCGGATCGATGCTGCCGGGCGGTTTCCAACACGATCAGCGTGGCTACCGATCCGGGAATCGTCAGGTTGCCGGCCAACGTGCTGGCCATCGCCAACACGAGCCACATCAGTTGCGGTTCGATGAGTGTGGGCACGATCTGGCGCGCCAGCACGACAAACGGCACGTTGGAAACCACGTTGCTGGCCACGACGGTCACGGCGCCAAACACCGGAACCTGCGTGGCCAGTGTCGAGCCATACATTGGCTGCACGGCGTCGGCCAGGTCCTTCACCAGTCCGGTCTGTTCCAGGCCGCGAACGACGATAAACAGTCCGGCGAAAAACGCCAACAAGACCCAATTCACCTGCCCGAGAATTTGTGCCGGCGAGCGGCGCGAAATCACGAGTAAGATCATGGCCCCGCCAATCGCCACGAGCGGCAAATCGCCGATCAGCACGAACGCCAGCAACATGCCCGAAAAGACCACCAGCGACTTGATCAACAGCTCTCGGTCGAGTTGGGGTTGCGCGTCTCCTTGCGATGCCTTGGCCCGCATCGTGCCAGCGGCGGCCCGCAGGCGCGATCCGTAGAACACAAGCAAGATCATCACCAACGCCGCCACACTCGCGACTCCCACCGGCGCCATCCACAGGAAAAACCCGGCGTAGGTCCATCCGCTGTAATTGCCGATCAGCATGTTCTGCGGATTTCCGACGACCGTCATCACGCTGCCGATATTGGCGCTCATCGCCAGGGCGACCAGGTAAGGCAAGTTCGGCAGCCCGCTGCGGCGCAAGATCGCCAGCACGGGGACGGTGAGCATCAAGCATACCGTGTCGTTGAGAAACAAAGCCGAAAGGACGGCCGAGAGGATGGTGAGTCCGATGAGCAATTGCACGGGCGAACCTGTGCGGCTCAAGACGGCGCTGGAAGTCAACTCGAAAAACCCGCTTTCCTCCAACAGCACGTTGAGACCGCGCCGCAAACCGCCGCCCCGGGCCGATCCAAGTGCAGCCAAGGAACTCTAGAGAACGCAATGATGGCGTACGTGCCTGCAAATATCAGCACTGCCGCCCAATCATGAGCTTCCGACATCTTATTGCGTCCTAGGTAATTAATGGTCGAGGGGCGACCATCGGAAGCCCCGGCAAATTCGGCATTTCGGCACAAACGGCCAAGCCCATCGCATTGCTAGGCATCAATACATCACCGTAACTCGCCACGTTCCGCGAAAGGGGGAGAGCATAGCTTGAATCGGCGGGGCTCGTCCATGCCAGCCGAGTGGACTACCATAAGAAAGTCGCCGGGTTATCGCCGGGACGCAAGGCGGCAGAACTCGGCAGCCGCGCTCGAACTCGCGTGGTCGAGACATTCAAGCGGCTATCCATCCCCATCAACGGGACTTGCGGCTTGAAAAAGGCCGAGGTCACGGCCGGTGGCGTGGCGCTGGATGAAGTCGATTCGCGCAGCATGCAAAGCAAATTGGTCAAAACCTATATTGGGCCGGCGAAGTGCTCGACTTGGACGGGCCGATTGGCGGTTATAATTTTCAAGCGGCCTGGAGCACCGGTTTTCTGGCCGGCCAAAGCATGTAACTTGATGCGCAATCGGTGCGTGCGTGGCCAGCGGCGGTTCGTTTTGGTACGCTAAATGCGAAACGTCGAAACATGCAAGACAACGTGCGACACTTGCTGGTTGCCGCGATGCGAGTTTATGCTGTCGATCGATCGAATTTGCCGCCGCTGGAGATGCCTCCGCGGTTCCGGCGCGATATTCATTACTTCATGGCCGTGCCAGGTGCGGACGAGGGGCCGGGCGAGCCTCGCATACCGAAGTTGCCCCCAGACGAGTATTGGATTCGCTTGGAAGACGCTCGGCGCTGGTTGGACGAGGGCATTTTGATGCTCGTGTCGCCGCTGGACAGCGAAAACCAAGCGGAAGTGGAAATTAGCGAAGATCAAGAGAAATGGCTACAGTGGCTGCTGGATAACCAGGTGCAACACGTGCGGCTCGGCCCGTAATGAACTTGAGCCAACCGCCGACCTGTTTTCCCGCCGCGAAATTGATTTCACCCACCGAATCGCGACACTTCCTCATGCGGCAAGCCGGCACGCTCCCCTCGAAACAAGACGCCGAGCGTTTTGCGGATTATCTGCTCACCCTGGGCATCGGCTCCAAGGTCGATCCCTCGGCCGATCATTGGGCGGTCTGGATTCTCGATGAAAACCAGGTTCCGCGCAGCAAGCAAGAATTGGAGCAATATCTCCAGCAACCGCGAGAGCCTCGTTACCTGGCCGCCGAGCGCGACGCCAAGGTGGCCCGCCGCGAAGCCGCCGAGCGCGCCAAACAATCCCAAAAGAATTATGTCGACATGCGCCAGGTTTGGTCTCGATCTTGGCGCCGTCCCCGGGTAACTGTTTTCCTGATTGCAATCAGCGTGGCAGTCGCGGTCTTGACCGAGATGGGCGCGCAGAGCGAACCGGTGATGATGAATCTCTTCATTTCCACGCATCGGTCCAGCCTGGCTGACATCATGCAAGGTCAGATCTGGCGGTTAGTGACTCCGATTTTCATTCACTATGGGGTGTGGCACCTGCTGTTCAACATGATGTGGCTTTACGATCTGGGGCGGATCATCGAAACGCGCCTCGGCTGGGCAGGATTCGCCGCGATGGTGCTGGCAATCGCAATTCCGTCCAATCTCGGGCAATTTCTAGTCGCCGGACCGGCGTTCGGCGGCATGTCGGGCGTCGTGTACGGTCTGTTTGGATATGCTTGGATTCGGGGCCGATTCGATCCAACTTCGGGCTTGTACCTTAACCCGAATACCGTTCTGCTGATGATGGGTTGGTTTGTGATCTGCCTGTTGCACCTGCTGCCCGGTCCGCAAGCCGCCAACACGGCGCACGGTGTGGGGCTAGCGGTGGGGGCGGCGATCGGATATCTGCCGCAGGTCCGCAAGTTTCTCAACCCAAATACTTGACGCGCGCTTGCGCGACTCGCTAGCGTAGTGTCACGTTGGCTTCGAAGTTTTCCCGCCATTTCGACAACCACGCTTTGCCCGGGGGGTTTTCATATGTTGCGATCCACGTCCGCGAAGTTTGCGTTGCTACCTGCGCTGGCCACCGCTGTGGCGCTGGCGCCGATGGCGCTGGGGGCCGAAAAAACAATATTCCCCAGCTTCGGCAAGATCGAGCGCAAAGATCCGCGCTTCGACAAGATCGTGCCCAAGGATGCCCACATGGAGCAACTCGCCGACGGCTTCGACTGGTCGGAAGGGCCGGTGTGGATCAAAGATGGAGGCTATCTGCTCTTCTCGGATATTCCGCGTAATTCGGTGATGAAATGGAAAGAGGGCGAAGGGATCAGCCTGTTCATGAAACCTGCCGGCTACACGGGCGTGGTCGATTACGGCAAGGAACCTGGCAGCAATGGGTTGCTCTTGGATCCGCAAGGACGCGTCGTGTTCTGCGAACACGGCGACCGCCGGGTGTCGCGTTTGGAAAAAGATGGCGGCAAAAAAACGCTGGTCGATAGCTACCAGGGCAAGCGACTCAACAGCCCCAACGACGCCGTTTATAAATCGAACGGCGATCTTTATTTCACCGACCCGCCCTACGGGCTGCCCAAGAATTTCGACGACCCGCGGCGCGAGCTTGACTTTTGCGGCGTGTATCGCCTGGCGAAAGACGGCCAGGTGACGCTCTTGACCAAGGACATGACACGGCCGAACGGCATCGCGTTTTCGCCGGACGAAAAAACGCTCTACGTCGCCCAGTCCGATCCGGCCGCGGCGGTGTGGATGGCCTTTGACGTAAAATCCGACGGCACCCTGGGCAAAGGCCGCGTGTTCTTCGATTCGACGTCTTGGGCGAAGGCCGGCAAGAAGGGCCTGCCCGATGGAATGGACATCGATCAGGCCGGCAACCTGTTTGCCACGGGTCCTGGCGGCGTGCACGTCTTCGCTCCCGACGGAACGCACCTGGGCAGCTTCGAAACCGGCGAAGCCACGGCCAACGTCGCCTGGGGTGACGACGGCAGCGTGCTCTACATCACCGCCGACATGTATCTGGTGCGCATCAAGCTGAACACGAAAGGAAAGGGGATGTAGGGCCAGTTCTGAACGGCCCCTCACCCTGCCCTCTTCCGCGAGGGGAGAGGGTTCTCGGATAAGCCGCTCCACACTAGGATTTGGCCACCAGATCGAGCTGCTCCAAAATCTTGGCGCGGATCTTGGCTTCGGCGTCGACTTCCAAAAAACTGCTGCGGGCACGCCAGGTTTCGTAGCCGCCGAGCTGGTGGTGTTCGGCAGTCGGCAAATAGCCGCAGTAGTCGTTGGCCAGCTCGATCGTGAACGTCGGCTTCAGCGGACTGGCCGCTTTGATCGCCAGGCCCGTCTCGACGAATGTCTCGCAAGGCGAGCTGGCGATGCCCAAGTCGCCGATCTTTAGCGCTTGCACGATCGTTTCCACCAACGGCGGATATTCGTTGAGCAGCACCGTTTCGCGGGCGTAAATCTCTTCGACCCCGCGCAGCACCGGGCCGGTGGCTTTCGACAAGATGAACTTTGCACGGGCCACTTCGTCCTTGGGTGTCGGACGCCGGCCAAGCCATAGCCTGGCTTCGCGCATGGCCAAGGGCGCCCACGGCCGATATTCGATTGACTGGGCCACGCGGGCCGCCTCGGTGGCCAGCAAATTGGCCACCTTGCGGATTTGAGCGTAGGGGGGCTGGGCTTCGCCTTTCTCGCGAAAATTGATGTTGTTGATATTGCCGCTGGTGCCGTTGGACATCATGCCCACGAAGGGCGGATCGAACCGATCGGCCGCGAGCAGTTGCTGCACGCGATCGGCAAACGCGCCGTAATAGTCGGCGGAAACTTCGCCCGGCCCGGTGCCGCCGACATAGTGGAGCGAGTAGTTGGCCACCAGCGCCATCGGCCTGCCGTCGGCGGTTTGCACCGCCAGCACGCCCACTTCGGGATCGGTTGGCCCGGCCGGTTCCAACAGCTCGGCGCTACCTTGCGGCGGATTCATTTTCACGCGGTCGGGCCGGCCAAACGGATCGACGAGCTCCACGCCGCCTTTCATTTTCCAGCGGCGGTTGAAGACTTGCGACTCTTCTCGTCCCCTGCCCCAGCCGATTTTCGCCGGCGCCAAATGATGCACCGCGCGGCGAATGCCGTCGGCGATCCGCACCGCGATGAACTGGCCGTAGCGCGGATCGGGCTCGCTTTGAAAAACGGCGCCTAGCGTCGGCGCGGTATGCGTGTGCGTGGCTGAAATCAGCATATGATCCATCGGGATCCCCGTGTGACTATGCGCCAGGTGCTTGGCCTCGTTGAGAATCGCCTGCGGGATCATGCAGCTATCGCAGACCACGATCGTCAGCCGCGTCGAGCCGTCGTCCAACACCAGACACCGCGCGTGCAATTCATCGTGAATGTGTTCGGCCGTGCGATCGGCCATGCCGCCGTTGAGCGAAACGCCCAAAGGGGGCGTGATGTTGCTCGTTGCCGCGCCGGCGCGCAGTTGCTTGTCAGCCATGGTAAAATCCTCGCCCGGTGAAAGCCCGATTGATCGCCCTTGTACGCGCCGCGGCATGCCCAATCACGGCGGCCGCGCTCAAGCATTCCACGGGACAAGGTTGAGGCGCGAGGATACTATTTGACTCGTGTGGGCAAAATCACCATCGGCACGCCATCCCACTGCAGCCGCCTCTGCAAGGAGTACGACGTCTCGTTGTGCAAGAGTCGTTGATACCACGTATCCTTTTGAAATACCAACCGGCCGGCGAAAAAAATCGCCCGCGGGAAGCGTTTTTTCACCGCCACGCACAGATGCTCCAATTCGTCGACCGGGTCGGTTCCAATGGCCATGAACCCGGAAGCCGGCATTCCGAGCCGCCGGGCGTGATCGACGTATTGGTCGAGCGAACTGGCCGTGTGTTGGCGTAAATCTTTGACGGCGTCGCCCCCCTTGAAATTGCCCGAATCGACCACGCCGACGGAAAGAAACAGCACGCTATCGAATTTGCCCGGCCCGAAGCGAATCGCATTCAAAAACGTGTGGACCCCCAGACCGCTGTATCCGCCGACGAGAATCGCCGCGCTTGGCTTTTTCGGATCGGGCTCGCCGGCCACCGGCGTTCCGGTGGGCGTGACGATTTCCAGCAGGCTACTTAGCCGCTCCAGTTTCTGCACCACCCGGTCGTAGTAGTGGCGAATCGAGAAGCACAAGCCGACGCACAACCCGGTGACCGCCAGCGTGACCCAGCCGCCTTCCTCGAACTTTTCCGTCACCGTGACCACTAGAATCGACAAGCACATCACGGCACCGAACACGAATAGCGCTAGTCGTCGCCGCCAGAGCGGGCTGGTGCGGCGCACATCATACCAGTGGCGGCACATGCCGATCATGGAGAGCGAAAACGTGACGAACACGTTGATTGAATACATGATCACGAGTTTCGAGACATTGCCACCGGTCACCCATAACGCGGCCAGCCCGGCCAAGCCCATCAGGAAAACGCCGTTGTGCGTCGCCAGGCGCTCGGAAAGGTTGGCGAACCAGTGAGGCACCCACGAGTCGCGGGCCATGCTGGCCAACACGCGCGGACCGTCGATGAAACCGGCCTGCGCCGCCACGATCAGCAGCGCGCCCTCGGAAACAACGGTCACCAACACGAAGGCCGCCGCGCTCCAGCCCGGCAAGCCGAGCTTGTCGACGAACCCTTCGGTAAGCAATTGGTTCATGGTCTTCTCGTGTGTCGGGCGGATATTCAGTAATAAATAACCGATCATCAAGCCACCGGCCGTCAGCGCCAGCGAAGTGGCCATATACACCATGGTTCGCTTGCCCGTGGCGACGCGGGGCTCCCGCATCACTGGCATGCTATTGGAAACCGCTTCGATTCCGGTATAGGTGCCGGCGCCCAACGAATACGCGTGCAAGAACAACAGCAGCATCCCGAACAGTCCAAAACCGGGCTGCTCTAATCCGTCGCGAATGCCACTGGTGATATGTTCCGCCGTGCTGCCTACCGCGCCGACGTTCAGCACTAACGTGCCCAAGATCAAAATCGCATGTGTAAGCAGGAAGACCATGAAGATCGGCACGAGCACCATCACCGATTCTTTGATCCCGCGCAGGTTGAGCACGATCAGCACCGCAATGGCGGCAAACTCGGCCAAGAGTTTGCACTGATCGGGCGGCAGGTTGGCAAATGTCCAGTCAGTGCCCAACAAGCCGAAGAGCGCGTCGCCGGCCGCGGCGATCGAGACGGTAATCGTCAACGCGTAATCGACCAATAGCGCGCAGCCGGAAATCACGCCCACGCGCCGTCCCAACAATTTGGAAGCCACCAGATAGCCGCCGCCGCCGGTGGGAAACTCTTCGATGATGTGGCTGTAACAGGCCGATATGATGAATACCGTGATGGCCGTGGCCAGCGCCAAGAAGATCGCCAGATAGGTATGATCGCCGGTCGGGGTGATCAAATTTCCAAACGCTTCCGCCGGGCCGTAAGCGGACGAAGATAGTCCGTCGGCACCCAGCCCGACCCAGGCCAGAAATGCCGCCAACGACAGCGTGTGGTAGATCGACGTGTCGGTCAGGTCGCGCGGTTTGCCGATCAGCACTGTTTTGAAGCGATCGCCCAGCGTCCGGCTTTCGTCCAACGTCGCCTTCGTCGGATCGATGCCTAGCTGCTGGGCGGCCTGATCGGTCAGATTCTCGAATTCCTCCAGAGGACTTTCGGGGCTTGAGGGGGAGCCGTTCGGTTCACTGGCGTCCTGCGGATTTTTTTTCAACGAGTCTTGCGGCGAGTTCATATTCGTAAGCGGTGCCCTAGGTGCCGGATCCCGGTGCGATGTGCCCAGTCCGACTGGCGTGGCCAATCATTGGGAAATCAGTACGTCGACGGAGAACTTCCCCGGGACGCCCACGCCCCATGGCGGTCTGGCTTGACGAGAGAAAGCACAACGGCCCGTTCACACCTGGGCTGCCCCACACATTGTTGACCCGACCTGCAAAGACACCAGCAGATTCGGCGCATGCTCCTCGGCGGTTAAGGCCCCTCCATGCCATCAAAACGAGTCGGAACCTGGACACATTTTGTGCCGTGATGGATTAAAACCAGTACTCTCAAGCAGATGCCCAGCTCGCGCAATCTGAAATGAAGTGCAATCATGTTAAGGACGCGTGGGCTGGCATGTCAACAATCAAAGCTGACACCAGCAGGGGGTCACCAAGCGGACTGCCGAGGGCGTGCCGAACGTCGCGACCAGAGACCTGGCTGTGGATTCGGCCGTCAAATCGCCCTTGCGTGCAGCGGATTGTTCCGATTGCCAACAACCGGGCCTGCCGCGATTTGCACCGACTCTCATATCGCGGTTATCTTTAGATAGCAGCGGGTCTAAGTAAATTTCTAGCGAGCCATTCACCGATGAGCACATCCGCTTCGCGCCGCGCGTTTCTGCGTCAATCGGCCTTGATGGCCGGCACCTTGGCAACTTCGGCAGTATCGCCTGCGGCGCGCGCCGCCGATAGTCCGCAAGAAGCCGTCGTTCTGGGAGTGATCGGCACCAACGGGCGCGGCGCGGCGCTGGCCGGCAGTTTTGCCGCGCTGGGTGGCGCCCGTATTGCTTACGTATGTGATGTCGACGAGCGCGTGATCGACAAAGCGGTCAGCGCGGTGGCCGTTAAGCAAGATCAAGCTCCCAAACGGGTTGGCGATTTGCGCCGCATCTTTGACGACGCCACGGTCGACGCCGTCGTGATCGCCACGCCCGACCATTGGCACGCGCCGGCCACGATTTTGGCCTGCGCGGCTGGCAAACACGTGTATGTCGAAAAGCCGGCCAGCCACAACCCCCGCGAAGGCGAACTCATGATCGCCGCCGCCCGCAAACACGCGCGCGTGGTGCAACTGGGCACGCAGCGCCGCAGCATGCCGGGCCACATCGAGGCCATCGAGCGGTTGCGCGCCGGCGAGATCGGTCGCGTGCTCTTCTCGCGCGGCTGGTACACCGTCACGCGCGGGTCGATCGGGCACGGCAAGCCGACAAGCGTCCCGCCCGGCTTGGACTATGCCCTGTGGCAGGGCCCGGCCCCGGAGCGCGAGTACCGCGATAACGTAGTGCATTACAACTGGCACTGGTTTTGGAACTGGGGCACCGGAGAGCTTGGCAACAACGGCATCCACTCGCTCGACATCTGCCGTTGGGGTTTAGGCGTCGACTATCCGCGCCGGGTCAGCGCCGGTGGCGGCAAGTATTTCTTCGATGATGATCAAGAGACACCCGACACGCACGTCGTCACCTACGACTTCGGCGACAAGGCGATTACCTGGGAAGGCCGCAATTGGCACCGGCACGGCTTCGAGGGCTCGACCTTCGGGATCGCGTTCTATGGCGATCGCGGCTCCATGGTCCTCGATTTCAGCGGCTATAAAATACTCGATGCCGGCGACAAACAAATCGCCAGCCAGACGAACGGCTTTGAAGGGCACGATCCGCATCTGAAGAATTTTCTCGAGTGCGTTCGCTCCGGGGCCCGGCCCAATGCCGATATCGAAGAGGGGCACAAGAGCACGTTGCTCTGCCACTTGGGCAACATCGCGTACCGCACCGGCCACACGCTCGATCTCGATCCACGTTCCGGCCAGATTCAAAACGATCCGGCTGCATCGGCCCTGTGGAGTCGCGAATACCGGCCCAACTGGGAACCGAAAGTCTAGGCCGGAGGCGCGAGGAGGGTAGAAATTTGACTTACTTACGGCCGATGGCCTACAACCTCCAGCCTTCCTCATGAACAAAGCCTTCGTTCGCGAACCCGATGATACCGGAGCAGGCCATTGTCCGGCGTGCGACTCGCTGGGCATTGCCGTGGTGGGCGAGACCTGGCGGGCACACGTTAAAGCGGGCGCCGCGAGCAGCCTGGCCGAATCGGCCTATTTCTGCCCTTTCGCTAAATGCGAAGTGGTTTACTTCGACATGTTCGAGCGCCGCGCCATGGTCGATTCGTTGCGGCATGCGGTTTATCCAAAAGATCCCGACGCGCCGCTATGCGGCTGCTTTGGATTGACCTCGGAGGATGTGCAGGCCGACGTTCGCGAAGGCGGAGCGACTCGCGTCCGCGAGTTGTTGGCTAAAGCCAAAACGCCCGAGGCCCACTGTCGGACGATGGCCGCCGACGGCCAATGTTGCGTGCCGGTAGTGCAGCGTTACTACATGAAGCTGCGCGGCGCGAATTAAGTTGGACCGCGGTGGAATTCGCTCGGTTTCCTCTCTCATGGGGTGAGGCAAAACGGCGACTTGCCCTAATCCCAACCTTTGCCCAGACATCAGAACGAGCGTTTCGGATTCCTCGCTCCTACTCGATTGCCGGAGCCCTCTCGGCGTCGATCACTTCGAACACGTACCCATTCGGATCGCGAAAGAAGAACCGCTCGAACGGCGTTTCGCGCAACGGTTCGATCAGCTTGCCGCCGTGAGCAACGAGCCGCGCCCTGAGCGCGGCGAATTGACTGGCCGGATAGAACAGGGCGATATGCCGGCCAAACTCTCGCTCGAAAGGGGAAGGTACAAAGTCGGGCACCTCGACCAGGTGCATCTCTTGCCCTGGGCCAATCTCCAGCCAGGCCGCCGGGCGATCGATGTTGGAGGGCCGCTCGATCGACCGCCAGAGAAAGGCGGCTGCGAAAAACTCGGCGGTCCGCGCGACGTCGCGCGTGGCCAGCGTGAAATGGGCGAACGTCATCGAGAATCACCGGCGGAATGCTTTGGGTGTGTGGGTTGGATGATTCCAATTATAACGCCTTGGCAACCACGGGCACGGTCGCGAAAAAACCTGAATTTGCCCACAATTGCTTGCTCCTTTTTGCTCTTTTCAAATCCCGTGTACAATCGAAAGATGCTCCCTCAAGGCAACGTTGCCGACAAGCCGTGCAACAGCGGGGCAAAATTGTGCGAATGGCGGACATTCACACGGCGGGCCAATCGACGACGTCGGAACGCGACCATGGGCCAGATTGCCATTTGGATGGGGAGCCTCTTGAGTTGGGTGCTCGTCGTCCTCACCTACTGCGCGTTGGAGGAGTGGCCTCAGTGGCGCGGTCCGAAGCGGGACGGACAAGTCGTCGGATTTAAGCTGCCAGCCAAATGGCCCACCCAACTGCACGAGCGCTGGCGGGTCGAAGTCGGCCTGGGACACTCATCGCCAGTGCTCGCTGACGGCAAGGTTTTTGTCTTCAGCCGCCGCGGCGAAGACGAGGTATTGGCCTGCCTGAACCCGGCCGATGGCAAAGAGCAATGGCATCAAGCCTATCCGGCGCCCTACCAGGTCAATTCCGTGGCGGCGATGCACGGCAAAGGACCAAAGTCGACCCCGGTCGTGGCCGCCGGACGAGTGTTCACCTTTGGCATTGGCGGAATTCTCACTTGCTGGAACGCCAAAACAGGCAAGCGCGAATGGAAGAAGGCTTTTTCCAAACAGTTCGAAAAGACCTCGCCCCTCTACGGTGCCGCCATGTCGCCGGCGGTGGATGAAGACAAGTGCATTGTCCACGTCGGCGGGCCCGATCACGGCGCGCTCGTCGCGCTGGATATCAAAAACGGCGAAACCCTCTGGACCTGCCCGGAAGACGGCCCCGGCTACGCCTCGCCAATGGTGACCACGCTCAACGACGTGCGTCAAGTGGTCACGCAGTCGCAGAAGTCGTGTATCGGAGTGGATCTCGAAAATGGCAAGCTGCTCTGGAAAATCCCCTTTCAAACTGAATACGACCAGAACGCCGTTACGCCTATCGTGCACGAAGGTTCGCTGATATTCTCCGGCGTCAACAAGGGCATCGACCGCTACCGGATCGAAGAGGCCGACGACGAGTGGGAAACCGACAAGATCTGGGAGAACAAGGAGGTCTCGCTCTACATGAGCTCGCCGGTCGCCGATGGCGAACGGCTATTCGGCTTCTCTCACCGCCAAAAAGGGCAGCTCTTTGCCCTGGATCTCACCACCGGAAAAACGCTCTGGACCAGCGACGGCCACTTGGGCGACAACGCCGCCGTGTTGCAAAGCGGGGGCGTGCTTTGGGCGCTGACCACTCAAGGCGAATTGGTCGTCTTTCGGGCCAGCGACAAGCAATTCGAGCAGCTTGCCCGTTACCATGTCGCCGAAACGCCGACTTGGGCCCACCCCGTTATCTTGCCAGGCGGGGTTCTGGTGAAAGACGAATCGAAGCTCACGCTGTGGCAGTTCCCCAAATCACCGTAGCCGCGCTCTTGGCCGGATTGAATTCGTCGAAGCGAGCGGCAATAATCCGCTGGGCACGCAGTCCGTGTTCTCGCTGGCGCTGAGTTCGCCACGACACGGCCTCACATCGGGCGGGAGCAATCAGCATGAAGCGCGATACCCTGCGGGAAGCCTTGGCCGAGTTTTTGGGTACCTTTACGCTGATCGTCTTCGGCGTGGGCGTCGTGGCTCAGGTCGTGTTAAGCAAACATGCCAATGGTGAATACCTGTCGATCAATTTGGGCTGGGGGCTAGCCGTGACAATGGGCGTCTACGTGGCGGGCGGCGTCTCGGGCGCACATCTGAATCCGGCGGTGACGCTGGCGCTGGCGGTCCACCGCGGATTTCCCTGGCGCAAAGTGCTGCCTTACTGCACGGCCCAATTTGCCGGCGCGCTGGCGGCTTCGGCGGTCGTGTACGTTACCTATCGCGAAGCGCTGGACCATTTCGACGGCGGCGCGCGGCAAGTGGCCGGCGAGCTGGCCACGGCAGGTATTTGGGCCACGTATCCGCAGGAATTTCTCAGCACGTTCCCCGGCGGCTTCATCGATCAAGTCGTCGGCACGGCGCTGTTGATGATGGTGATCTTCGCGGTGAGCGATGGACGCAATCTGGCGCTCTCCGCGGCGCTGAGTCCAATCGTTGTGGGCTCGGCGGTGTTATTGATCGGCACGACGTATGGACTGAATTCCGGCTATGCGATCAATCCAGCCCGCGATTTTGGCCCCCGGCTGTTCACCTTCCTGGCCGGCTGGGGCAAGGAAGTATTCACCGCCGCCGACCATTGGTGGTGGGTGCCGGTGGTGGCGCCATGCTGCGGCGCGGTGCTGGGCGGCTGGATTTACGATTTGCTGATCACCAGGCACCACGAGGCCGCCGGCCGCTGATGGCAACAACGAGCGCATGCGCAGCGCGCTTCGGCCCCAATTGTCATGCACCGAGCGTATCACCTGCACTTGCTTAGAACGTGTCTTCAAATTACGCGACCGGGAGCGAGGCTCCTGCCGAGCCTCTTCGCCCGGCGTAAAAGCGGCTCAGCCGGAGCTTCGCCCTCCCAAATTCAATCGTTCGAAGCATTTTGAAGACGCGTTCTTAGGAGCGTGTTGCACGCTGACTGACGTCTGGAGTCATCTGTAAATTCAGGCGTTGAGTAATATAGTCGCCAATGAATTGTCGCTTCCGGGAATAATCGCCCCCCGCCCGCGTCTTGCGTGCAGTGAATTTTTCTCCGTTTTTCCCCAGGCAACGTCATCACGTGAGGGACCAAAGCACATGTAGTGGCGCCGACTCCAAATAGGGCTGGGGGGACGATTCAGGCGCGGAGGCTAAGGCCCCGGACATCCGGCCTGTTGCCATGAAATGGATCATCTGCGAACGACTGAGTCGCCTGTCGACGGGAGCGAATTAGGCAATCAACGGCGGCACCGACGCCGGACCATCACACCGACCAAGCCGGCGGCGCCCATCCCCAACAGCAGCAAGCCGCTCGGTTCAGGTACGGTCGTGAGCGCGAACGACAGATCCAAGCTGTGACCGTCACGAGGATCAATTAGTTCGCGCCAGGTAATCGGCCCGCCGCTCGCAGACGTTTCGCCCCACACCGCATTGTCGTTGAAGTGCTGCGACGACGTCTTCCAACCTAACAAGCCGCCTTCTGGCACGTTGGCGACTGCTTGCACGTCCAGCCAGTAGATGGTCCCATTGGTCTGAACGAAGGCTGCGCTCTCGGGGATCAAGAAGTTATACTGCAGGACCTGTGTATCGGGCCCCAGGATCGTGTTGCTTTTGGGATCGAAGAACTGTTCGTTCGCGGTGGCAAACGTCCTGATAGTGAACTGCCCCGGCGAAAAATCCCTCGACCACAGCTCCGCGCCCGGCATGCTTGGCCGGTTGGGATCGGCCGGAATGTCGGCGTGGATGCTCAGGTGGAAGGCGGAAATGCGAGTGCTATCGTTTAGCCACGATCCCCAGATATGGATGTCGGTGATCGGGCCAGTCTGGGTGCACCGAAAGTCATCGGCCAGGATTATCGGCTCAGTCGCGTTGACGTCCAGTCCCTTATCACTCAGGTCGGGCGGCTGCACCCACTTTGCGGGATCACCGAAGTTCCAGTCGGCCAAAGCATGGCCGCACAACAACATGCTCATCGCGAATAAACTGCCCCAGCGTAGAAACTGTTTCAACGTAAACATGGTTGACTCCTCGGTGTAAAAAGTTGCGAACTAGATGGTTGCCTGTCGAAACAAAGGCGTCGGGAGTCAATTTCAGGCGAATAAGATTCCCTACCGCTTTCTCTTTCCCGCCGCGGAACCGGGGGGAAAGTACGCAGCCGGACATCAATGCCGGCCAAGGGACATAGCGTGAGCGACCGAAAAGAGGGCACCAGCCTGGGTGCGGGTCGGTCGTTAGAATTCACGCATTAGCGTGTCTCCCGGAGACACCAATCAAGCATCTGACTGGCGAATGGCGAGCACACTACGACAATGTCTAAATTCAGATTGTTCAGGCACTAGCACTCCGATTTGTGCGAATACCGGCGTCCATACCAACTCGTCCCTATTCCTGCCCATCACGATGATTCGCGGCTTCGCGTCAGTCAAGTGCCTTTTCCAGATTATCTCAAGAAAAGTCGCGATGAATTTCGGTGACAAACCGGCTTTGAGGCATCAATTGCAATCCAAGGTGACGAGCGCAGGCCCGAACCGCCCCGGGGCTGGCCGAAATCTGCCGGCGGTTCGCCAACGAGCAATGGCTGCCGGCACAGGCGACCCGGGGCAGGTTCCAACTTCAAACGCGACACGGACGCTCTGCGATTTTCCGACGTTTGCTAGCAACGCGTCGATTTTGCCCGAAGGTTTCCCGAGCAAATCGCTAACGGGGCAAAATCTCCACGGAAAATCCGCTGTGGAATCTGTCGCATTGATGTTTGAAACCCCCATACAACCGATGCTGAAATGTTGCCTCATATTCATTCCGCTTTTCCCGATTGACGAGACGATTTAACGGCGACGGGAGCCATGGATTTCGCCTCAGCACTGGCGAGACGCCGGTGGCACCTGACGGCGGCTCGCAATCAAAAATCGACGACCTGCTCGGCGACGCTCGGGACGACAAAGATCTTTCCGTCGCCCATCCGGCCGGTGCGGGCCACTTCGACGATCTTGCGCAGGATTTCTTCCACCCGGCTGTCGTTGACCCACAGCGTGATTTCGACTTTCGGCAAGAAGGCCAGCGAGTATTCGCTGTCGGCGTATTGATCGAGGTAGCTTTTTTGCCGGCCGTAGCCTTTGACCTCGCGCACGCTGCAAGCCTCCAGCGGCGCCCGCTTGAGCCCATCGAGCACCCTTTCGGCCAAGAAGGGTTTGATGATGGCGATGATTTGTTTCACGCTTCTCGCTTTGCGATCGCTGAATTCGCCCCGCTCGAAGTCGGCCGCTACGATCGTCGTAGCGCCGCGGCCATGAGCGGCAATTAGCTAAAGAAATTTTCGCCGAACAGGTTCAAGGGCGGCTTGGTCTGTACTTCGATATCGCCGTTGACTCGGGCCTGGCAGGCCAGCCGCATCGTGTCTTCGTTGCCGATGTAGGCCATCGATATCTTCAGCCGCAGGCGTTCCAGCGTGCGCATCGGGCTGAGGTTGTCCATGCCTTTGGTGACGAGCACGCGACAACTGCCGCACTGGCCCAAGCCGTGACAATTGCCGATAGGCAGTTTGTGAATGCCCGCATAGAGCCCCACCCCGGCCCGCATGGCTTCGGAGCGGAGATTGGACCCCTCGGGGACTTGAATTTCTTTTTTTTCGTTGATGAACTTGATGATCGGCATCAGGCTCCCCGCTTTTGTCAAACCCACGGCCGGCCAGAGCGGCCGGAAACCAATTAGAAACTCAATTTAGTCGTTTCTCTCCAGAAAATCTACCACGCAGTATAGGGCGCGCGGGGGACGAAATGTAAGGTGTCCCTCTGGTGCATCCCAGCCCGGCACGACATCGAATCGAGCCGCAAGAATAGACGGCGCGGGGCCGGCGTGTTAGTTTCAAGCCTTCGTCACCAGTGGTTCGACTAGACTGAACTGGCGGTCTGGTGCCATGGGCGTCTCGCCAGTGTTGGTCATACCCGCACGGGCAAGATGGCCGTGGCGCCGGTCAACTCAAGTCTGTCAAGTCACTATTGCGTGATAGGATCGACCAGAATTCTTCCCAAACCCCTCAACCAAAACCCATGAAAAGCATCCTGGCCGTCGCCCTGCTGTGCCTTGCTCCCCTGTCGGCGACTGCCGCTGAGCAGGGATTTCCGTTTTTCGAGCCGGTGCAGCCGCCGCGCCCCTTTCAGGTCATGGTCCACCGCGGGCTGGCGCAGCAGGCGCCTGAAAACACCCGTCGGGCCATCGAAATGTGCATTGAAGACGGACTCGAATGGGTCGAGATCGACGTGCGGCTCACAAAAGATGGCCAGCACGCGCTGTTTCACGATAGCAAGTTGGACGGCAAAACGAGCGGTACCGGCACGGTGAAACAACATACGCTCGCGGAGCTCAAGCAGTTGGACGCTGGCGGCTGGTTCGCCAAACGTTTCGCCGGTCAGAAGCTGCTCTCGATCGACGAATGCTTCGCGCTGGTCAAGGGCAAAATCAATCTTTATCTCGACTGCAAGGACATCAATCCCGAGTTATTGGTCAACGAGATCAAGGCCGCCGGCGTGGAAAGACAGGTGGTCGTGTTTGACAGCCTCGACCAGTTGCGCCGCGTACAAGCTGCTTCCGGCGGAACGGTCGCCGTGATGCCGAAATGGCACCCCAAAAACGGATTCGGCAAATGGCTCGATGATCTGCGGCCGGCCGCCGTGGAAATCGACGCCGACGAAACCACGCCGGAGATCTGTCGCGAATTTCGCGCCCGGGGCATCAAAGTGCAAGCCAAGGTGTTGGGCCAATGGGATAACCCGAAGTTTTGGGACAAGGTGCTCGCCGACGGCGTCGATTATTTGCAAACCGATCTGCCGGACGAAGTCATCGCGCATGTGATGGACCAGAAGATCAAACCTCGACCGGTGCGGATGGCCTGCCATCGCGGCGCTTCGCGCTATGCGCCGGAAAACACGCTGCCGGCTTTCGAAAAAGCGTATCGGTTGAAGGCGGATTTCGTCGAGTTCGACGTGCGCCCCTCGCGCGACGGGAAATTCTTCTTGTTGCACGATGGACAACTCAACCGAACGACCACCGGACAAGGTCCGATCAAGGAGGCGAGCAGTGAGACGATCGAAAGCCTGGACGCGGGGAGTTGGTTTGGCCGGCCCTTTGGCGGAGTGCACGTCCCATCGCTCGATCAGTTCCTGGCGGCGGTGCCCAAGGACGTGAACTTGTATTTCGATGCCAAGGATATTCCGCCGGAGGCGTTTGCCGCGGCGATCGAGAAGTATGGTCTCGCGGAACGGACGGTCGTCTACCAGGGTGCCGGATACTTGGAGAAATTGAAGCAAATCGATTCGCGAATTCGCACTATGCCGGGGGCCGGTTCCGAGGCCCAGGTGACCTCGCTGGCCGCGGGTCTAAAGCCGTATGCGGTCGACTCTCGCTGGAACGCGTTGTCGAAGCAGTATATCGCCCACTGCCACGCGGCCGGCATTCAGGTGTTTGCTGACGCTCCCGGGAATATCGACGTCGCTGGCTATCGCAAGGCGATTGACTGGGGCATCGACTTGATCCAGACCGACCATCCGATCCGTCTGTGGCGAGCGATGGAGCTTGTTGCCGCCGAGCGCGCGAAGCATTAAAGGCTTTGGCCCGAGCGGCCGTGAATGTTTATCTGGAGTCATTTGCCGAGCATGGCACCGAGGCTGTTCATCATCGGCGCAAGCGGATTCGTCGGTTCACGCTGGGCGCTGGCGGCTGCAAAACATTTCGAGGTGTTTTGCGGCGCGCGAAAAATGTCGTCCGAATCGGGGTGGGTGACGATCGACATTACCGATCCGGCCAGTGTCCGCGCGGCATTTGAACAGGCCCGGCCGGAATACGTGACCCACCTGGCCGCGCTGTCCGATATCGACCGCTGCCAGCGCGAACGCGACCTGGCCGAGCAGATCAACTATCATGGCGCGCTCAACGTGGCGCGCGAGTGCGCCCGCGTTGGCGCGCGGATGGTTTTTACCTCGACCGACGCGGTCTTCGACGGTACGAAGCGCATTTATTACGAACACGATCCGCCGACGCCGCTGAATTGGTATGGCGAGACGAAACTTCGCGCCGAACGGGCCATCGGCGAGCTGTTGCCCACGGCCGCCATCGTCCGGCTTTCGCTGGTCTTGGGCCGCGGCGCGCTGGCGGGCGGCAATTCATATCTGGAAAAAGTCGCCGGCAATTTGCAAGCCAACAATCAGATCCTCACGCCGACGTTCGAGTTTCGCAATCCGATCGACGTGGGCACGCTCTGCGAGTTTTTCCTCGAGCTGACGCTCCGCCGCGATGCGACGGGCATTTTTCAAATTGGCGCCAGTGATAAAATGTCACGCTGCGATCTTGCCCGCCGCATCGCCGAGCAACTCGGCTACGATCCGGCGCTGATCGTACCCCAAGACGAGCCTGTCGCCGGGCGTGCTCCGCGCGGGCGAGATGATTTTCTGGTCACCGATCGGCTGCGGCAATTTTGCCGCACACCGGTGCCCAACTGCCAACAAGTGATCGAAAGGGCCATCCATGCAGTTGCCTAAGGCACTCTATGAGCTTGAATTCAACCACGGCTCGATCTACGGCGAAGAGGAAGCCGCCGCGCTCGTGGACGTGCTCCGCGCCTCCGCGCCTTCGTGCGGACCTAAGGTCAAACAGTTCGAAGAAGCTTTTGCGGCCTATTGCGGAACGAAGCACGGCCTGGCCGTAACCTCGGCCACGACCGGGCTCGAATTGGCGATGATCGCTTGCGAAGTCGGACCCGGCGATGAAGTGATTACCACGCCGCTGAGCTGGGTATCGACGGCCAACGCCATCGCCGCGCGAGGAGCGACCGTCGTCTTTGCCGACGTCGACCCACGCACCCTCAACCTCGATCCGGCCGAAGTGGCCCGTAAAATCACGCCGCGCACCAAGGCCATTCTGCCGGTCCATTTATATGGACAGTGCTGCGATATGGACGGTCTGGCTGAAGTCGCCCGGCCGCGCGGCCTGCGGATCGTCGAAGACTGCGCACACGCGCCGGGCGCTTCGTACAAGGGTCGCAAAGCCGGCGCGCTGGGCGATATCGGCGTGTTCAGCTTTCATCAGCAGAAAAACATGACCACGCTCGGCGAAGGAGGAATGATCACCGTCAACGACCAATCGCTGTACGAGCGGATGCTCTCGTTCCGCTCGCTCTGCTGTCGCACGTACGATCCCAAGGGCAAGTACCTGCCGATCGACGAGCGCGTGCAGCCGATGGGCAAGCGCTACTGGCTGCTCGACTTTGCGGACGTCGGCTACAACTACCGCCTGACCGATGCGCAGGCGGCCGTGGGCCTGGTTCAATTGGCCAAGCTCGAAGGGTTCAACAGAAAGCGCCAGGAAATCGCTCAATTGTATCGCCAGCGGCTGGCGAAGATAGGCGGGCTTACGATGCCTTACGTGTCGCCCGACAGCACGCACGCGTACCACGTGTTCTGCGTGCTCGTCGAGCCCGAGTTTCACTTGACGAAAGACGATTTCATGTGGGAACTCTACACGCGTTATCAAATCAAAGTCTGGTCGCATTACATGCCTATTCACTTGACGACGGCTTACCGCAACTTGGGACATCGCGAAGGGGAATGCCCCCGGGCCGAAGCATTGTTTCGTCAATATGTCAGTCTGCCGATTCATCCACGGCTGACACCCGAGGCCATCGACTACCTGCTGACGAGCATCGAGGCGCTGGCATGAAATCGTTCGAAACCTGGGCCAGAGCCATGCGGGAGCGGGGCGAACTGTTCGGCCGCGAGTTGCCGGTGTTCATCGCCCGCGCGCCGGGCCGGCTCGATTTGATGGGCGGAAACGACGATTACACCGGCGGAATGGTGTTCGAAGCCACAATTCGCGAAGCCACCTGGGCCGCCGCCCAACTCAGAAGCGATTCTACAATCGTGCTGGTCAATCCGCAGATGCGCGAGCACGGCTGGCAGGAGCGGGTCGAATTTCAACTCTCGGAATTGAGCGATCCCCAGCGCGTGTGCTCGCTGGTCAATCGCGACGCGAACATCCGCTGGACCGCTTACGTGTTGGGCATCTTCTATTGGCTGCGCAAATACTTTCCCGACCGAGTACGCTCCGGCATGAACGTGCTCGTCCGCTCCGAGGTGCCGCTCAACAAGGGAGTCAGTTCGTCGGCCGCGGTCGAAGTGGCCGTGATGAAGGCGGCCGGCAAAGCTTATGGCGTCGATCTCGTCGGCGTCGAATTGGCTGAAGCTTGCCAATGGGTCGAAAACGTGATCGCCGGCAGCGCGTGCGGCATTATGGATCAAATCGCGGTGGTGCTCGGCGACGAAGGTTTTATTCTGCCGCTGGTTTGTCAGCCTTGCCTGCCGCAACCGCTCGTGCGCCTGCCCCAGGGGCTGACCTGCTGGGGGCTCGACTCGGGGGTAAGCCATCAGGTAAGTGGCATTGAATACGAAGCGGCTCGGGCCGCCGCCTTCATGGGCTATAAACTGGTTTGCGATCGGGAGGGGATACCCGTCAGGTTTGATGAAGCAGCGAACATCCCTCGCTTTACCGATCCTCGCTGGAATGGTTACCTGGCCAATATGCCGCCATCACTGTATCGAACCTTTGAAGAATATTTGCCGATCGAACTTTCCGGGGAGGAGTATCGATCCGACGTACTGCAAGAACACGTCGATCCGTTTACAAAAGTGCGACCGGAAATCCAATACCGCGTCAGAGCTTGCACGCGGTATGCCGTCGAGGAAAATCATCGCGTGCAACTGTTTGTCGAACTGGCCCGTGGCATGAGTGGCGGATATTCACCCGGCGGCGCGACGCTGATGGGCGAGCTGATGTACCAATCGCACGAGGCCTATGCCGAGACGGGCCTAGGTTGCGAGTTCACCGACTTCCTCGTTGAGCAAGCGCGAAAGCTGGGTCCCGATCGGGGCATTTTTGGCGCTAAAATCACGGGCGGAGGTGGAGGAGGAACCGTGGCCGTTTTGGGCTGCAATGATGCCGAAGAGGCAATTCAACAAATTGTCGATAGCTACGTCGACATGCTCGGCATGGACGCCTACGTGTTTCGCGGCAGTTCGCCAGGCGCCGATCGGTTTGGCGTCGTGGTGTTGGAGCCCTAGCGCATGGATGGATCGGTCGATATGTCCTCAGCACCGCGTCGTTCCAGTGGCTTGTGGTATTTGCTGTTGCTGGCGCTGGCCAGCCTCATCTGGTCGGCGCAAGGCACGGCGGTGAAATTCCTCGACCCCTATTTGGGGCCGATCGCCATCACGTTCCTGCCGTTTTACGTCACCACGCTGCTGCTGCTGCCGCTGCTCGTTTACCAGCGGCGGCGGAATCCTAACCGCCAACGCCCGACGTGGACCGACTGGCGCAAATTTGTCATCGCCGGTATCGACGGACAGGTGCTCGCTCAGTTGGGCATGACCTGGGGCATCAGCCTCTCGCTGGCCTCCAACGCCGCGATCTTGAATTTGATGATTCCCGTGATCAGCGCCGCGCTGGCCTCGATCATGTTGGGCGAACGGTTGACCGGCTTGCGCGTGCTGTGCCTGGCCGTCGGGTTGGTCGGCGTGTTCATGATGTCGGTCGAGGATCTTCGCAATAGCTCGTTCTTGCAGGAAAGCTATCTCGGCGGCAATTGCCTGATCTTGCTTGGCTGCCTGGGCTCATCGTTTTACAACGTGTATTGCAAGGGCCTGTTGGCGCGATTTCAGGAAGTCGAGATCCTGATCTTCAGCTACGTCACCGCCTCGCTGGCCAGCTTGCCATTGTTCGCGTGGGCCGAACCCTTGGACACAAGCGCCCTGGCCTCGCTCGACTTGAGTGCCTGGCTCGCGTTCGGCTTTTTGGCCGTGTTCATGTACGGAGCCTCGATGCTTTTGTTCTTCCACGTGCTGGAGCATTTGCCAGTGACCGTCGCTTCGGCGTCGCTGTATCTGGTGCCCGTGTTTGGCGTGCTCTTGGCCAGCACCATTCTGGGCGAGCGGCTAAGCACGCTGTCGCTGGTGGGAGCGGGTGTTGTGCTGACGTCGACGGTGCTCGTGATGCGGTACGACACCGCGAACACTTGACGCGCGGGTCATCATGCCGTCGGAGCTGATTCGCCCGGAGTGGGCCGTTTTTACGTTACGCCGAACGGCGAGAAAACTGCTCTGCCGGGGGCTGTGATCGAGCCGGCTCGAAGGGAATGTACGGCGGCCCAACAGGCTCGGCAACGTCGTCGCGTCGAACGAAGACCAGATGCAGCCGGTGGACTCGCAGCCGGGTCGCCAGCAGCAGCTCGCTGGCCACGACACGAGCGCCCGTCGAACTCGGCTCGCGCACTTGCGTGGCCAGCACGGCCGAAGCGAGCCGCAGGACCATGCTGATCGCGAAAAGCAGGTGAAAATTGACGAACCGGGTGCTGCCGAACGTCCACGACCAATCGGCGCTGGCGGCGATCGCGGCGCCGGCCAGAATCGACGCCGCTCCGCCCAGTATGCCGGCAAAGCCGGTTCCGGCGGCGATGAACATCGTGCGATTCTCGCGCGGTGAATTCTTGATCATGAAGCCGTTGTTGGCGATGGCGATGCCGGCATTGAGAAAAGCGTCGATCATGAATACCGGCGAGAGGACCCAAAACGCAATCGTCGGATCGGGTGGACAAACCAACAGGCCGATCATGTTGATCGACTTGAACGCGGTGCACAAAACGAGCACTGGCCGCTGGCCAAACCGCTCGGCCAATTGGCCGAGGCGATTGGAAAGGACCGCGCCGCCGACCCATGAAATCGTCCACATCAAGTGCACGTGGAATAGATCCATGCCCACGTGCTCGAGCAGATACATGCTGATAAACGGCGCGCCGACCATCGCGGCGAGGTTCCAGAAACAGGAATACAGGATGAAGCCGCGAAAATCTTTTTTCCGAAACGGTCCCGCCAGGACGTCCCACAACCTCGATTCGGCGGCGTGGCGCATCGGCGGTTCGTCGACGCGCAAAAAGAGCAGGATGTCGGAAACGCCCAAGATCGCGCCCAAGGTGATAATGGCCGCAAACGCTCCGCGCACGTCGACGCCGCTACGGAAAAAGAACAGGGCGTTGGCCAACAGCGCCAAGGCGGCCGTCCATTGCTGCGATGAATGCCGCAAGCCCCAAAAACGGTTCAGACCCTGGTGCGGCAGATAATCGCCCATCCACGACAGCCACAGCGGCGTGCCGAAATGCAGCATCGCGTGGTTGAGCGCGGTGAGCACGATCAACGTCCAAATCCAAAGCGTGTCGTCGACTTGAGGGAAGAGCCATGGCCCGAGCGCGGCGGGCAAAAAAATCATCCGCTGGACGATCGAAATGCACAGCCACAGCGGTTTCCGCCGCGCGAGCCGCTGGACCGCGACGGCCGAGAGCAACTGCATGCAAACCAAACCCATCGGCAGCGCGCCCAAAATGCCGATGTGCAACCCGGTGGCGCCCATCGAACGGGCAAACTGAACCGTCGCCGGAGAGGTGGTCAACTGCGTATAGGCCATCGCGCAGCAGCCGGCAACGACGATGGCCCGCTTGGCGGATTCCAAGGGCCACGGCGTACAAAGACGATCAAGCAATTGGGTGAAAGCCAATGTTCCGATCCGAAATCACGTTGCGCGCCCGCGTGCTGGCAAAAACGGAAATGCACGGAGTCAAATCAGGGGGCTGTTAACTTCATCGGCTTGCTCGGCACGTGAAAATGCCAGCACGGAAATGCAAGTGCTAAAGCGGCGCCGGACCCGTCACGAGCAAGCCGATCAAGTTGTCCCCGACGGTTCCTGGCGGTCGAAGGGGGCGGCATGATACGGATTTGCCACGCCGCCACCAAGGGCGAATCTGCGCGCCCCGCGATGCGCCCGGCAGGTGAGGGCAGCGGAAGAAGGGCTTTGCCACTGGCACTTTTCGTGGTAATTTAGGGCGTGTAGGAGAGAAGCTCCCAACTCGTTGGTTCGATCCTGCTGTCTTTGGGCCGTGTCTTCAACAGCATTGGGCCGATAATTTTCATTGCCCATACGGTGGTTGTAGCTCAGTTGGTTAGAGCACCAGATTGTGGATCTGGGGGTCGCCGGTTCAAGTCCGGTCAGCCACCCTTAAACTAAATCCCGCCGAAATCTCACGTTAGATTACCTGCCGGCGTTCGGCAGTGCGGCCCGTTTTTTGAGACCCAAGGTCGTAAATACGACCTTGGCTTGTACTCTCTGCTTTGACGCCCAAGGCCGACTCTGGATCAATGCGATCGGGGGGCGGATTCAACAGTTTACCGCAGCAGGAGAATATCTGTCCGGTTTTGGCGAAGAGGGAACCGACCCAGGCAAGTTCTACCCTCCACGGACTGGCGATCGACAGCCACGGTTCCTTGTATATTGTGGACGCTTTCAATCATCGAATTCAAAAGTTCGTGGTCGATCGCTGACCTCAAACGGGTTAGAATCTGGTGATCCGCCGCCCTGTGCCGCGTTTTGCCACCACTCATTGCAAGAAATCGATTCATGGCTCGCATATCCTCATTCGTCGTATTGTCGCTGGGCCTTGGTCTTGCAACGCCCACCCGAGCTGAGGTGCCGGCTGCAATCCCCGCTGCGGTTCCCCCCGCGACTACCGAGCAGATTCAACAGACGGTCGATCGCGCCATTGGATATATGCAAACCGAAAGCGCCGCCTGGTTGAACACGCGCAAATGCGCCGCCTGCCATCACGTGCCAATGCCGCTGTGGGCGCTGAGCGAAGCAGAACGGCAGGGATACGCGATCGACAAGAAATTCGTGGCGGATACGACCGAGTCCTTGCTGGGCAGTAGGGACAAGTTGTTGGCCTCGAAGATCTTTCCCAATCCGGCTGATCCGCCCGACCCGCGCCCACAGGGTCGAGGGCTGAACATGGGGCTCCCGTTCCTGGCCGTCGCTGCACAGTCGTTGCCCTCGCTGGAAGAGGGACAAAAACAAAGTCTGAAGTTGATCGCGGAGGAAATCGTCAACAAGCAGCAACCGGACGGTTCGTGGGAGTTCTTTGCCACGCTCAGGCGACCGCCAATCAACGAAAGCCAGACTACCGATGCCGCCTGGATCATCATGGCGCTCGAGGGGGAAGTAGGGCCCGACGCCCCGGAATCGCAGCGGGCGGCGCTCTCGAAAGCAATCGCCTGGCTCGACGCTGCCAAGCGCTCCGACCTGCATCAAGACAGGGCCCTGAAGGTGCTATTGGGGGCTCGCTCCGGCAAACCGCGCGACGAGTTTCAGCCTACGATCGACGAGTTGCTGTCGCTGCAACGCGCCGACGGTGGCTGGAGCCAGACCGTCGCTGAATTGAAGAGCGACGCCTTCGCCACGGGCCAGACTTTGTATGTCTTGTCGCTCGCCGGTTATACGGCCGAACGACCCGAAATCAAGCGAGGGATTGACTTGCTGGTCGCCACGCAAATGCCGGACGGCAGTTGGCCGATGATTTCTCGATCGACCCCCGATGGCTCGCCCGGGAGCTCGAAACTATTGACGCCGATCACCTGCGCCGCCAGTTCTTGGGCGACCTTGGGGTTAACGCGGCTTGTGCCGAAGGGAAATTAACGGGTTACTAACCACGAGGTCGCTTGGCGAACTCAGCAATACGTAGCGGCGGCAAGCTGCGACGTACTTTTATTCGGCCTATGCAGTCAGCGTATAATATAACCAGCACATCCATTCAGAAGGAACGCTGTCATGCTACGAAGACTACTACGAAGACTAATTCTCGCCCGGATTGCCGCTGCCGAGAAAGACCTGGGCGTGCCGCTGGAGTATTGCCGGTTCATGCTTCGCGTTTCGCTTCGGGCCTCTTTCAAGTTCGCGAAGTTTCTTGCCGTGGACGAGTACCGCCGAGTGCTGCCGCCGGGGCCCTGTTACGTTGCCCGAATCGTGGCTGTCCGAAACGCGGATTGCGGAACCTGCGTACAGATTGCAGTCAACCAGGCCAAGAAAGCTGGCGTGCCGGCCGAGCTATTGCGTGCCGTGCTGGATGGCAAACTGGATGGTCTGCCGGAGGAGCTGAGGGATACGTACCGTTTTGCGGAGGCGGTGCTGACGGCCAACGGCGAAGAAGACACGTGGCGGGAGCGCATTCGGCTGAGGTATGGCGATGAAGGGCTGATCGAAATGGCGCTCGCAATCGCATCTTGCCGGGTGTTTCCGATTATCAAGCGCGCTCTGGGATATGCAGTCAGTTGCTCGGCGGTGGCCGTTCGCATGTGAGGCCGCCGTCAGCTTGCTACAATAGCGAACATGCGACGCCCGGCTCGGTTCTGATTCATCTCAGAATGCAAACGTTCGACGCGGCTTTCATCTTAAGCACATTGCCGGGGGTCGTACTTATGATCGGCGCCACTCGGCTACGGTTCGTCGTTCTGCTTTGCGGCTTGCTGATGAATGTCGTGGCAGCAGCGGGTGACGAGCCTAAGTCGCCTGCGTCGAAGGCCGATGCTGATCGCAAGGCTCAGAAGATTCCCACGAAGATCGCTGGCACTTACAAAGGGGGCGAGCTGGTCGAACTGCGAGTGCGGGACCGCATGGCCTACCTCATCAAGCCGACTGGCAAAGTCGACCCTCAAAAGCGCTGGTTGTGGGACTTTCCGTTTTGGCTTGCGATCAATGATGGGTTTGGCAATGTGGCGCACCGCCACTACGTTGAAAAGGCGTTAGCCGCTGGATTCCACATAGCTGGCGTCGATGTCGGACCTTCCTGTGGCAGCCCCGCCGCGGCGGAAGTCTGCCAGGAATTCTATGAACAACTCGTCTCAAAGCATGGTTTGCACAAGCGGGCTCGGGTCCTAGCGCACAGCCACGGCGGCCTGATCGCGTATGGTTGGGCGTTTCGCCATCCGACATGCGTTGACCGGATCGCGGGAATATGTCCGGCGACTGACTTCCGCACTTATCCA
>JACQFF010000071.1 GCA_016200205.1 Planctomycetia bacterium
CCACCCACCAACCACCACCAACCACCAACCACCAACCACCAACCACCACCCACCACCCACCAACCACCACCAACCACCAACCACCAACCACCAACCACTACTATGGAAAACGCGAAATACTTCCGCGAAAAAATGGCGACCGGCAAGACGCTGTTGGGAACCTGCATTACTTTCTTCGATCCTACGATTACCGAGGCGCTCGCGCGCGTGTTGGACTTCGTGTGGATTGACACCGAGCACAACGCCATGTCGCTGGAGCGCGTGCAGGGCCACATCATGGCCACCAAGGGGAGCGAGACGACGCCTCTGGTCCGCGTTCCGGCCAACGATCCGGTGCTGATCAAGCCGGTGCTCGACATCGGGGCCGCTGGCGTGATCGTGCCCCTGGTAAAGACGGCCGACGACGTGCGCCTGGCGGTGTCGGCCTGCAAATATCCGCCGGAGGGCATCCGCGGCTTTGGTCCCCGCCGGCCGTCGGGTTACGGCGTCCGCGGCGGACCCGACTTTTTGCAATCGGCCAATTCCACGATCATCACCATCGTGCAAATCGAACAGAAAGAAGCCCTGAATAATCTCGCCGAAATACTGGCCGTGCCAGGGCTGACTTCGATTGTCGTCGGGCCGAATGATTTGGCGGGATCGCTGGGCTATCCCGGCCAGCCGCGTCATCCCGAAGTGTTGCGCGCCATCGATACCGTAATTGTCAAAGCGCGCGAGGCTAAAGTACCGATCGGCATCGCCGTCGGCGATGACCCGGACGTGCTTGTTGGTTGGGCCGACAAGGGCGTCAATTGGATGGCCATGGCGGCCGATTACGCGCTGTTGGTTCGCGCGGCCTCGCAGTTGGCCGGTCGCGTGCGCGAGCATCAGCGAGGAAAAGCGTGATGAGCCAAACTTCTCCCTCTCCCTCCGGGAGAGGGCCGGGGTGAGGGGCAACCTAACCGAGGCGAAAGACCCTCACCCTGCCCTCTCCCAAAGGGAGAGGGTTTTGAAGAGGTGACATCCAAAGGGAGAGAGTTTCAAACAGGCGACACCCACAAGACGACGAAGAATTCCATAACAGCATGAAGAGCTAAATATGCCGAGTGTGCTAGTTACGACCGAGGCGCTGCGTCATGTGAACGGAACTTTTGCGAAAATGCTCCGCGAGGCGGGTTATGACGTTGGTTATCCGGCCAAGAACGTGCTGCTGAGTGAGGAGGATTGCCTCGAGGCGCTGCAAGGTTGCGTGGCCGTCATTGCCGGCAGCGAACCCTATACGGACCGGGTTTTGGCGGGCCTGCCGCAACTGCGAATCATCTCCCGCAACGGCGTCGGCTACGATCGTGTTGACGTGCCCGCGGCGACGCGGCGAGGAGTGGCCGTGACCATCACGCCCGAGGGAAACCATCAGGCGGTGGCGGAACATGCGATGGCTTTGCTGCTGGCCGTGGCGCGGACGGTGGCGCAAAACGCGATTGATACTCGGCGGGGACTGTGGCGGCGCCGCTCGGTTTCGATTCCGCTGCGCGGGCGGACCTTGGGAATTGTCGGGTTGGGCCGGATTGGTCGCAGCGTAGCGGTTCGCGCGGAAGCCTTTGGCGTGCGATTGCTGGCTTATGAGAAATTTCCGGACGTGCCGTTTGTCGAAGCTCACAAGATCGACCTGGTCGATTTGAACACGCTGTTGGCGCAGTCCGACTTCGTGACGCTGCACACTCCAATGACGGCGGAAACCCGTGGGATGATCAATCGCCATACGCTGGCGCGAATGAAACCGGGCAGTCTGCTGATCAATACCGCGCGCGGCGGGCTGGTCAACGAGCCCGATCTTGTTGAAGCCTTGAAGGCGGGACATCTGGCTGGAGCCGGGCTCGATGTGCTGGTCACCGAGCCGCCGTCGCCGACTCATCCGCTGTTGGCCTTGGACAATGTCATCGTTACCCCACACGTCTCGGCGCTCGATAGCCAGGCGATTGAGGACATGGCCGTTGGCGCGGCGCGGAATATACTTGATATCTTCGCGGGAAAGTGGCCCACTGTTTCATTGATCAACTCCGACGTACGGGCCGCGTGGCGACAGTGAAGCCAGGCCGCAAGCCCATAAATCGATTGTTTGAGAAAGATTGGCATATGCGAACCGTTGTTTTGTTTTTGACCGGCCTGCTGACGGCTGTTTCGACCACCGCGGCGGAGAATTGGCCGCGGTTCCGCGGTCCGGATGGTGAGGGGCGTTCGGCGGAAACTGGACTTGCTCTTACCTGGAGCGAGACGGAACACGTCGCCTGGAAGACGGCCATTCACGGCAAAGGCTGGTCGTCGCCGGTCATTTGGGACAACCAGATCTGGATGACTACCGCGCCGGAAGACGGCAAACAACTGTTCGCGGTGTGCGTCGATCGCCACTCGGGGCGCGTCGTGCACGACATTCGGGTCTTCGAAATCGCCCAGCCACAGTACTGTATTCCCATGAACAGCTACGCCTCACCGACCCCGGTGGTCGAAGAGGGTCGCGTCTATGTGCATTTCGGCGCCCACGGAACGGCCTGCCTTGACACGCGATCGGGAAAAATCCTCTGGACTCGCCAAGACTTGCCCTGCAATCATTTTCGCGGTCCGGCGTCATCGCCGATCGTGTACGGGAATTTGCTCGTCGTGGCCTACGATGGGTTCGATTTGCAGTATGTCGTGGCCCTGGACAAGAAAACCGGAAAAACCGTGTGGCGGCGCGACCGCAATATCGATTACGGCACCGAAGACGGCGACGCCAAAAAAGCCTATGGCACGGCCCGAGTGATCGAAGTGAAAGGCAAGCCGCAGCTCGTCTACCCGAGCGCGGGGGCCACGATTGCCTACGTTCCGCAAACGGGCGAGGAAATCTGGCGCGTGCGGCACGGCGGCATGAATGCCAACGCGACGCCCATGTTCGGAAATGGGCGGCTGTATCTTAATACCGCCTCGGGCGGATTCAAGTTGTTTGCCATGCGGGTCGGCGGCGTCGGCGACGTGACCGACACAAACGTCGAATGGAAATGCAGCCAGGGCGTCCCCAGCCGCTCCTCCGAATTGCTCATCGGCGACTTGATCTTCATGACCTGTGAGGCGGGCATCGCCTCCTGTTTGGACGCCCATACAGGCAAAGCAATCCGCCAACAGCGGCTCAAGGGCGAATTTTCCTCCTCCCCGCTCCACGCCGACGGGCGCGTTTATTCCAGCAATCAAGACGGCTCCACATTCGTCCTTTCGGCCGACCGCCAGTTCAAACTGCTCGCCACCAACCAGCTCGACGCCGGCTGCATGGCCTCGCCCGCCGTGTACGACAAGGCCCTTTATCTCCGCACGAAAACGCACTTGTATCGGATTCAAAAGTAAGCTTTTGGCCGCGAAGTTGTGCTCCCTAAGGATGCAACCACCGCACGCGGTGATTGTTCGTGTCACCCAGGAATAGCCCGCCGTCGGGGCCGACTTCAACGCCGAAGGGAAGATCGACCGGAACCGTCAGAGCCGGGCGTTTGAGTTCAGGCAGGTCACCCGTGCGGCCGTTCCCGGCGATCGTTTCAATCAGCAAACGCGGAGGAATACTTTGGGCGGCGGAGCTTGAAGCCATTGAGGCCGCTACGCACAAACACGCCAAAGCCGCAAGGAATCGGGCGCAACTCATGGTGTGGGTTTTCGCTACTGCGGGCTCGTGAGCGGTCGACGATTGCGGTCATTGTAGCCAAAGTCCGCGGGCACAATAGCGGGCGTCGCGTCCGGATCCAGAGATCAATCCTGGTTGCACTCGCCGCGGCGAAACTGCAAAATGGCGAGCGACATTTCTGGCCACCTGGCTGGCCAGTGCGATCTCGCTTCAACTCACGGGGTGCATCCATGTCGCGAAACTGGACCATGAATATCATCCGCCGCGGTAAACACGTGTGGCTATTGTCGATGCTGTTTTGTTCCCAGACGAGCGTTGCTCAGAATTTCGGGCAAGTGGCGCCGAATCAGGCCATCGACTTTACTCGCATCGGACAAAATCAAACGGAAGCTCTCAAGGTCAACGAGGCCATCTACCAGGGCATTGGCTTCGGGAACACGTTTTTGATCACGACGCCGGACGGCAATGTAATCGTCGATACGTCGTCGCCCAACGTCGCGCAAAGACATCGTGAACTGCTGACCAAAGTCAGCGCGGCGCCGGTGCGCTACATCATTCTCACGCACGGTCATGGCGACCACACCGGCGGAGTGCATCTCTGGAAGCAAGAGGGCACGCAAATCATCACCCAACGGATCTTTCCCGAGTTCCGCGCTTACCAAGACCGTCTGGCGATGTTCTTTGCCCGGAATAACGCGGCACAGTTCAATTTCGACGAAGCGCGGCTGAAATCGTTATCCCAATCACCGCAAAACACCGTCACGCCGACAATCGTGTTCGACGATCGTTATGACTTCGAACTGGGTGGAACCAGGTTCGAGGTATTTCACACCCCGGGAGAAACCCCCGACGCGCTTAGCGTCTGGGTGCCGAAATACAAGGCGGCGTTCGTGGGCGACAATGTGTACGACTCTTTTCCCAACATTTACACGCTACGCGGCACGTCGCCGCGCTGGGCGCTCGATTACGTGGCCTCGATCAACAAAGTGCTCAAATTGCAGCCTGAGTTTGTATTGCCGAGCCATGGGCTGCCGATTGTCGGTCACGATCCGATCGTCAAGCGGCTCACGAAGTACCGCGACGCGATTCAATACGTGCACGACGCCACGGTAAAGGGCATGAACGACGGCAAGGACGTGTTTACGCTGATGCGAGAGGTCAAACTCCCGGCCGAACTCGATATGGGCGAAACGTATGGCAAAGTGGCCTGGTCGGTGCGCGGGATCTATGAGGGCTACGTCGGCTGGTTCGATCGCAACCCAGCCACGATGTACTCGGCTTCGCCAAACGTGGCCGACGCGGACCTGGTCGAGCTGGCCGGCGGCGCGGGGGTTGTGGCCGCCAAATCGCGCGCGGTAACGCAGGCGGGCGATGCCATTCGCGGACTGCGGCTGGCCGACGCCGCATTGGCTCGCGAACCGACACATCGCGGCGCACTCGAAGCGAAGTTGGCGGCGTTACAGGCCTTGCAAAAATCGACGCGCAATGGCCTGGAACACGCCTGGCTAGGCTACGGCATGCGCGGCGTGCAGAAATTGCTCGACGGCGCAGGGACTGGGGATTAGGGACTGAAGCCCAGTCTGTCCTAATCCCGAATCCCTATACCCCAATCCATGACGCTCACCCCTCGGCGACTTCGATGAACACTTTCAGCGCCGGTTGCTCGGCCATCAAGGCCTGCATCATTTGGGGATAGCTATCCAGCCCACGGATCGGCGTGGTGAGAATGCGCTGAATCACGCCGGGATACATGACTTCGCCGAGCGCCAGGTCTTTGATGCCCATTTCGAAGTGCTCGCGATTGGCGTTTACCGAGCCCAAAAGTAGTTTATTGCCGAGCACCCAGTCGAGATTGACCTTGTCGGAGGGGACTTCGACGTGTTGCCGGCCGCCGGTCACGCTCGTCCAAACCAGCACGCCGTTGTGTCCCAGCAATTGCATGCATCCAAACGCGATCGCGCTAGAGCCAGTGGCGTCGACGATCAGATCGGCTTTGCCGACTTTCTTGGCCAGCTCATTGAGCGGCGTTTGCTGAGTGCTGATGTAGTGAGCGCCTAGGGCCTCGGCAATTTCGGCTTTCAACGACGGGGGCTCGGAGCGGGCCAACGTGTACACTTCCAATCCGCGCAAGCGCAAGGCCAGCGTGCTCAACAACCCGATCTGCCCGGCACCCATGACATACGCGATTTTCGGCCGCCACACGCGCAGCCGGCGCTGAACTTCGAACGCCTGCTGCACGGCTTTGGTCGCGCAGCTCATGGGCTCGACCAGCACGTGCAGGTGCTTGAGGCCTCGGGGCATTTTGACGATGAACTCGACGTCATCGACATAATGTTCGGTCAGAAAGCCGTGCAGCAAGTTGATGCCGCGCTCGTAGTACACCTCCTCGCTGGTCATGTCGGAGGTGCCGATTTGGTCGTAAATCGAGCCGCCCGGGCGGCGGACCGTCGCGGTGACGTAATCGCCCGGCTTGACGTGAGCGACCTGATCGCCGACCGCCTCGACGATGCCGAACGATTCGTGGCCCAGGACCAAAAAATCGTAGCCCGGAGGAGCGGCGCCGTATTTCGCTTCGTTGATTTCCCGATCCGTGGCGTCCATCCCGATTTTCAAGACCCTGACGAGAACGCCGCGCCCGTAGGGCACGCTGTCGACATCGGGTTTCGACAAATCGACTAAATGAATGCTATTCGGTTTGCCGGGCGTGACGGCGACAGCTTTCATGCTTCAACAACTCAAACCAGCTCGGGAGTGGCGCATCACCGACCAGCCTAGCCGTTGGCCGGCCGTTGTCAACGCAACTTCGATTTGCCCGGGACTGTGGCGTGGAGTGGCTCGACACGCGCGCCAATTCCGGCTAGCTTAGAGCCTATCCGAGAACCGCCGGGGACTGTCCCAATTTTGCGGCGGGCACCATCCGCAGGATGGTCGGGGATCAAAATGGGACTGTCCCCTTCTCGGGGCACCCAGGCAAGAAAGGGTTTGGGAAGTCTTATGCCAATCCTCACGATAGTCGTCGGGGTCGTCTTGACGGGATTTGGACTTCACCTCTATTTCGGGTCAGCAACGCCGGATCCCAGCGTCACCGCGCTGATCCCGGCTTTTGTCGGCGTCCCGCTGATCCTTTGCGGATTGATCGCGCAGCGGGAAAAGTGGCGAATGCATGCCATGCACGTGGCCGTTTTGGTGGGGCTGGCCGGCGCGGTGGCCGCTTTGGGGCGCATGGCAATGAAAATCTCCACGCTGATTCCCGCGCTGATCTCCGACGATCCCACCATTCATCGCCCAGCCAGGAGCACGTTCCTGATGGCGCTGATTTGCATCGTCTATGTCGGGCTGTGCGTGCGGTCGTTCATTCAGTCGCGGCGGCGGCGGATGCAGCGGGAGGCTGATTGAGGTTCGTAGTTTCGATTTGGTTCAACAACTTTTAGAGCCCATCCGAGAACCGTCGGGGACTGTCCCGCTTTTGCGGCGGGCACCATCCGCAGGATGGTCGGGGAGCAAAATGGGACTGTCCCGTTCTCCGAGCGGTTCTCGGATAGGCTCTTATTCTCTTATTCGAAATGGAGTGTAACCATGAGGATTGGTTCCAAGATGTTGGCACTCGCGCTGGTCATGGCACCCGCACTTGCCGGCCTGGCCGCCGCGGCGGACCCGGCCCCGCTGGCCGTTGGCCAGAAGGCTCTCGCGTTTAAGCTGAAGGATCAGAACGGCGACGAGCGTTCGCTGGACGACCTGCTTCAAAAAGGAAAAGTGGCCCTCGTCTTTTTTCGATCCGCCGATTGGTGACCGTACTGCAGGCAGCAGTTGGTCCAACTGCAAAGCGATTCGAAAGCGATTGAAGCCACTGGAACCCAGGTGGTCGGAATCAGCTACGATTCGGTGGAAAAACTCAAGAAATTCGTCGACGCCAAGAAGATCACCTTTCCGCTGCTTTCGGATGAAGGAAGCAAGACGATTCACGCGTTTGGCATCCATTACATGGGAGGGCTGCCGCACCCGTGTACTTATTTGATCGACCAGAAAGGGATCGTCCGCGCGAAGTTGGCCATCGAAGGATACAAGCAGCGCCACGAAAACGCGGAGCTGATCAAAGCGGCTGAGGAAATAAAATGAATTTCCAACGTCTAGGGATAGCGATTGTCGGATGGATTGCGGTCGCTTGCGCGGCGCAACAATCCCTTGCAGTCGATGATCCGGCGTGGCCCAAACAAACGTTCGTCTACAAGACGGTCGGCCCGACCAAGATCGAAGCGGACGTATATCGCCGCAATGACGCCGAAACGCGTCCGGCCGTGGTCTGGATCCATGGCGGCGCGCTCATTATGGGCAATCGCAATAGCGTGCCGAAAAATATTGCCGAACTTTGTCGCGAGCGGAACTATGTCTTGATTTCGATCGACTACCGCCTCGCTCCCGAAGTGAAACTGCCGGCGATCATCGAAGACCTGAAAGACGCCTTTCGCTGGATCCATACCGAAGGGCCGGCAAAGTTTCATCTCGATCCGACGAAGATGGTCGTTTCCGGCGGATCGGCCGGCGGATATCTGACGATGATGACCGGCATCTGCGTCGAGCCGCGCCCCAAAGCCCTGGTGGCTTACTGGGGATATGGCGACGTCGACGGGCCTTGGTACGTCGAGCCCTCGGATTTTTACCGCAAGTCGCCATTGGTCAGCAAAGAGGAAGCCTACAGCGTGGTGGGCAGGGAAGTGCAAACCGGCAGCGACAGCCGGCCCCGTGGCGCGTACTACCTGTACTGTCGGCAGAATGGTTTGTGGACTCAGGAAGTCAGCGGCTTCGATCCCAAAACCGAGCGGCAAAAGCTCGATCCGTTTTGCCCGGTGCGAAACATCACGCCCGAGTATCCGCCGATTCTCATGGTGCACGGCACGGCCGACACCGATGTGCCGTACCAGGAGTCGGCCGACATGGACGCGGCGTTAAAAAAGCATGGCGTGCCGCACCAGTTGATCACCGTCGAGGGCGGAGGCCACGGATTGGGCGACAAAACGAATCCGGCCGTCATCGACGCGCACGCCCGGGCGCTGGATTTCATTCGCAGCCAACTCGATTGAGCCGGCCCACGCCATGCTCCGCGGCATCGCGGACGGCACTGCCGCAGTCGACGGCGATTTGGTTCCTGGCACCTTTTTCGCGGCAAAACCAGCGGTGAGTTGGACACATCCGTCTACAGCAACTCGCGGATCGGCTCGCCGTGGTCGACGAAGTAGCGGGGCCGCCCGCGGGAATCGAGATAGGTGCCCTCCAGCGGAACGCCCATGTGATAATAGATCGTGGCCGCCAAATCGCCGGGCGTTACGGCTCGCTCCTTGATTTGGCCGCCGTCGCGTTCGGTCGAGCCGATGACTTGCCCATGCCGCATTCCGCCGCCGGCCAGAGTCATCGACATTACGATGGGCCAATGGTCGCGGCCGTCGGTGCTGCCTTGCGTGCCGATTTTGGGCGTCCGGCCGAATTCGCCCATCGCGATCACCAGCACGTCATTGAGCAGCCCGCGTTCCTCCAGATCGGATACGAGCGTGGTCAACAGATGGTCGAACACGGGAAGCAAGGGCTGCAATCCTTTCGAGATTCCACCGTAGGGCGGAATGTTATCGCCGTGATTGTCCCACGTGCCCGAGCCGCCGTGGTTGCTCAAGTCGATCGTGACAAAGCTCACGCCGGCTTCGACGAGTCGCCGGGCGAGCAGGGCCTGTTGGCACCAGTTGTGACTCCCATAGCGATCGCGGGCCGCCGCCGGCTCATTGTCGAGGTCGAACACTTGCTGGGCTCGTTGGCCGGCGACGATATCGACGGCCTGCTGTTCGAAGCGGTCCATGGCGGCCATCGACCCGGAGAGATCCAGATCGCGGCGCAAGCGATCGAACTGCCGCGTGAGCGAACGCCGCCTATTGATCCGGTCGAGATCCACGCCTCGCGGTAGCTTGAAGAGCGAGCCGACCTGGTTGCCCAAGAAGGGGTCGTACTGTTTGCCCAAGTATCCGGCCCAGGCCACGTGCGAGCGCGATTGCATATTGAGTACGACGCTGGGCGGCATGGCCGGCTGGATGGCGCCGCGATACTTCGCCACGACCGAGGCGATCGCCGGGTATTTTTCGGCCTCGGGGTTGATGCGCGGCTCGGCGTCCAGGTTGGCAGTTTGAAAAACCTGGTTCGGCTCGTGGTTGCTCATCCGTGCGTCGACCGAGCGAATGATGGTGAGCTTGTCCATCATTGCCGCTTGCTTGGGCAGGTGCTCGCACAAAAGCACGCCCGGCAACTTGCTACCGATGGTGGAGAACGGTCCGCGTATCTCCGGCGGCGCCAGCGGCTTGACGTCCCAGGTGTCGATGTGGCTCGGTCCGCCGGTCATCCACAGCAGGATCACGCTCTTATTGCCCGCCGAGGGCTTTCCGCTCTGGGCGGCTTCGCTACGACTTCGCAGCAGCGCGGGCAAGGTGATGCCCGCCATGCCGGCCAGACCGGCCTTTAGCACGCTTCGCCGGCTGATCACCGTCAGGCCTTCGCGCGTCCGCGCATTCAAATAGCTGAACGCGTGGCGTGCCGAGTGCAAATGTTGCTCGGGGCGATCCATAGGACGCCTATTTTAACCGAAATTCAGCCGGAGAAATATAAGGACTAAGAGCCTATCCGAGTACCGCAGGGGACTGTCCCTCCGCGGCCTAAGAACGTGTCTTCAAATTACGCGACCGGGAGGGCGAGGCTCCTGCCGAGCCTCTACTTCCGGTGCAAAATCGGCTCAGCGGGAGCTTCGCCCTCCCAAATTCCAACGTTCGGAACGTTTTGAAGACGCGTTCTAAGTCGCAAGCCGTGGTGATACGCTGGCGGACGGCACCGCTACCGCAGTCAGCCCGGAACCCACACTCAATGGTCGTTGTCGTTGATGAATTTCGTCAGCGTGCCAATGTAAAGCTGCGGAATGTAGCCGGCCATAATCGCCGTCAGGTGCGACTTGCCGGGCAGCACCACCGCGGTGAAATTCGCCAACTCTCGCTTCATGCGGTGTGTCTTGGCATTCGGGCCGTCGAATTCGCCGTTGATCGCCAACACGGGAATCTTGATCTTTGTCAGATCGATCGCGCCGCGCTGTTCCGGTTTCCACGGATACTGACGCACGGCGGCCAAGGCCTCGGGGTCGCGGTCCGGGTTGGTTTGCAATTTACTGCTGGCCTCGGATTCCTGCGGATCGGGTCCCGCTTGATCGGCGGGCACTTGTTCCTTGAATTTGGAATCGGTTTCCGGTACGCCCGACCCGCCATAAGAGGCCGTGATGAAGCGCTCGGGTGCCGTGACCAATAGTTGCGTCACGATAAATCCGCCCATCGAGTAGCCGTGGACGTGGGCCTTTTCGATTTTCAACTGATCCATCATCTCGATCACGTCGTTGGCCATCTGCGGGCCGTACTTGGCTGCTTCGTGCGGCTTTTCGCTCTTGCCATGCCCGCGGCAATCGATGGCCACCACGCGATGATTTTTTGCCAAAGCTTCGGCCACGCCGTTGGAAAACCAGTTGCCTTCGGCCGTGCCCGTGTAGCCATGAATCAACACCACCGGCGTGCCCTTGCCGGCTTCGAGGTAGTGGATCGTTACGCCATCCGAGGCCTGGAACGTGCCATGCACCGGTTCGACCGCGGCAACCACCGCGCGCGGCAAGAGGACCAAGGATGCCAACAGGATTGCGCATGAAATCGTGAACCGCCCGGCGTATCGCATGGCTCTGACCCCCCTTGTGCAGGAAATTTGGATGACCGCAGCCGCTGCTGCGTGCGATTGTGCTCTTCCGGAAAGGAAAAGGCAAGTTTTTTCGACCTCAAATCGGCGTTACTGGGTATTGGTGAACGTCTGGGTTCGAAAAGATAGCCAACGGCAGAAACGCTTCCGGCGGGCGTTGACCCTGCCGGGCGTTTTATCCCGGCAACGGGCCCGAGTGGTTGGGCATGCAGGGCGATCCTTGGGACGCCCAATGGGACATGGCCTTGGCCCTGTGGGGCGCTACCATGGCGCTAGTTTTCCTGAGCAAATTGCAAGACCGATCGATTGCGAAAGTCCAGCGTTAATCCGCCAAGCGATGTTCACATCGACGGCTGATCGAGTGATCGCGTTGGCGGGCTGAGATTGGCGGTGCGCCTGCTGGCAGCGCGCGAGGCATCGATGATGGGACTTCGACCGCAATTGCAAAGCAGCCGAACTCGCCATCGTCGCGTTTTAAGGCCCGTCAAAAACAGGGGTTATGATTGCGAGTCAATTCGCGGACAACACTGTTCTTGTCGCGGAATTGGCCGTGAGGTACGATTTTAGTGAACATTTCCCACTAAACTGCTGTATAATTGAATTATGATGCCCGGTTTACCCATTTTGCGATGGATCTTAGTTCACTCGCTGGCAGTGAGCTTAAGTGTCGTTGGCGCATTGCCGCGATTTGCGGCGTGCCCGCTTCTGCCGGTATCCGGCCAGAGCGATTTGTCGGCGTCTGCAAGCTGTGGTAAGGGGCATTCCGTCGGGGGACATTCGACGCGGCGAGTTTGCTGTTGTGGGATGCCGGATGGCCGATGCTGCGGCATGGCGTGCTGCCGGATGACGCCGGTCAAAAACGTACCGGTCCCCGTGCCCTCCCGGACTAATGTCACGGTGCGGGCACCGCATACGTTCGTCGTCGTGCTTTCCTCCGTACTGGTCGATATCGACCATAATCGCGGCGTCGCGTCGCCCCGCGACGATCTTTCCGGTGGCTTGCTGGCCACCGACACGCTGCAATCGCGGCACGTTCGAATCCAGACCTGATTGGTTCGATCCTACGGTCGCCTCCGCGCGCCTAGCTGCGCTTTGTCGTTAGCTGCGCGTCGGGCTTTGGGTTGGCTCGCCGCTTGATGAAACGAATCATCCGTGGCCGGTAACTCCCGTCCGTAGCTATCAGTTCCAGCCGATTCGCAGTGTCTTTCCGATGATTTCGAGCGTTACTTCGTTTTTTTCTACCATGCGCTGATCTTCCGTGGGCCCGTCGAGGCCAGAGGGTCCGGTGCGACAACAAAGCAAAAGAGGCGATTCAACATGTCCCAGCGAGACCAGCAAAATCAACCGCCGGTCCACGACGACCCCAAAACTACCGACGAGGGCGGATTGCGGGCACCCCCCGGTCTTTCGTTCTGGCGAAAAGTCTGGTGGTGGTTCGATTTCGTCATCTTAGTCAACCTGGCGCGCTTGCGTTTCATCGCCGTGCTGGTCGCCATTGGCATCGTGATTACGCAATGGGATTTGTTGCTGGCGTACTACGACCGATGGATGCGGCCAACGGGCGTGGAAGCGGCGGCCGGCGGCGGTTTCGAGTGGTTTTGCCCCATGCATCCCACCGTGGTGCGCGACAATCCGCGCGAGAAATGTCCGATCTGTTTCATGCCGCTCTCCAAGCGACGCAAGGGCGAAGCCAGCGAAGAACCGCTGCCTGCCGGCGCGGTGAATCGCGTTCAGTTGTCGCCCTATCGGGTCGTGCTGGCGGGCGTGCAGACGCGCCCGGTCGACTACGAAGCGCTGAGTAAGAGCATCGTCGCGGCCGGTTACGTGGAATTCAACGAGCGAGGCCAAAAAAATGTCTCGGCCCGGGTCCGCGGCCGCATCGACAAACTCTTCATCAATGAAACCGGCCAACTGGTCGCGGCCGGCGACCCGCTGGCCTCGCTCTATAGCCCCGAACTGCTGGTGACGGTGCAAAATTTGCGCGACGCGAAGCAAACCAAGAACGCCAAGAACGAACAGAGCGCTCGCAAGCGGCTGGAACTGTTGGGCATCGACGATTACCAGATCGGCGAGATCCTCACGAGCGAAAATCCCGACACGCATTTGACGATTCGCTCGCCCATGAGTGGCCACGTGATCAAAAAATACGTGCGCGAAGGCCAGTATGTCGAGGAGGGGACTCCGCTGTACGATCTGGCCGATCTGTCCACGGTCTGGATCCAGGCGCAAGTGTATGAAGACGACATTGAATTCCTGCCTTTCGATCAACGTGCCAGGGCGAGCGATGCCGCCGACGGACTGGCCGTGACCGCCACGACGCGCTCGTTCCCGGAAGAACCGTTCCACGGCAAATTAGCCTTCGTTTATCCGCACGTGGATCAAGACACGCGAACCGTGATGGTACGATTCGAAGTGAACAACCCGGCGCACAAGCTGCGTCCCGGCACGACGGCCACGGTCGCGCTGGAGGTTCCGCCCAAAATGCTCCCGATATTCGCCAACGTGAAGGAGGGCGAAGCGAAGCGGATGTTGGAACAAGGCCGCGTATTGGCGGTGCCCGAGAGCTCCGTGATCGAAACCGGCAGTCAAAGCATCGTGTACCGTGAAGAATCGCCCGGAGTGCTCCTAGGCGTGCGGGTGAAATTGGGTCCACGCATGAACAATTCCGACGGGGTGAGTTTTTATCCGGTGCTCGAGGGCCTGGTGGCGGGTGAAGGGGTTGTCGTCGGCGGGGCATTTCTGGTGGACGCCGAAACGCGGCTCAACCCGGCAGCGGGCTCCATATATTTTGGTGGCAGCGGCGGCGCGAAATCCGGAGGCGGCGTGACCACGGTTCGGCCCTCCACGCCGAATGACGAACAGGCGAAAATCATCGCGGCGCTGGCCAAGTTGATGCCCGAGGACCGCAAGCTGGCCGAAGCCCAACGGTACTGCCCCGTGTTGCAGCAAAACCAATTGGGCACGATGGGCACTCCCGTCAAACTGACTCTGGAGGGCCAGCCAGTGTTCTTGTGCTGCAATGGTTGCAAGGACGATGCCCTGGCCGATCCGCAAGCCACGTTGGCCAAGGTGGCAAGGCTCAAAGCGACCCAGAAGCAGCGTTGACCCGATGTCGTTGCGAGACCGATTTGAGGTTGGCCATTTAGGAAGCCATCATGATTGAACGCATGATTGAATTCTCGATCCGCAATCGGTTCCTGGTGCTGGCCATCGCGCTGGGACTGACGATGGCGGGAATCGTGGCGGTGTTCAACACGCCCGTCGATGCAATCCCCGACCTGAGCGAAAACCAGGTCATCGTGTTCACGGATTGGATGGGGCGCAGTCCGCGCGAAATTGAAGATCAAGTCACGTATCCGCTTTCGCGCAAATTGCAGGGCCTGGCGGGCGTGCGAGCGGTGCGTTCGTCGTCGGAATTCAATTTTTCGATGATCACGATCATTTTCGACGACAATATCGGGTTTTATTTTGCCAGTGAACGCGTGACCGAGAAGCTTGGCCAGGCCGCGACGTACTTGCCCGCGGGCGTGGTGCCTTATCTGGCCCCCGACGCGACCGCGCTGGGTCAAGTGTTTTGGTACACGGTCGAAAGCAGTCCCGAGAATCCGATCGACCCGGCGCGGCTTTGGGCGCTCAACAAGTTTTACATCGCCCCGCAGCTCAACGCCGCACCGGGGGTTTCGGACGTGGCGACGGTCGGTGGCACGCCGTTGGAATATCAGATCGACGTGCGGCCCGAGGCGCTGCGGGCGTATGGGATCACGTTGGGCGAATTGTACGCGGCGGTGGAGAAGAGCAACATGCCCGCCGGCGGCGGCGTCATCCAGAAGAACAACGCCGAATATATCGTGCGCGGCGTGGGTTGGATCAAGGACAAGACCGATATCGAAAACACCGTGATCCGGGAAGCGGCCGGCACGCCGATTTACATCAAATCGATCGCCAACGTCCAGCTCGGCACCCAATTCCGCCGCAGCGTGTACGAAAAAGACGGCAACGAAGTCGTGGGCGGCGCGGTGCTGATGCGGCATGGCGAAAATCCGCTGGCCGTTACCGAACGAATCAAAGCCAAGATCCAAGATCTGCAGCCCGGATTGCCCGCCGGCGTGCATATCGTCGCCGCCTACGATCGCACGCGGCTGATCCGGGGAGCCATTCACACGTTGGCCGACGTGATGAGCCATGAGATGATCATCGCCTCGTTGGCAATTTTGCTGATTCTCACGCATGTCCGCAGCGTATTCGTGATCTGCGTCACGCTGCCTCTGTCGGTGCTGTTCTCCTTCCTCTTGATGTGGGTGCTGCGGCGGCTGGGAATCGTGGATATCCAGGCTAATATCATGTCGCTGGCGGGCATCACGATCTCGATCGGCATCTTGGTCGATCAGGCGATCGTGATGACCGAAAACGCCACGCATCACCTCAAGGCCCACTTTGGCGACCGAAAAGTCGCGGGCAATATCTCCGAACTGGTCATCGAGCCCTGTCGGACCGTGGGTCGGCCGATTTTCTTTTCGGTGCTGATCATGCTGCTGTCGTTCGTGCCGGTGTTCATGCTCAGCGGCCGCGAGGGAAAATATTTTCATCCGCTGGCGTTCACCAAGAGTTTCGCCATGCTCGGCGTGGCCATCATTTCCGTGACGGTGGTGCCCGCGTTGATCCCGTTGTTTCTCCGCGGACGACTCAGGGGCGAGGAGGACAACGTTATCGTCCGCAGCTTTATCAATATCTATAAGCCGCTGCTGACGTGGGCCTTGCCGAGGCGGAATCTGGTGATGTGGGCATTCGCGGCGCTGCTCGTGCTGGCCGCGGGCATTTTCCCGCTGCAAGCGATTTTGGGAATGGGCGCCAGTGAAAGGGCTTGGAAGATCACTTTTCTGGCCGTGTTTGCCGCGGTGACTTTTTTGACCGTTGTTTTCACCCAAACATTCCGCTGGCAGGCCCTCTCGCTTGCATCGCTAGTGCTGATGGGCTTGTGGGCGTTTCATTTCCCGAAAATCGGCGTGGCCTTCATGCCCGCGCTGGACGAAGGCACCACGCTCGACATGCCGATTACCGTTCCGCGGGCCAGCGTCACCCAGGCGGCGGACGATTTGAAAGCGCGAGACGCCCTGCTGCGCGGTTTTCCGGAAGTGGAATCGGTCATCGGCAAGGCGGGACGGGCCGATACGCCCACAGACCCGGCTCCGCTCGACATGGTCGAAACGTTCGTCAATTTTCGGCCGAAGGAATTGTGGCCCAAACGCGTGTTGAGGTTTCCCGACGCCGAACGGGAAATCCGCGAGGTGCTGCGAACATTGCAAGCAGGCAAGTACATCAAGCCGGCTCTTAGCCCGGACGAAAGCGCCGGATTGGTCAACGATGTCAGCCAAAAAGCCGTCGAACGGTTTGACGAGACCATGCGCGAATTGGCGCTCATACGCTACCGCGATTTCGAAAGAGAGCTCGGCCCGCGGCTAACGCGGTTTGCGATCACGCATGCGGTCGAACGGATGATTGCAGCCGGGGATCTGCATTGGTCGAAAGGTGAAGACGAAGAATCGTTCGTGACAACGCTCGCCAGCAAACTGACACCAAAATACGGAACCTGGCTCGCGAAACATCCGGCCCTGGAAGACTTGACGCAACTCAACCGCGATGTCGCCACGACCTTACAAGACGAAGGGCTTTTGGACGACGTCGTCAGCTCGCTCCGGGAGAAACCATCGCTCGTGGGCCGGTTCGTCGCGGCCATTCGTGAAGCCCTGGGGGCGGAGCGACCAACCTTTGCCGGCAGGTCGCTCGAGGCGATCGAGGAAGAGCGGATGGCACTTTGGCGGGCCCACGTGCACGAAACGAATTGGGAATTGTTCGACCGCGGTTGCGAGGCGTTTACCTGGTATGCACTCCAGGAACTGTGCAAAGCCGCCAAAACAACCGGCCTGTTGGGCCATGGCCAGCCGGGGAAGCAAGCCGAGCAATTGGCCGCCGCCGCGGTACGCGATCAGCAGGGAAAAACGATCGATCCGCTGGCCTTCGGCGCCTTTACTCCCATGCGCGAGCAACTCGAGAAAGCATTTCGTCAGCGCGTGTTTTTCTGGCCACGCCGGGCCGGACCCAAAGGGGATCTGGTAGATGATGAAATGGGGCGGGTGCTGCAGATTCCCGGATGGAGCAACATTTTTACGCAGCCCATCATCAATCGCATCGAAATGCTTTCGACCGGCGTCCGCACCGACATCGGCGTGAAAGTCTTTGGCCCGGACTTGGACACCATCGATCGCGTCGGCAAACAAATCGAGGCCGTTTTAAAACCGCTCAGCGGAGCGCGCGACGTGGTCGCGGCGCCGATCATGGGCAAAGGCTATTTGCAAATCGACATCGACCGTCAGCGGGCCGCCCGCTATGGCATTTCGGTGGAAGATATCCAGAACGAAATCGAAGTGGCCCTGGCCGGCCGCGCCGTGACTTACACGGTGGAAAAACGAGAACGGTTTCCGGTGCGTATCCGCTACGCCCGGGCCGAGCGCCAGGATGAGGAGAATATCCGGCGGCTGCTTATCGGCGGAACCGGCAAATCGGGTTCGTCAATGGCTCAGGGGGCGGCCAATAGCAATAGCCCGGCGAAGATGGGGGCCACGGCCGCGACGTCCTCGGTCAGTTCCAATTCCAACTTCGAACACGTCGCCGTTCCCGCTCACGCCGCGCAAGGGGCTCCGTTGATTCCACTCAGTGCCGTGGCCGATTTGAAGATTGTCGAAGGCCCCGCCATGATCAAAAGCGAAAACGGCGAATTACTCAATTATGTGACACTCAACGTGCGTGGCCGCGACATCGGCGGATTTGTCGATGAAGCGCAGCGCGTCGTGGCTCAAAAGGTGGCACTGAGCGAGGGAGTACACATCGAGTGGAGCGGCGAATTCGAACATCAGGTTCGCGCGGCTCGCACCTTGTGCTTCGTCCTGCCGATCGTCGTGATTTTGATCTTCACCATTCTGTATCTGACCTACAACGATTTGGCGGATGCGGCTTTGATGATTCTGGCCGTGCCCGAAGCCTTGGCGGGCGGCGCGTTTTTCATGTTCTTGTTTCCCAAAATCACGCACGGTTGGGCGACGCCGCCGCTGGATTTCAGCGTGGCGGTGTGGGTCGGTTTCATCGCCTGCTTCGGCATGGCCACGGAAACCGGGATCATCATGTTGGTGTACCTGCGCGAGGCGATTGAAAAACGCGGCGGCCTGGCAAATCTCAAATCGCTGGAAGAGCTTCGCCAGGCGGTCATCGAGGGGGCCGTGCACCGGCTACGACCCAAGCTGCTGACCGAAGGCGTGGCGATCATCGCCATTTTCCCCATGGTGTTCGCCACGGGAGTGGGTGGTGAAATCTTGGCCCCCATGGCCCTGCCCGTGCTCGGCGGACTCCTAATCTCCGACGAGGTGGTCGATTTGTTCCTGCCGGTCCGCTTTTATTGGGTCCGACGCCGGCGATGGCTCCAGTTGCAGCGGGAAAAGAAGCTTGCCGCCGCGTCCGCGGGCGATACCATCCCGATGCTAGTGGTCTGTCGTTGATTCAAGGATATGGGATAGCATAACGCCTCCTGGTTTTTTTCAAGGAGGCCAAGAATGAACTACAACACGAAATACATTGTGCGGCTGGTATCGGAGGAG
>JACQFF010000085.1 GCA_016200205.1 Planctomycetia bacterium
CGAAATCAACGACGCCAAAGCACGCTCGGCCCTGGGCGGTGGCGGACCCGATGGCATGTTGGCCGAGCTGGTGGCGATCTCCGAAGAGGGTGTCGTCCACGTGCCCGCTCACCTGAGCGACGAGGAAGCCGCCACGTTGCCGTGCGCCGCGGTCACCGCCTGGCACGCCCTGATCGGCGAGGGCACGCTCAAGGCCGGTGACACGGTGCTGGTGCAGGGCACCGGCGGCGTGTCGATCTTTGCCCTGCAATTCGCCCGGCTCAACGGGGCCCGTGTCATCGCCACGTCCAGCCGCGACGAAAAACTGGCTCGATCCGTGCAATTGGGGGCCTCCGACGGAATCAACTACAAAACCACGCCCAAGTGGGATGAACGCGTGCGCGAACTTACCGGCGGGGTGGGGGTCGATTATGTCGTCGAGGTCGGCGGGGCCGGCACGCTCACGCAGTCGATGCGCGCCGTGAAGACCGGCGGGCAAATCAGCCTGATCGGCGTGCTCACCGGTGGAGCAGGCCAGGTCAACCCGCTACCGATTCTGATGAAGAACATCCGCGTGCAGGGGATTTTCGTCGGCTCGCGCGAAATGTTCGAAGCTATGAATCGGGCCATCGCCGAGCACAAGATGAAGCCGATCGTCGACCGCGTGTTCGGTTTCAACGAGGTCGCGGACGCCTTTCGCTACATGGAGACCGGGGCCCATTTCGGCAAAGTGGCTATCCGCGTGTAGATCAATAATTTGGTGCAGCTTTTCGATTTAACACTTGACTTCGCCTTCTCAGCGACGACAATCTGAGTGTAGCTGAGCTGGCTGACTTGGGAACGGCCCGCCAGCCACCGAAACGTGAAAGACATTTGCTACTGAGTAGAGATCTCTCGCTCGGTCGGCGCGACGGCCGGCTTTTGATTTTCGAGCAGAGACACGCTAATGACCTACCACGGTCCGGCCCAACCGCAGTGCGGCTAGTGCGCTGGACGTTCTTTGCTTGACGTAGGTATTTCTCGTCCCGTCACGCTGGGGGTTGTGCTGCGCTGGTATTGCCGCGCCGCGCGGGTCCCGGCTGACGCTGTCCATCTTGTTCTTCAACTTGGGAGGTGCGCTCATGATCCGGTCACAAACTTGGTTCGTATTGGCTGTTGTCGTTCTCGCCGCGGCGGTCACACTGCTTGGGGAATCAAAAGTCCTGGGCCAAATCATCAGCGGCGCGACATCCAAAAATTCGAGCGACAGTTACCCCGGCGCCACTTTGTTTATCAACCTGACGTCCACCAACACCAGTGGTGTCACTGCCGGGGGGAGGAATTTCGAGCGCCTGAGTGTCACGGGTGACTGGGACTACAGCCTTCCCCGAACGGCCGGCAATGGCGGTGTCATCACGGAAAATTTTCTGTTTTTTTCCGTGGGCAATGTCCCTGTCGAGATAAGGGGCTTTCAGCTAGCTGCCAACGCCAAATGGGTCAATGGAGGCGGGAATGCGAACGATCCGACGACCGAGGCGAGCGTGGAAGCATTCCTCTTCGAAGCGCTGGGTGGGGCGCCAAACGTGTTTGTAGATCCACAGATTAACGTCGTGTCGGTGGACCCTGCCGCGAACTTGACCGGCAATGGTTTCCAGGTCTACGGCCCGAATACTGTTTTTGGTAATCTTGCTCCATTCGTCCTAGCCGCCAGAAGGAACTACTACCTTGAGATTGACGGCGTCACGGACATCAGCGTCGCGGCGTTTCGCGCCTTCACGCCGTCGATCACGGTGACCAACGAGTTTGGCGGCGCGTTCGGTCAATCTTTCACCGGTTATGACGTCAGCTTCTTCTGGGTAGCAGTGCCGGAACCCAGTACCGAAGTCCTGGCCCTTTGCGCGGCTGTCGGGCTGAGCGTGTCCGGCCTGTTGCAGCGCGCACGACGGGCGTGAAATGAGCGGCAAATCCGAATCGATCTCAGCTCGAACAGGAACATCGCAATCCGCAAGTGACCGATGCTTGTGCGGCGCTACTTGCCGCCCGCGGCCGTGATCGTTGCGCCATCGGCCGGCTTTGCCGTCGCGGCTTCCAGGTTCGCCCCAAGGGTCTTGGCCAGGTCGAGACCATGCTGGACCATTTTTGTCGTTTCGGCCAACGTGCTGGCATAGCCCGGCGAGGCGTGGCGCTCAAGCGCCTTCAGCGTGCCCAGCATTTGTATTTGCCGGACGATGTGCGCTCGCAGATAACTCCGGTCGAATTCGTCGGCTGGCAATGATTCCAGTTCTGCCTGCAAAACGTCTGCGCACGCCCGCACGACTTCCAGCTTGATCCGCAACAGGGTTCGCTCCGCGTTGATGAGGCGAAACGGCGATCGAGGCCGAGCGTCATCGCCGGCCGTGCTGTTCCAGATTGGGGAGGCCAGCGAGCCGCTGAGCACGTCCATGTTGCCGGCCAGCAAGTCGAATTGTTTGGCCAAAGCCTCGGCGAATCGCTTGACGCTCGGGTCCCGCGCATGGGCGGCCCCGAATTGGGCCAGCTGAATTTCCGCCTGGGCGTCAATCGCCAGGTTCGCCGAGATGCGACGGTCGATGAGCGTCAGATGGATCGAGTCGCCGTCGGAAGCCGCGGCCTCGGGCGCCGCGTCGTCGCCCAGAACCGGATGCTGAAGTGCGGCGGCCGTTAGCACCGCGGCGATGGCATACGAGATGGTAAGACGTGTGGGCCTCATTGTTGGGCTCCCACGGGCGGTGAACACCAGCAATGGTTAGCCGCCTCTGCCCGGTTCCTGCCCCATGAATTTAGTACCCGGCAACTAGTCGGTCGTCACACGATCCTCGGGGGTTGCCGAGCGGCCCGCCGAGCCGCCGGCTTGACGCTTGTCCCTATAATGATGCAGTCCTTTGCACCTGTTCAGGGAGCCCACGATGAGCCCTATTCGAACTCTCCACCTTAGCGACGAGACGCCAGAAGCCGATTCACCACCGCCTGGCAGTCGCGATCCGCTCGCCGATGAAGCTGAAGCCCTGGATGCCTTTTCCCGGGTTGTGATCCGCGTGGCCGAGACGCTCATGCCGACCGTGGTCAATATCCGTGCCAAGCAGAACGGGCGGGGCGGATCGGGCTCCGGTGTTCTGTTTACGCCCGACGGCTTTTTGTTGACAAATCACCACGTGATACAAGGCAACCCACAAGTCCGCGTACGGCTGAACGACGGCCGCGAGCTCGGCGGACGCGTCGTGGGGGCGGATCCCTGGACCGATCTGGCCGTGGTCCAGGCGGACTCAGCCAGCTTGCCCTACGCCACGCTCGGCGATTCGTCGCAATTGCGGGTCGGTCAATTGGCGGTGGCCATCGGCAGCCCCTTCGGGTTCGATTCGACGGTGACCGCCGGCGTCGTTAGCGCGCTCGGGCGGACGCTGCGCAGCATCACGGGGCACCTGGTCGACGACGTGATTCAGACCGACGCCGCCTTGAATCCCGGCAACAGTGGCGGGCCGTTGGTCGACAGTCGCGGCCGGGTGATCGGCATAAACACGGCGATCATCCAATCGGCACAGGGCATCTGCTTTGCAATTCCCATCAACGCCGCAAAGCATATTTTACCGCAATTGATGCAGCATGGACGCGTGGTGCGAGGCTACTTGGGGCTGCACGGGCACAATGTGCCGATTGCGCGGCCGCTGGCCCGGTTCTTTGGCCTGACGCAAGCGACCGGCGTCGAAGTCGTGGCCGTGGAGCCCAAAGGGCCCGCAGACCAGGCCGGCATCGAGCCGGAAGATCTGATCGTGTCATTGGGCGACCAGGAGGTTACAAGCGTCGACGATCTGCACAAACTGCTCACCCAATTGCCCGTCGGCGTGCCGTCGTCGGTGGTCATTTTGCGTGGCCAGCGACGACTGCAGCGGTTTGTACTACCCGAGGAGTATCCGCACTGGGATTCGGCCCGGCAGTGATGGCCGGCGCCAACTAAGATTGTTTTAGAGCAAACGGAGAAAACCCAACTGCCGCCGTTCCAAGCGACGTGTCACGGCCGCTGGCGGCTTAGCGTCGCACCGGCCGACCACGTGCTCGATCCGTTTCTGCCGCAACCCACTCTGGCGGAAGCTCCAACCAGTCCAACTGACACTGCAAAACAAACCCGGCCTGCCCGCCAAGTCGCCATTGCACCCCAATCCGGCAGTCAAACACGTTAGGCAACGATGCCTGACCTATCCGCCGAGGAGTTCGCTCGACGATTTCTTGCCCTATCGGTTGCGTGAGCGGGGCTTTTATCGCCACTGTCCAGACACGATGGGGTTTTGGCGACCGGCATTGTTTCCGCCGTGCCGGCGCCGTTATGCTTATCTTCCTCGGCCGTCACGTTGGCGGCCCAACGCCAAAAACCGCGGTCATATCGCCATGCTCTTGCGTGTCATCGGAATCTTGTGCGTCGTCGCCGCGTTGGGCGCCGCGCTGTTTTATAGCCAGCATCGCAGCGATCCGCTGAAGGTTTCCGGGCTGATCGAGGCGGACGAGATTCGCGTCGGCTCGCGCGTGGGCGGGCGGGTTCACCAGGTTCACGCGGTCGAAGGCCTGGTGGCCAAGACGGGCGACGTGCTGGTCGTGATCGAGCCGTTCGATTTACTGGAGAAGCGGGCCGAAATCGAGAAAACGCTGGAAGCTCGCCGGGCTGATTTCGAACGCATCTCGGCCGGATTTCGCCCGGAAGAGATCGCCGAAGCCAAAGCTCATCGCGATCAATTAGCCGCGCGCTTGGACAAACTCGTGCACGGCCCCCGCCCTCAGGAAATCGCCGTCGGCGAAGCGCAGCGCGACCTGGCCGAGGCTGAAAGCCAGTTGGCGCAGCTTCAGTTCGATCGGATCAAATCGCTTGCGAGCCGCAACGCCACCACGCGCGAAGAGATGGATCGCGCCAGCGCGGAGCTGAAAAAATCGCGCGCCCAACTCGAAGTCCGCCGCGAGGAACTTTCGCAATTGAAAGAAGGCACGCGGCGCGAAGACATTGCCGATGCCAAAGCGCAGCTCGGCGAGGCCGAGGAAGCTTGGAAACTGCGTTCCAAAGGCTACCGCGCCGAAGATATTGCCCAGGCCAAAGCCTCGATGGAGTCGGTGCAGGCCGCCCTGCGCACGATCGATCGCCAAATCGAAGAGCTGACCATCAAGTCGCCGGTCGATGGTGTGATTGAAGCCGTGGAATTGCATCCCGGCGATTTGGTCAGCGCCAATGCCCCGGTGATTTCGCTAATGGATACGCGCAGCCTGTGGGTGCGGGCTTATGTGCCCGAGAATCGCTTGCGGCAAGAGGTCGGCGAAAAAGCGCAGGTTTCAGTCGATAGTTTTCCCGGCCAGCGGTTCGCCGCGCATCTCTCCTTCATTGCGCGGCAGGCGGAATTTACGCCCGGCAACATTCAAACGCCGGAGGAACGCTCCAAGCAGGTTTTCCGAATCAAGGTCGTGCTCGACGAAGGGCTGGACCGGCTGCGGCCGGGCATGTCGGCCGATGTCTGGCTCGGCGATGCCGGGAGCGGGCCATGATACGCGCGGTCATGGACGTGCGCGATATTTCGCGCCACTTCGGCGACCTCGTGGCGGTTGACCACGTCAGCTTTCAAGTCGAGCGGGGCGCGATTTTTGGACTGCTGGGGCCCAACGGCAGCGGTAAATCGACGATGATCCGCATGCTTTGCGGCGTGCTGGAGCCGACTTCGGGCCAGGCCAGCGTATTGGGCTACGACGTGGCCCGCGATGCCGAATCGATCAAGCGCCGAATCGGCTACATGTCGCAATCGTTCAGCCTGTATGCCGATCTCACGGCGCGCGAGAACTTGGAATTTTATGGCCGAATTTACGGGCTCGAACCGGCACGGCTGGCCGAGCGAATGCGGGCCGTCGAGGCGTTGACGTCGCTGGACGGCCATTTGGACCAGTTGGCCGGCACCCTCTCAGGCGGCTGGAAGCAGCGGCTGGCGCTAGCGTGCGCCCTGATTCACGAGCCGGAAGTTTTATTTCTGGACGAGCCCACGGCGGGTATCGATCCGGTGGCCCGGCGCGATTTGTGGGATCTGCTCTTTGCGCTGGCCGGACGCGGAGTGACTCTGTTCGTCACCACGCACTACATGGACGAGGCGGAACGCTGCAGCGACATCGCGTACATCGACAACGGCGAGCTCGTCGTGTGCGGCAAGCCAGAGGACGTTAAGCGGCTGAGCGGAGTGACGCCGCAGGGCACGCGGCGCTGGGAATTGGAAGCCCCCGGTCCGGCCGAAACCTTGTCCCGCGTGCGGAAAATCGAAGGTGTCCGCGACGCGACGCTGTTCGGTCAGGCGATTCACTTGCTGGTGTCCAACGATCTGAGCGAGGCGACCCTGCTGGCGAAGCTGAATCTGTCGAGCGATACCGCTTCGCTGCGGCCAATCGCGGCCACTCTGGAGGACGTGTTCGTCACACTTACTCGGGCCACGCAAGAGCGGCTTGCGGCGCACTCGGACGCTGCCTCCCATCCGAAAGGCTCGATTGCGCCAGCCAAAGTCAACCCTGAGCCAATTTCGGCGGCCTAAGCTGCGCCGGTCAGCGAGGCCCCGGTCGAGCGCAGCCGGCCGGTGTGGGGCTTTCAGGCGATCTTTCTCAAGGAGTTCTCGCATATTCGCCGGGAGCCGGCCACGCTGTTATTCATGTTCGTGATTCCCGTGATACAAACCCTGATCTTTGGCTTCGCCATTCAGACCGAAATCGAAAATATTCCCACGGTGGTCTACGATCTGGACGGCCGACAACACGGCCGCGAATTGATCGAATCGTTTGCCAACACGCGGACCTTTCAGATCGTGGATCGCGTGCTCGACGAAGACTCGTTTCGCCGTTATTTGACCTCGGGCCGGGCCAAAGTGGGAGTGCGCATTCCGCCGCGTTTCAGCGAGCGCCTGATGCGCGGCGAGCAAGTCGACGTGCAAGTGCTGATCGATGGCAGCGATTCGCAGGTGGCCACCACGGCGCTCAACTCGACGAACCTGTTGGGCATCGCCCGCTCGCAGCAATTAGTGCGAGCGATGATCGATCGGCTGCCGATCGTGCCGGCGCGCAACGCGGTGGGTAGGGCGACGTTGCCGATCGAAATGCGGCCCCGGCTGCTCTATAACCCCGACCTGCAAAGCTCGCACTTCTTCGTGCCCGGACTGGTCGGCATCATTTTGCAATTAGTCACGCTGTTTCTCACCGCGTTCGCCATCGTGCGCGAGCGCGAGCTGGGAACGCTCGAGCAACTGTTTGTCACGCCCGTGGGCCGCGTCGGATTGCTGTTGGGAAAATTGATTCCCTACGCGATCGTCGGGTTCCTCGAGGCCTTGATCGTGTTGAACGTGATGATTTACGTATTCGGAGTGCCGGTCCACGGCGGCATTCCGCTGCTGCTGACGCTGGCGAATTTGTTTTTGCTCTGCTCGTTGGGGCTGGGGCTGTTGGTCTCGACTCTGGCTCGAACGCAGTTGCAAGCCATGCAGTTCGCGTTCTTGTTGATGCTCCCCTCGGTTTTGCTGTCCGGGTTCGTCTTCCCGCGCACCTCGATGCCACTGCCAATCTATTTCGTCACGTTCGCCATTCCGGCCACGTATTTCGTCGAAATCCTGCGCGGCATCGTGCTGCGCGACGCCGATTTCGCGGATCTCATTCCGCAGGTCATCGGGCTGGCGATCTGTTGTGTGGCGATACTGGCGCTCAGCCTGAGCCGATTCCGCAAACAGTTGGCCTGATGCGGACGAATTCGCGGGCCCAGGCTCCGGCGGAGCTCCCGGCATGGAGCCAATCCGAAAACCGGCTTCGGAGTGAGGGACAGTCGCATATTGCGCCGAGGACCGATGCAAAGTCCGGACAGTCCCGGGCGGTTTTCGGATAGGCTCTTATTTGCCCCAGGTCAGTTCGCCCAGCCGGGACCGCGTCCAACGCCAAAACAGCACCAGCGATTTGACCCCGCCCGCAAAGCGCGGGAAACGCCCCGACCAATATTGCAGTTTGCGAGCAGCCCCGAAGGACCAGGGGCCGAGTCCGGCCAGCTCTCGAATCTGTTGCATCGGCAGATCGGCGAACTGTCGTGCCAAAGATTCCAATTCCGCGCGCTGCCGTTCCAAGTCCACGCGCTGCTGTTCCAAGTCCACGCGCTGCCGTTCCAAATCAGCGCGCTGTCGTGCCACGGTTTCAAAGTCCGCGCCGCGCTGCCGCTTCAGCTCAACGAGTTGCCGTGCCACGATGTCGACGTCCGCGCGCTGCCGATCGAGGTCCTGATAGTGCCGTGCCTCGGCTTCGCGAAGGGCCCTTTTGACGCCAAAGAGGTTGCGTTTGAGTGCCGCCGCATCGAATCGCTCCCACGTCAGTTGGGCCTCGGCCGAAGTGAGCGATTCGTCGGGGTCGCAGGTATAGCCCAAGATTTTCAGCACGTCCTGATGAGCCTCGCAGATTCGGCGCGCTTCCGGCGCGGTCAGGAATCGCTTCCAAAGACCCGGTTGCGCTTGCCAGACGTGGTAGAGCATGTCCACCGACAGGACTCGCATTTCCTCGGGGGTGGCTTTGGCGGCGACTTCAGACAGCGGCTTGCGGGCAGACGCGCCAAGCGTCGCGAGACTGCCGGCTAGCTGACCGGCGGTGTCGCGGACAAGATCTTCATAGCGCACGCGACAGACGTCGCGCGCCTGCCACCACTCGACGCTGACGCCGAGGAGAGCCTTCGCGCGGGGCCCCGTCGCGTAAGCCAGGAAGGCCTCGCTCATGGGTGAGGCTCCCGCGATGCAGCGTTCGTTGCCCGCGGCACCGCCCAGCCATCGGAGGGTGGAAGAGTCGTGTTGTGAAAAGGCCAGAATGGAAATCAGTACGTCCAGCGGATGCCGGGAAAGGACGACCACGCGAAATTCGTACTGTTCAAGAAGCGATATGAACGCTTCGTCAGGCAGCCAATGGAGCTGCAGAATCGCGCGGGACGGGAGTGTCTTCCAGTTCACTTCATCCGGCAGGTGGGCAGCCAGATGGTCCAACTCAAGCACCTGCGCCAACATGTGCTTGAGCCAGCTATTACCCGACCGGGGCGTGCTCACCACCGCCAACCTTAAGGTATCCATACCGCGATCATGTCTCCTTGCTTCAGGCCAGCCAGCCGTCACCGCGAGTTCGCCGTTCCACCGGCACTCTTCCGAGCACGCCGTCCTTGCCGTGCGCGAATGGGAAAAGTTAAGCGGCGCCCTGGATTTCCGCAATGCTTGTTTTCGCGGCATTGTCAATTACACGCCAATTACGCACGCATGCGCGGCGATTTTTCTTTAATCGCACCGCAAAATCAATAGCAACACTACTCCAGGGAATGCAACGTGGGGGGTGGCGGGTCATTTTCAGAAAAAGACCAAGCTGCTCGACCGGGGTAGGAAACCGCCAGCAGGCTTGCAGACCGCTTCAGGCGATGGGCTAGCAAGTCGCCGGCGCAAGTGGCGCAACTACCTGCCTGGGCTAAGAGCCTATCCGAGAACCGTCGGGGACTGTCCCGATTTTGCGGCGGGCACCATCCGCAGGATGGTCGGGGAGCAAAATGGGACTGTCCCCTTGTCCGAGACGGATAGGCTCTAAATGCGCAACCGGGCAGCGCGAGCAGCCATGAATCCTAGCGCGGCTCGAAAAATTGCGCGATGAGTGGCGAACCGCCGCCGTGACGCGGTAAATTAAGGGAAACGATCTTTCCAACCGTGGAGGACCCTGGATAATGACACTCCCACTTGCCATCAATCGCACGCTCGAATTCCGCGGTGGACAAGCTATCGGCACCAGCTATCAGTGGCCCGGCGGGCAGTACTGCGCGATTCACACGTCCAAAGGGTTAGTTGGCTGCGGCATTTACGACATTCGCGCGGCCAACGAGTTCAGTTTGGCGGTCGCCATTGCCCGTGGCACGCCGGCCAAGCCGCTGCGCGATCCCGAGGACTTGTTCAACGCCAAAATCCTGGAGGTGAGCCAGGCGGCGGAAAAGCTGGGCATCTCGCCGGGCATGACCGGCAAGGAAGCCGTCGAAAAAATGCTGGCGGCCAAATAATGCTCTTCACCATGCTCATGCTCGCGTAACAGCATTATGCAAGTGCAAGCAATTCAGACTGAAGGGCGCGCCTGGCTGTGCAACTTACTTGCCGGCGGGCTTTTTCTTCGGGGC
>JACQFF010000070.1 GCA_016200205.1 Planctomycetia bacterium
GGATCGCCCACGACGGTGCCGTCGACAAGTCGTGCCAATGCCGCCAGGCTTGTCGGCATATCGGAATCCTTTCCGTGCTTATGGATACGGACGCTGGTGGCAGAAGCTTCCAAGGGACGGAATGCTACCGCTTTCGCGTTTTTGGGGCAATAGCGACGCTGGAGCGCCCGAAACGAGCGCCGATGGGCGGGCAGGCTAGTTTTGCGGCTCGGAAGGAACAAAACGCGGGACGCGTGGATTATCCAATAAATTCGATTCGGACGGTGCCCTGGCCGAGTCGCGGCAGCTAGGGCAATCGGCCAAACGGCATGGGCAAATCGCCTTGTACGCGAGGCCGTTTGCGGCCGCCGTCCTAATGCACCCGCGGGATCAATCCGAAATCGAGTCCCAGCACGAAGAGCATCAACAGCACGATGAACAAGAGCCCCAGGTACATGAATGGCGCAAGGACTCTTTCATTCACCGGGCGGCGCAGAATGCCTTCTAAAATCAAAAACACCATGTGGCCGCCGTCCAAGACCGGAATCGGCAGGAAGTTGATCACCGCCAGGTTGGCGCTGAGCATCGTCAAGAACATCAGCAATTCCGGCACTCCCTCGGAGGCCGCGGAGCAGGCCGCTTCGACGATGGTCTTGGGGCCGACCAAACCATAGGGCGAGATCTGAGTGCCGAGCTTGCGCAAGAATGCATACACCTCGAGCACCTTCTCCTTGGTCTGCTGAGCGCCCAAGGCCATGGCCTCTGCCAGCGAATGGGCCTTTGTCATGGTGATTTCCGGAGACATGACCAGGCCGCGGTTCGGATAAAACCAGAGGTCGGCATCTTCCGCAGCGAGCGTGGCGGCGCGTCCATCCTTGAGTGTGAGTTTCACTTGCGTCCCCGCGGGAACCATTTGCAAGAGGGTCATGAAAAACGGCCAGTTCGGCTTCTCGCCGCTGAATTCGACCGGGTCGGGCACGAGGGCCATCGCGGCCGAATCGGCCTGCGGTTTGTCGTGCTTGGGCGCCAGAAATTCAGCCTTCACGATTTCATCGCCGGAAGCAAACAGCGGCGCGGCGGCCGGCTTGTCGCCTTGCATAAGTTGCGCCACCGCGGCCGGGCTCCCCTTTTCGGTCTGATGGACAATGTTCAACACTTTGTAGGTGATGCCCATCGCCGGCACCGACACCGGACTGCCCGGCGTGAGCGATTCCTCGGGCCACGCCGGATCGCGTAACGTCACCAGCTTTTCCAGGGTCTCGTCCTGCCCGCTAGGACCTTGGCGTGAGATGGCCACGGTGATGGTCTCGCCGGCGCGGCGTCGCAATTCATCGGGCAAACGCATCGGATCGAGCGAGGATTGACCGTCGATGCTGACAATGAAATCGTCGGCTTGCAGCCCCGCCTTGATCGCCGGCGAGTCGGCCTGCACGGCGGTGATTTTGCCCATGTTCATCACCAACCCCAACCTGTGCATCGGCCGGGGCGGCAGATCGATATCCAGTTGGCTCGTGGCCTCCGGCGCGCCGGGGGTGGCATCCTCTTTCTCGCGCTCGACGGTAAAGCGAAGGGGCTCGCCGGAATGGCGGGCCAGCTCCTTCTGCAACTCGGCGTAGGTATGAATCGACACTCCGCCGACGGCGACGATCCGATCGTCACCGTGGAAGGCGTTGGCCTTGGCAGCCGGAGTCCCTTCGACGACCGGGTTTTTTGGGGCCAATTTCGTCGTCGCCGGCCCCGCGACTCCAATCGTCGGCCGCAATGGGTTTTTGTCCGGATCGGGTTTCAAATTGACCCAAAACGGCTCGGTCACTCCTTCGCGCTTGATTTGTAAATCAATTCCCTTCTCCATGTTGCCCAATGCAACCGCTAACATCAGATCGTGGAATTGCAGTTGCCGATCGCCGGAATGGTCGATTTGCACGAACATGTCACCGGGCTGCAAATTGGCTTTCCAGGCCGCTTGGCCGGGCAATACGGCGGAAATGCCACAGGCCGCGTCGCGCACTCCCAGGCCATAGGCCACCGCGGCCAACACCACGGCGAAGATCAAATTCATAATCACGCCGGCCGAGATGATGGCCATCCGCTGCGGCACGCTCTTGGCCATGTAGCTGCGCGGATCGAGGGCCGCCGTCTCGGTGATTGGCTCGGTGGGCTGATTCGGCGAGACCTCCGGGGCGCCGGGTTGCAGCCGCGATCGTTCGCGTTCCTCGGCGGCCCGCGCGGGATTGTCGTCCTGGCCCAGCATCTTGACGTAGCCGCCCAGCGGCAGGATGCCGATGCCGTATTCCGTCTCGCCCCATTGGAATTTGGCGAGCTTAAGTCCGTAGATGTCGAAGCCCAAGTAGAACTTTTCGCATTTGACGCCGCACCACTTGGCCACGGCGAAGTGGCCTAGTTCGTGGACGAAAATGAGCATTCCCAAGCCGACGGCGACTTCCAGAATCACCAAGAGAAAGTCCCCATTCATTACGACTGCCATTAAGTACAAGCCCAACGCATCACCTCCTGGCGAGCCCATACATCCAAGCCCAGCAATTGTTCGAGCGAGGGATGGGGATCGAACTGATGTTGTTCCAAAACAGCCCGGCAACTCGGCACGATGTCGGTGAATCGCAGTTTGCCGGCGCGAAATTTGGCCACCGCGGCCTCGTTGGCCGCGTTGAGCACGGCGCCGGCCGTGCCGCCGGCGCGGGCCACTTCCAAGCCCAACGCCAGTGCCGGAAAGCGCTGGGGATCAGGTGGCTCGAAATCCAACCGCATCGTCTCGGTAAAATCCAACCGCGACGCCACGCCGGCCAGGCGCCGTGGATAAGTCAGGGCGTACTGGATCGGTAGCTTCATGTCGGGCGAGCTGAGTTGCGCAATGACCGAACCATCGACGAATTCCACCAGCGAATGCACGATCGACTGCGGATGCACGACCACCTCGATCTGCTCGGGCTGCAAGTCAAAGAGCCAACGCGCCTCGATAATCTCCAGGGCCTTGTTCATCATCGTGGCCGAGTCGATCGTAATCTTGGGTCCCATCGTCCAGGTCGGGTGGTGCAGGGCGTCGACAACGGTCACCTCGGCCAATTGTTCGAACGTGTGATTGCGAAAGGGTCCGCCGCTGGCGGTCAAAATAACCCGCTTCACTTCCTCGCGCCTGCCAGCTTGCAACGCCTGGAACACGGCGCTGTGCTCGCTATCGACCGGCACAATGCGTGCTCCACTGCGTTGTGCTAGCTGGGTGACCAAGGGACCTGCCACGACCATGGTTTCTTTATTGGCCAAGGCGACGGTTTTACCCGCCGCGACGGCCGCCCAAGTCCCCCGCAGGCCCGCACTTCCCACGATCGCCGCCACCACGATTTGAACGTCCTGGTGCGTGGCGACCGCTTCCAATCCCTCGGGGCCGGTAAGCAGTTGGACGCCGCTGGGCAGAGCTGACCAATCATGACCGCCGGCGGCCGCCGGATCGGCCGCCACGACCCACCGCGGTCGGACCTGTCGCGCTTGCTCGATCAACAGGTCCAGGCTGGTATGGGCCGAAAGGGCCACACTTGCCAGACTTCCGCCCGAAGCGGCGATGACTTCCAGCGTGTTGCGGCCAATGCTGCCGGTTGAGCCAAGCACGGCGACGTTGGCGACTTCCTGGGTCATAAATACCGATTGCATCGAGTGGAGGGCTGTCCGCCGGGCGTGCATACCGCACGATTGCTGTCAACCATCATTGGCTTTCCGGCAATGCCAGGGAGAGAAAAATGCGCCATCGAGGCCAAATTCGGCAATCTGGCCATTCTAAGGCCAAACCGCCTTTGGCCACAACAGGGACGTTCGCTTGCGCCCAGGGCCCGCGACTGCCTCGATCCGCAAGTTGTATTTTGAAAATGTAGGTCGTACTATGGAAAGGCACGCGCTTGGGCCTTTATCCGCCCCGTCGTAGGCGCCCCCTGCCTCGTCGCTGCGCACCCCACACGGCAAGTGGATCGGCTGGTGGGCGCGCAAAACCGCAATTCCCTCCGTGAGAGACTCCGCTCGATGGAAAATAAAAAAGACCCGTTCCGTAAGTCCGCCGAAAAGAAATCCTCGCCGATCAACAACAACGTGGTCTGGCTTCTGTTGATCTTGGGCGTCGTGACCCTGCTTGCCGTCAGTCTGCTCACCAACACAGCCGACGAAAAGATCCAATACTACGACTTGTTGGAGTTGATCAAAATCACCAATGTTCCAACGGTCGAGGGGGCCAAGAACTACATCGAGGTCCAAAAAGGCAGCGGCGAAAAGAAGCACCTGGTCCGCTACTCGAATCCCAGCGAAATCAAACTGGGCAGCTATGAGGTCACCGGCAAGCTCACCAGGCAAGTACTGCCCGACAGTCCGGAAAACGGCGTGGCCTTCCAGGCCAATCTCAAGCCGATGGACAACCGCCTGGCGCTATTGCTGGAAGAGAAGGGGATTCGCTTCGATAACTCCGACGGCCCCAGCGCCTGGAAGTCCTATATTCCGATCCTCGTGTTCACGGGGTTCTGCGTGATATTCATCTTCTACATGATGCGCCGCCTGGGCGGGGCCGGCTCGCCGATGGCTTTCGGCCGCAGCCGCGGCAAGATGTACGCCCAGGAAGATTTGGGCGTGACCTTCGAGGACGTGGCCGGTATCGATGAGGCGGTGGAAGAGTTGCGCGAAGTCGTCGAATTCTTGCGTACTCCCGAAAAATATCAGGTTCTGGGCGGTCGCATCCCCAAAGGCCTGCTGCTGGTTGGCCCGCCGGGCACGGGCAAAACGCTGTTGGCCAAAGCCATTGCGGGCGAGGCCGGGGTACCGTTTTTCAGTCTCTCCGGCTCCGACTTCGTGGAGATGTTCGTCGGCGTCGGCGCGGCCCGAGTTCGCGATATGTTCCAACAGGCCGAAGCCAAGGCGCCGTGCATCATCTTTATCGACGAGTTGGACGCCTTGGGCAAAACCCGCGGCTCGAGCATCGTGGGTGGCCACGACGAGCGCGAACAAACGCTCAACGCGCTGCTGGTGGAGATGGACGGCTTCGATTCGAACAGCGGCGTGATCGTGCTGGCCGCTTCGAACCGTCCCGAAACACTCGACCCGGCGCTGTTGCGTCCCGGACGATTCGATCGGCACGTGCTGGTCGATCGGCCCGACGTTCGCGGTCGCGAAGCGATTCTCAAAGTGCACGTCCAGAACGTGAAGCTCGATGAAAGCGTGAATCTGAAAGACGTGGCCGCGATCACCTCAGGATTCGTCGGCGCTGATTTGGCCAATTTGGTCAACGAAGGGGCGCTGCTCGCCGCGCGGAAAGGCAGAACCGCCGTTGGCATGGATGAGTTCAACGAAGGCGTGGAGCGTGTCACGGCCGGATTGGAAAAGAAGCAGCGGATTATCCATCAAGACGAGAAGCTGCGCGTCGCGTATCACGAAAGCGGCCACGCGCTGGTGGCCTATAGCTTGCCCAACACCGATCCGGTGCACAAAGTTTCGATCATTCCCCGTGGCCTGGCGGCCTTGGGTTATACTTTGCAACGTCCCGAAGGCGACCGCTATCTGATGACTCAAGGCGAATTGGAAAGCCGCATCCAGGTGCTGCTGGCCGGCACGTGCGCGGAGGAATTGGTCTTCGATGACGTATCGACCGGAGCCCAAAACGACTTGGAACGTGCCAGTGCCATCGCCCGCAGCATGATCATGGATTTTGGCATGAGCCGGCTGGGTCGGGTGAACTACCGCGAAAGCTCGCGCAGCCCATTCCTCGCGTCCGGCGACGAAAATGCGCGGGAGCACAGCCATAGCGAGCAGACCGCGCGCGAGATCGATCAGGAAGTGAAGCGGATCATCGACGAATCGATGGAAAAAGTCCGCCGCATCTTGGAATCGCGCATGGCGTCTCTGCGAGCGTTGAGCGCTCGGCTGATCGACAAGGAAGTCATCGACTCCGACGAATTGAAGTCGATCGTCGAGGCCAACTCCCCCAGCCCGCAGATCGTGCCCGGCACCGAGACCGAGCGCAAGCGCCCCGCGCCGGCGGAAGGTCCCGTCGAACGGATCGACGGCGAGCAGCAGGCGGAAAGCGTGTAACGGACAGGCTCGTCCAAGAGTGCCGGACGTTTCAGGATTTTATCCGCTCAGCACGTTTGACGCCCGGATCGAGTCGTAAGACTAATGGCACCTGTATTCAAGCTCGTTGATCGGGGTGTTTCAACAAATGGCTATCGCCCAGGAAGATCCGGACTCGCCGGCGGATCGAAATGACCGCTTGACCAGTTATAGATGCGCTGCATGGCGGCATCGACCGTACTGGTGAGCTGGTGGCGGCTGATCGGTTTGGAGAGCACCGAAAAGGCTTCGGCATTTTGAGCCTGGCGGATCAGACTATCGTCGACTCGGGCCGAAAGCAAAATACACGGCAGCCGCGACTTGAACCGCTTCACCTGCCGCAAGGTTTCCAAGCCGGTCAGCTTCGGCATGTGCATGTCCAGCAGCAGCAGGTGCACGTCCTGATTGCGGACGATCTGGAGCGCCTCCTCGCCGTCGCCGGCCAACAGCGTATGGAAGCCGCGTACCTCGAACACGATGCGCAGGGTCTCGCGAAAGTCGAGGTCATCGTCGGTGATCAAAAGAGAAGGGAACTGCAATCGCATACTACGAAGCCTTGCCAGAGGCCGGCGCGTCGTGTCGCTTTTGGCGTGCGCCTGCCACCGAACTGGGTAATGCAAGTGGAATACCGTTTTTAGGAGAAGCCGCGAATCGGGGCCAGCACCGGTGGATTTAACACATTGGTGCCGCTGGCCTTATATAATAATTGCTCACTCCTCGATAGATAAGCTGGGCGAACTGCGCGACTCTGAAATGGTTGAAACTACCTGCCATTTAGGCAGTTTTTGCTCGCGCAACTCGTGTACCGGCGACCCGCCGCTGCGCCTAATATCGGTTGCCAGGTTGACATGCCACCGGGCCCTGCTGGTTCGATCTCGGAGCGTGCGGATTTTTTCTCCGGCGGCTATTGGTTTGACCAAGCAATGAATCTCGGCACGCGCCGCCGGGGTATTATCCATCGCGGCTCCGCTACAGACGTCTTTTTCAATCTTGTTCGACGCGCACCGGCTCGGAAAACCGGTGCCGAGGCGGCATGCATGCCGGCGAATGGGGTTGCCGAAAAGTCTTGCACGAGCCCGTAATGCGACGATATCATGGGGATCGAGAGAGGCATGTCGATGCGGTTTCCATTCACTCTCCATCGTTCGGAAAGCCAGACCATGAGACACATCTGCAAACTGCTGTTGGTGGTGCCGTTGTGTACGGCGCTTGCGGGCATCGCATGGGGCAAGGAACAAGCTGCCCAGGTTGGAAAACAGGTGGACGAGTTTTCTCTTCAGGATTTTCGCGGAAAATCCCACGCGCTTTCCGAGTTGAAGGATTCGAAGGTGATCGTCCTGGCTTTCCTGGGCGTGGAATGCCCATTGAGCAAACTTTACGGCCCGCGCCTGGCCGAAATCGCCAAGGAATATGAATCCAAAAGCGTCGCCTTCCTTGGCATCGACTCGAACCGTCAAGATTCGATCACCGAAATGGCGCAATACGCCAAAGTGCACAATATCGGCTTCCCGCTACTCAAGGATCTCAACAATCAGGTCGCCGACCAGTTGGCCGCCGCGCGCAATCCGCAGGTGTTCGTGCTCGACTCCAACCGCGTCGTTCGCTATGCGGGCCGGGTCGACGATCAATACGGTTTCCAAACCGGCAGCGGCTATTCTCGTCCCAAAACGAGCCGCCGCGACCTGGCTCTAGCGCTCGATGAACTGTTGGCCGGCAAAGAAGTGAGCCAACCGGCCACCCAAGCCATTGGCTGTTTGATCGGCCGCGTGCGCAAGGCTTCGAGCAACAGCGACGTGACCTACTCGAACCAAATCGCACGCGTGTTCCAAAAGCACTGCGTCGAATGTCATCGGCCTGGGCAGATCGGCCCGTTCGCATTGCAGAGCTATGAGGAAGCGGTCGGCTGGGCCGAGATGGTCGAAGAGGTCGTGCGCGAACAGCGTATGCCGCCCTGGCATCCCGATCCGAAGCACGGTCATTTCGCCAACGACTTGTCGCTCTCGGCCGAGGAGAAACAGTTGATCTACACCTGGGTGGCTAACGGCGCGCCGGAAGGAGATCCCAAAGATCTGCCGGAGCCAAAGCAATATGCCGGCAGTTGGATAATGCCCGGCGGCCCGGATGTGGTCTTCTACATGCAGGAAGAAGCGGTCGACGTTCCAGCGGAAGGGACGGTGGAGTATCGCTATTACATGGCCGACCCGGGCTTCACGGAAGACAAATGGGTGAAAGTGGCCGAGTGCATGCCGGGCAATCGGGCGGTGGTGCACCACATGATCGTCTTTCTGGCTCCGCCCAGCGCCGAGAAAATGTTCTCGCAAGAAGCAATTGCGGCCCGACGCGCCGCAGCTGCCGAGCGCCGCGCCGCTGGCGGCGAAGGTGCCCAAGGCGGCCGTGGTGCGGGTCGTCGTGGCGGCGGTGAAGATGGTGACGGCGGTGGCGGCCAGGCCTCATTCGGACAATTGTGCGGCTTCGCGCCGGGCACGCGTCCTTACGTGTTGCCGCCCGGCATGGCCAAACTCATTCCGGCTGGGTGGAAACTCATCTTCCAGATGCATTACACGCCAAACGGCTCACCGCAAAAGGATCGCAGCTCCGTGGGCATCAAGTTCGAGGACGGCGCGAATGTCAAATTCCGCGTGGCGACGGCCAACGCCGCCAACGGAATGTTCGAGATTCCCGCCGGCGATCCGGCCTACCAGGTCGAATCGACGCGCACGTACGGGCGCGACGTGCTGATGCTCTCCGTGTTCCCGCACATGCATCTGCGCGGGAAGGATTTTCATTATGAAGTCATCTACCCCGACGGCAATAAGGAAACGATCATGAACATGCCGCGGTACGACTTCAACTGGCAGACCAGCTACGTGTTCGATGAACCGAAAAAACTGCCGCAAGGCACGACGCTACACTGCACGGCGCACTTCGACAATTCGGACGGCAATCCGGCCAATCCCGATCCGACCAAGCCGGTCCGCTGGGGCGATCAGACTTGGGAGGAAATGATGATCGGCTGGTTCGATATCGCCGTGCCGAGGGACACCGACATTAAAGACGTGCTGTCGCCTCAAGAGGGTCGGCGGTTCCGCGCTGCGCGCCAACAAGACAACGCTGCCGACTAATGGCCCATCGAGCTGCCTCGGTTCGCGCGGAAATCCGCGACTCGACGCAGCTTTGAACTGAAGATGCAAATGAAGATGAGCCCCTTGCAAAATCGGCTCATTTATTTGCGTTTTTTCTCCCGCGGCAAACCGATTTCCTGCCTGAGCGAAAGAAATCGCGCGGAACTTTCTCGCGTTGGCGCGGTTTGAATAGAAGGGCACGCGCGTAAACGAGAAGCGGCCATGTCGATCGAGACCATCTTCGTTCAATTCGGGTCTGCCGTCGGCGGATTCGTCCTGGGCACGCTCACCGGAGCCTGGATCCACGCCGCCTGGAAGCGGTGGCGCCCCCAAACGATCCGCTTCTGGGGCACCTGGTACACCGATCCCCGGTTATTGCTGGTCGGCGGTCTGGGGCTGATCGGGGCCTGGATCAGCCTCTTTTTTGCCTCAAATCTGTAACCGGCCCTGGCGCGGGCCCTTGAGCGGTCGCTTTTTTTCGGGGTTTTGCGCGGGTTCGACCTCGCTTGGTCTGCGGCGGTGGAATCTCCGTTACGGGGGCTGGGTTTTCGGGCTCGCCACCGGCAGATTTTCCCACGGGCATCGGCTAGAATCGATTTTTGGCTTTGATAACCCCGCCAGAGGCAATGAAAGTGATGATCCGCTCCGTCGCTTGCACGTTCTTGCCTGCCATCGGCCGACGATTGTTCGTCCTGCCATGTCTGCTGGCCCTTGGCGCCTTCGGCGGATGTGGCGGAATGCCTTCGGCGGAGCAAAAGGAAGCCATGGCCAAAATCCAGGACCTGGGTGGCCGCGTCAATTTCAAGCGTGGCGGCTATGAAGTCGATCTCAACAAGTCGGCGGTTGAAAACAAGGATCTGGCGCAGTTGGCCAAGATTCCGAATCTCAAAACCGTCGACCTGGATAGCACCCGCGTCGGCGACGAGGGACTTCACCACTTAGAAGCCATTTCCTCGCTGGAATTCGTCTCCGTGCGCCGCACCGCCGTCACGCGCGAAGGGATCGCGAATCTCAAAAAAGCGCTGCCCAACGCAGAAGTGAATCACTGAACTCGGCGCAAGTGCTGAATTGCTCGGGGGCAGAACCATCGACCTTTGCAGCCTGTAGATCATCGGAGACAAGTCACTCCGAGATGCCCGGGTCGGTCAGGTACTGCCGAGCGCGACGCGGAAAAACGTGGCGGCTGACCGGCGCGAAACCGCCCGTTTCGTGGAAGAACATGAAATGCGTAATCCGCGTCACTTCGGTGCCGATCTTGATTAGATTGAACGAGTTCTTTTCGCGCTCGCGCGCTCGGCCGCGCTGCGAGGTCGCCGTGCCCGACTGGGCAATGATGATGCCGCGGGTCCGGTCCTTGCTTGGGTACACGTCGAGCGAGTTGCCGATATAGGCCCGATGCAGATGACCGCCGAGGATCAGTTCGACTTCCAGTTCGGTGAGCCGATCCAACGCCTCTTTGGCTCGCCGCATCACGTCGTGCTCGTTGCCGTAATCGGGGGCGGGGGCGAAATGGTGATGGACGACCACGATTTTCGCCGCCCCGGGCCCAGCGCTGCGGAATGCCTCGGCGCAGAAATCGAGCTGCCAGCGCTCGATCCGGCCGCCAGTGATGGCTGTCAACGGAGCCGTCGTGTTCAGCGCCACGATGACCGCGTCTTCGCGGCGCAGCACCGTATCCAACTCGTTCGAAATAAAACGGCGGTACAACTCATAGGGCTGAAAGACTCGTTCCCACACCCGATAGAGCGGCACGTCGTGGTTGCCGGGCACCGTAACCAGCGGCACCTTTGGCAATCGATCGAGAAACGCCTGGGCGTCGGCAAACTGCTGGGTCTTGGCCCGTTGCGTGAAGTCGCCGCTGGCAACGATGATGTCCGCCTTCATTTCGGGCGCGGCGCGGAGCAGCGCTTCGCCGACCTCCGGCACAAAGGCCGGGCCGAAATGGAGATCGGAGATGTGCAATAGAGTCAACATCGCGGTTCCCGATTGGAACGATGGTTCTCTTGTAGCACGAACCGCGCCGCGTAGCCAACCGGTACCCGGAGCAGAAACCGAACGACCTGGGGGAAGCCGCTTGGCACTGCTAGCCTTGTGGATAGAGCCGGGGTAAGATGCAGTACCCAGTGAGGCGCCAGCCTATTTGCCCTCTCGCACACCGCAACGCTGACGCCTCGGGGGCAAAACCCACGCACAATCCACACAGAAGCCTAACCGATGCCTAACACGGCCGTGGTATCCATGACTCGTCGCGAGCGATCTGGGGGTTTTGCGGAATCCATGCACATGGCAACTGAACGCGTCCTGGTCGTCGACGACGAAGAGGATTTGCTGGAGCTGATCCGTTACAACCTGAGCAAAGAGGGCTATCAAGTTCGCTGCGTTTACACCGGCGAGATGGCCATTCGCGAAGCCAAAAGGCACTTGCCGGATCTGATTCTGTTGGATTTGTTGCTGCCGATGGTCGACGGCCTGAGCGTCTGCAAGATTCTCAAGAACGACCCCCAGACCCAACACATCCCGATCGTGATGGTCACCGCCAAAACGGAAGAAGCGGACGTCGTCAGCGGGCTCGAGTTGGGAGCCGACGACTACATTACCAAGCCCTTCAGTCCTCGCGTGCTGCTGGCTCGCATTCGCGCCGTGCTGAGGCGCCATCTCAAGCAATCGATGGACGACTCGTCGACGATCAAAATCCGCGAGTTGGTCATTCATCCGGGTCGTCACGAGGTGCTCTTGAGGGGACGCCCCCTCGACTTGACTTTCACCGAATTTCGCCTGCTGCAATTCCTGGCGCGCAAGCCTGGCTGGGCCTTTTCGCGCAGTCAGATTGTCGACGCGGTCAAAGGCGAGGATTATCCGGTAACGGAGCGATCGGTCGACGTGCAAGTGGCGGGCCTGCGGAAAAAACTCGCCGATCTGGGCAGCTATATCGAAACAGTGCGAGGGGTGGGCTACCGCTTCAGGGAATAGCCATGCCCAAACGACGCCTGCTGTGGCATCTCTTCCCCTCCTACGCCGCGACCGCGCTGCTGGCGGTGTTGGGCGTCGGCTGGGTGGCTCTGCGTCAATTCGAGCAATCTCATCTCAGCGCGGTGCGCGATGACTTGCGAGCGCGGGCAGATTTTCTCGACGGCCAGCTTGGCCCTGAAATCCCCAATGACCGCGCGCCGTTCGCCGATTTCTGCCGCCGCTTCGGTCCGGCCAGTGGGATCCGCATTACTCTGATCCTCCCGACCGGCCAGGTAGATTGCGATAGCCAAAACCGGCCCGAGGAACTGGAAAACCAGCTCAACCGTCCCGAAATCCGCCGGGCGCTCTCGGGCGAGGCACGCGACGCCATCCGTTACAACCAGGCGCTGGATCAGCGGGTGATCTACATGGCCGTGCCGGTGCTGCGCAACGACAGCGTTTTCGGGGTGTTCTACCTCTCGACGCCGCTGACAGCCTTGGATCAGGCGCGCTCGCGAATCGAGATCCAAATTCTGCTGGTGGGGCTGGCGATCGGCGTGTGCGCCCTGCCACTGGCATGGTGGGTCGCGCGCGACGTCGGGCGGCCGCTGGACCAAATGCGGCAAGCCGCCGATCGGCTCGCGGGGGGCCAGTGGGGCACGCGCGCCGCCATTCCCGATCCACAAGAACCCGCCGCGCTGGCCGAGTCGTTCAATCGAATGGCCTCGCAGTTGCAGCAGCGGATCGGCATCTTGATCCAGCACAACAACGAACAGAAGGCCGTGCTGACCAGCATGGCTGAAGGCGTGCTGGCGGTGGACAACCAGGAGCGCGTGATCAGCCTGAACGAAGCTTCCGGAAAGCTGCTAGGTCTCAACTTGTCGCAGGCCCGCGGCCGCCGGCTGCACGAGGTGGTCCGCAATGCCGACTTGACCCGGTTCATCAGCCGGGCGCTCGGCTGCCAGGAGCCGATCGAGGCCGACGTTCTTTTCGACTTCGTGGCCAACGTGTCGCACGAACTCAAGACTCCGGTGACTTCGATCAAGGGCTTTGTCGAAACTTTGCTCGACGGAGCGATGAAAGATCCGGACGCCGCCGAGCGGTTCTTGCGGATTGTCGCCAAGCAGGCCGACCGGCTGCACGCGATTATCGAGGACTTGCTCAGCTTGTCGAAAATCGAACAAAGCGAAGACGCCGCCGACATCGTGCTCGAGCCCAACCCCGTGCGAGCCGTGCTCGAGGCAGCCGCCAATACCTGCCAGGCGGGCGCGATCGAGCGCAATATCGCCGTGGTGCTGACTTGCGACGAACAGCTCAAAGCCAGAATCAACCCCCTGCTGCTGGAACAGGCGGTCGTCAACCTGTTGGACAACGCCATCAAATACAGCGAACCGGGTCGCGACGTGCACGTGACTGCCGGAGAATCGAACGGCGAAGTGACGATCAGCATCGTCGACCGCGGCAGTGGGATCGCCAGCGAGCACCTGTCGCGAATCTTCGAGCGTTTCTATCGCGTCGATCGCGCCCGAAGCCGCAAGCTGGGCGGCACCGGACTGGGGCTTGCCATCGTCAAGCATATCGTGCAAGCCCATCACGGCCGCGTCACCGTCGACAGCACGCTCGGCGTCGGCAGCACGTTTACCGTGCACCTGCCGCGGGCCTAAACCGCGCCGATCGCAACCGCAATACCATTTAACGGGCGTAGCTTGCTGCGGGGTCGGCGTTACGCCGCGGGCGTCATGCCGCCCTTATAACCCCAAAAACGGGGCGGGCACCAGGAACGCGTGCTGCTCGTATAGGCTCCACACCCCATACCACGACAGGTACTGCGTGAAATAGACTATTGTCACGTACAATCCCGCCACCGGCAGCATCGCCAACCGGCTCGTCCACCGCCAGAACCAATGCCGCGCCACATCGCGTCGCCCAGATCGCGCCATGGCCCAACCGGAGAGCAGCCGGGCCGGAAACATCGAAATCACGAACAACAAGCTCGGCAGCCACGCCGCTTCACGGGGCACGATCTCGATCTTCAGCAGATACAGCGGAAGCGCCAGCACCAGCGTAACCAGCAAAGCCACGAAAAAGGCCACCGGCGCCCGCGTAAACCGCCGTCGCAACGCGCGCAATTCGAACATCGCGCCCAAACGGTTCTCCTGGGCGAACCGCGCTTGCAAAAAAGCCAAGTGCAGCAGCACCAGCGTGAGCAGTCCTCCCCCCAGCAGGCCGACGGCGGTGCCAGGCCCGGGCCGCAGTCGCGAGGCCAGCGCCAACAGGCTCACCGGCAGCGCCAGCCAAACGGCCGCTCCCACCAGCCCGCGCAGTCCCAGCCAGAAATAATAAGGCAGCCGCAGCTCGACGAAAAAATCCCAAACCGCATCGCGCGCCCGCGCGTACGCGCCGCTTCGCAGCGCACGTCGCAACGATTGAATCGGCCGCGGCCAGAGAAAGTGCCGAATTCGGGCCCCTCGCAAACAGGCACCCACGATCTGCAAAACAACCAATACGCTCAAAACGATCAGAGCCAGATCCCACCCTTGAACTGCCCGACTCGTCGGATCGATCAGCCGCGCCGAAAATCGCAGCGACGAAGCGATCCACAGCGGGATCATCAGGATCGAAACGCCCACGGCGATCCGCCCCAACTGCGCCGCTATGCGCACGCCCACGAAAGCGGCGCGAAGCCGACCCGTACGCGCGACCCGGCCGCTGACTTCAAGCAGATACCCCAAGCTGAGCAACTGTACGACGGGAATAGTCGCCAGCACCGATAGCGCGATGATGAGTGTCGCGGTTCCAAAAATCCACTCGATGGCCGAGGCGGCGGTGCCCAGCATGCCAAGCCGCGGCGTGACGACGACCGTCGCCACGATCATCGGTTCATGCATGCTACTGTCTGAAATTACCGCTGGGCTTGTTGTCATGGGCCCGGCTGCCTGGGAAAACCACGTGTCCCCTGGTTCATTATCCGCGAACCCACCCACTATAGCGTAGCGTGCTGGATGTGCTTTGCCACGTCCCAGCTTCTGTGTTAGGTTGTCAAGTTGCGGAACTATTCCTTTTCTTCGAGTGGGCAAGCGATGGCTGCTAGTGCCGAATCCGGGCCGACCGCCGCGGATGGCCACCTGGATGGCGAGGTCATTCAGATCCGCGGGGCTCGGGTTCACAATCTGCAAAATATCGACCTCGACCTGCCGCGCGATCGGCTTGTGGTTATCACCGGGCCCAGCGGATCGGGAAAAAGCTCGCTGGCCTTCGACACGCTGTTCGCCGAGGGACAACGGCAGTACATCGAGAGCCTGTCGGTCTATGCCCGGCAATTCCTGCACCAAATGGAACGGCCCGACGTCGACTTGATCGATGGGCTGCAGCCGACGATTTCGATCGATCAACGGGCCGGCAGCCAGAATCCGCGCAGCACGGTGGCGACCGTGACGGAAATCTACGACTATCTGCGGCTGCTTTACGCGCGGTTGGGAGATCCGGTTTGTTACCAGTGCGGAGCCACGATCCGCCAACAAACGCCCGAGCAGATTATCGACGACCTGCTGGCACTGACGGCCGGCACGAAGTTGATGGTCCTGGCCCCCTTGGTCCGCGGCCGCAAAGGCCAACACAAGGACGTGTTCGCCGCGGTCCGCAAGGCGGGCTTCGTGCGGGTCCGCGTCGACGGCGAAGTTCTCGACGTGGATCAGGTGGGCGAGCTCTCGCCGCGAAAGAATCACCAGATCGAGGCGGTCGTCGATCGGATCGTCATCCGCGAAGGGGTCGACTCGCGGCTCGCCGAGAGCACGCGCTTGGCGCTAGCCCACGGTGAAGGGGCGGTGTTGGTCAGTTATCTGGAACCGCGCACAGGCGACAAGACCGCCGCCGAACGCGGCCAAGAGAGCTGGAATGAGCAACTCTACAGCACGCTCTACGCCTGCCCGCATTGCAAAATCAGCTTCGAGGAGTTGGAACCGCGCACGTTCAGCTTTAACAGCCCTTACGGCGCGTGTCCGACTTGCGAGGGTTTGGGTTCGCGGTTGCAGTTCGATCCGGACCTGATCGTGCCCGACGAAACGCTTTCGCTGGCCGATGGGGCGGTCGCGGCCTGGAAGGGAGCCAGTCTGGCCGAGATGCGACGCCACAAAGCCCAGTTGCGCGGGTTTCTGACGTCTGGGGACGTTGACTGGAACACACCGATCGTCGAATTCAAGCCGCGCGTGCGCGAGCAACTCTGGCATGGCGACGGCAAGAGCTTTGTCGGCCTGTTGACATTATTGGAGCAAGAATACGTGACCGCGTTGCAGGCTTCCCGCCGCGAGCGACTCGAGGCGCTGCGGGGCCTGATAACGTGCAAGGATTGCGGCGGTTCGCGGCTCAAGCCCGAAGCCCGGGCGTGCCGGTTCCACGGCCGCGCAATCCACGAAGTCACGGCCCAGACCGTCAGCCAGGCCCGCGCCTGGTTCGGCTCGCTCGAGTTGCCCGACGGCGATCGGCCGATCGCCGGGCCGGTCCTGCACGAAATCGACAAGCGGCTCGAGTTCCTGGAAAACGTGGGGGTCGAGTATCTCACGCTCGCCCGCGCGGCCGACACGCTCAGCGGCGGCGAATTACAGCGCGTGCGGTTGGCCACCGGCATTGGCTCGGGCCTGGTTGGCGTGTGCTACGTGTTGGACGAGCCCTCGATCGGCCTGCACCAGCGCGACAACGGGCGCTTGATCGACACGCTGAATCATCTGGTGGAGCAGGGCAACACCGTGCTGGTCGTGGAGCACGACGAGGCAATCATGCGCAGCGCCGATCACCTGGTCGACATGGGGCCGGGCGCCGGGTTGCATGGCGGCCGAATCGTGGCCCAAGGCACGCCCGAGGATGTCAGCCGCAATCCCGAGAGTGTGACGGGACGGTATCTGGCGGGAAAGCTTTCGATTCCCCTGCCGGCCCGGCGGCGGCGAGTGGCCAAGACGCGCTCGCTGGTGATTGAGGGGGTCACCACCAATAATCTCAAGAACATCGACGTGCGGATCCCGCTTTCGGCTTTGGTCTCGATGACCGGGTTGAGCGGGTCGGGCAAAAGCTCGCTGGTCAACGAAACTCTGGCCAAGGCGCTGGCACGCCGGCTCAATGGCACGGGTCCCAAGCCCGGACCGCATCGCAGCCTGCGCGGCGTGCGCCAAATCGACAAGCTGGTCGAGGTCGACCAGTCGCCGATCGGGCGCACCCCGCGCAGCAACCCGGCCACGTACACCGGCGTGTTTGACGAAATCCGTCGCGTATTTGCCGGCACGCGTGAAGCCCGCCAGCGAGGCTACAAGTCGGGCCGATTCAGTTTCAACGTCAAGGGCGGCCGCTGCGAGGAATGCCAGGGCCAGGGCATTCGCCGCATCGAGATGAATTTCCTGCCTGATCTGACCGTCACGTGCCCCGTTTGCGATGGCGCCCGCTTCAATCGCCAGACGCTGGAAGTTCGCTATCGGGGGCTATCGATTGCCGGCGTGTTGGAAATGCGAATCGAGGACGCCGCCAACTTTTTCGAAAACTTCCCGCTGATCACCCGCTTGCTGAAAAGCCTGCAAGATGTCGGGTTGGGCTATCTGAGCCTCGGGCAGTCGTCGACCACGCTCTCCGGCGGCGAAGCCCAACGCATTAAGCTGGCGACCGAACTGGCCCGCGTCGATACCGGCAACACGCTCTACATCCTCGACGAACCGACGACCGGTTTGCACTTCGACGACATCAGAAAGCTGCTCGCCGTCCTGGATCGGCTGGTCGAATTGGGCAACACGGTGCTGGTGATCGAGCATAATTTGGACGTGATCAAATCGGCCGACTGGATCATCGACCTGGGACCCGAAGGCGGCGAGGCGGGCGGATATGTTATCGCGACCGGCACGCCGGAAGAAATCGCCGCCACGCCAGGCAACTCGACCGGCATGTTTCTGAAGCCGCTGTTGAGCGCGGCTGCCGCATCGCCTGGCCAGAATGTCGGCTGATTCGCGCTGGGGACTGTCCCGACCTTGCGGAGTCCTCGGAGCAAAATGAACTGTCCGCTTCTTCGAGGCGGCTTTGTTAGAGTTCCTGACAAGAAGTCCGGCCCCGGCGGCTACCACAAACTTTTCAAGAGAAAGAGCGTCCAGCCCACGGCCAGTGCCACCCCAGTGTAGATCAGTATGCGCGGATTCGAGTACCACGAGCCCCAAAATCGGATCGTATTTGGGTGCCACCACTTCCAGAGTGCATGAATCCACGCCGCGGTGAGCAGGCCGAGCACGTATCCAGCAACGGCAGCGGTGAGTTGGTCGAAGATGAAGCGCAAAAGATGGCCCTCTCCCCCCACCGGACGCCCAATTTCCGGCAAGCGGACCAAGTCGATATGGCGGTTCCGGAACCCGCAATTTAGCGGTGATCGACACTGCGCCAAGACGCATCGTTAAAAGAATCCGCAACTGCAATTTAAAAATTGACACATCCGATCGAGGGGTCGCATAAGCTTGTGCTTATGTGTCGCCTGCCGTAAAATGCATTCGGTTTTTGGGCCAGCGCCGAGGCCGTGGGCCAAGCAGACAATTGCCACGCCCGATGACGCGCCGCGCACAAGGGGGCTCCCGCATCGGCTTACTTTTAAGGAGGCCAAGCGATGTTGACATTCCTCGGACGGCGTCGACGGTATTGTGACGGCATCTCGCGGCGGGATTTTTTGCGGGTGGGGGCCCTGGCAGTTGGCGGGCTGAGCATGGCCGACTTGCTGCGGCTCAAGGCTCAAGCGGCGGTCGGCCCACCTCCCGGCAAGTCGGTGATCATGGTCTTCCTGCACGGCGGACCGTCGCATCTCGACATGTACGACATGAAGCCGCAGGCGCCGGTGGAGTTCCGCGGCGAATTCCGGCCCATCCATACCAATGTGCCCGGCATCGACATTTGCGAACTGATGCCCCGCCAGGCACAAATCGCCGACAAGCTGGCGATTCTGCGGGGGTTGCATTTTGTCGAGGAGCATAGCGCCCATTCCCTGTGGACCGGCTATCCCGAACGGATTAGCCGGCCAGCCTTCGGCTCGGTGGTCAGCTACTTCAAGGGCCGCCAGGACGGGCTGCCGCCGTATGTCAGTCTGATGAACCGCCCGACGGACGAAGACCCGGCTTATGCCGGCTCGGGCCACCGGCCGTTTGTCCCCACCGGCCCGGGCTTGGAAAACCTAGGACTGGTCGCCGGCGTGTCGTTGGACCGGCTGCACGATCGCAAGCAACTGTTATCGCATTTAGACGGCATCCGCCGCGACATCGACTACCGCGGCGCCTTGGCCGGCCTCGACGCCTACACGGTGCGGGCGTTGGACATGGTCGCCTCGAGCAAAACGCGCGAAGCGTTCGACATCAACCAGGAATCGCCCGCGACGCGCCAGCGGTACGGTAAGCCGAACGAAGACTTCCTGCGTGCCCGGCGATTGGTCGAAGCCGGCATTTCGGTGGTCACGCTGGTGGTCGGCGGTTGGGACACGCACGGCAACAACTTCAACGCCCTGCGCAGCCTGCTGCCCAACTTGGATCAGGGCGTGCACGCTCTGGTGAGCGATTTGCACGAGCGCGGCTTGGGCAAGGACGTGGCCGTGGTAGTGTGGGGCGAATTTGGCCGCACGCCGCGCGTCAACGTCAGCGCCGGTCGCGACCACTGGCCGATTGCCGGCTCCGCCGTCCTGGCCGGCGGCAATTTCAAAACCGGCCAGATCATCGGCGAAACCGACGCCCACGGCGAACATCCCAAGGGATTGTCGATGACCGCCAGCCACGTGCTGACCAGTCTGTACGAGCACCTGGGCATCGATCCGGCCCGGACCATTCCCAACAACAACGGCCGCCCGATGTACCTGCTCGACGAGCGCGATCCGGTGCCGGGATTGGTGTGACCTGATTTGGTGCGACGTTTTACGGCGTCGGCGTAAAAGCCCAGGGACGGCCGTCCCTGGGCTTGAATTCTGATCGGGCCGAATACGACTGGGCGCTTGGTCAACCGTCTACCGTCGCGCATACTTCCCCAGCGCGTCAATGTTCAACTCAATCCCCAACCCCGGCCCGGTGGGCACTTGCAAAAATCCCTCGGCGTCGAGTTGGAAGCGGGGCGTGACGAGCTCTTCGATGTAGGGCACGCCGGTTTGGAACTCGACCCAGCGGGCGAGGGGCATGGCGGCGGAAAGGGCCAGGTCGGCGGCCACGCCGATCGCCGTGTTCCAACCGTGCGGCACGAGCAATATGCCGTGGTCGTGGGCCATCCATGCCAGCCGACGGCCTTCGCTCAAGCCGCCACACTTGGTCAGATCGGGTTGAATGATGTCCACCGCGCGCGAGCTGATCAGTGGCTGAAACGATTGACGGCGCGTGAGCACTTCGCCGGTGGCTACCAAAACCGGCGACGTTTCTCGCAACTGTCTGAACCCCTCCACATCGTCGGGCACGAGAGCTTCCTCGAACCACACCACGCCATAATCGCCCAACATCCGCGCGGTTTGGCGGGCCCACGCGAGGCCGTGCGGCCAGAATTGTTCGCTGCCGCCGGCGTCGACCATCAGTTCAACGTCATCGCCAACCGTTTCGCGCGCCGTTTTGACAAGCAGTTCATCGAGCTTGCGGCTCACGCGGCCAAACGGACGCCAGCCCATCTTGATGGCGCGAAATCCCCGCGCGAGCTGTTCGTGCAATTTTTCCGCGAGCACGGTCGGATCATCGAACAGAATTGAAGCGTAGGGCTTGACGGACTCGCGATAGTTGCCGCCCAACAGCTTGGATACGGGCTGCGCAAGCGCTTTGCCCCACAGATCCCACAGCGCGATATCCAGGCCGCTGATCGTGTGCTCGACCGATCCGCCGCGGCCGAGCCAGAACATCGACTGGCGCATGCCTTCGCTGACGCGCTCGGGTTCGAGCGCCGATTGGCCGATTAAAAACGGCCTGAGCAGTTCCAACGAGCCGTCGACCAGCGCCCGCGTGGTATAGCAACTGCCCAGGCCCAAAATACCCTCGTCACTGGCCACTTCGACCAGCGTGTTGTATTGCACGTTAGGGTCGGTTCCGCCGGGCCAGCCGTGGTCGTCGGTCGCCCCCGACAGGGCAATGGTGCGCACGGCGGCGATCTTCATGATTGAACTCCGGGCCGGTTACGAAGATACTCATACTAGTGACCGCCCGCCGCGAAACCAAGCCATGCCCCGCTTCGAGGTGCTTCCTTGACCAGTCGAGCCGCGAGTGAATATCGCTATGAAAAACTGACCTGGCCGGAAATCGACGACGCCATCGAGTTAGGCAAGGTCTGCGTGTTGCCCTGCGGTGCGGTCGAGCAACACGGTCCGCACCTGCCGCTGGACGTCGATTTGGTTTGTCCCGGCGGTATTGCGCGCGGCGCCGGTCAACTGATTCCCGAAAAAATGCTGGTGCTGCCGATCGTGGCCTACGGCTACACCGGCCACGTGATGGATTTTCCCGGCACGATCAACAATGATTTCGAGCACTTCATGCACCACGTGCTCGATATCACCAAATCGCTGGCGTACCACGGCTTCAAAAAAATAATTCTCCTCAATGGACACGGTTCGAACATGCCCAACTTGGATCTCGTCGCCCGGCGGACGAATCTGGAAACGGACGCCGAATGCCTGGTCGCCGCGTGGTGGAATCTGCTCACGGTCGACAAGGAATTCTTGCCGCGCTGGCGCGAGAGCAAGTTTCCAGGCGGCTGCTCCCATGCCTGCGAGTTGGAGACATCGCTCTATTTATATCTCGACGGCGACAACGTGCGCAAAAATGAGATCAAAAACGGGACGATCAGCTTCAACGAGGAGAACAATCCGTTCAATTGGGTCGACCTGTTTGCGCATGGCCCGGCGACGGTGATCTCGTGGACCAGCAGTTACAGCGAAACGGGCGTGCTCGGCGAACCGGAGTTGGCCACGGCCGAAAAAGGGCAGCAAGTTTACGAAGAGGCGGTCAAGCAGTTGGTGCGATTCATCACCTACTTCAAAGATCGGCCCTGCGACGTGCGGCGCGATCGCCATCGCCAAAAGCCGTCCATGCCGATGCCGTGGGGTCAACGGCCGATCGGTGACAAACGCGGCGAACCTCGCGAGACGTAAACATGTGCTGGGCGAGGTTTATCTTGAGAATGTCCGGACTCGTCGTCGTCCTTTGCGCGACGCATGCGCTCGCCTTGGCCGTGGAGCCAACCGCGGCGGATGCCGAATTCTTCGAAAAAGAAATTCGGCCGCTATTGATCGCGCGGTGCTACAAATGTCACGGCGAATTGAAAGAGCCGAAGGGGAAGCTGGCGCTAACCTCGCGCGAGACCGTGTTGGCGGGCGGTGAAACGGGGCCGGCGGCGGTCGAAGGAAAACCGGGCGAAAGCCTGTTGATCGCGGCCGTCAACTACGAGGGCCCGGAAATGCCGCCCGAGGGCAACCGGCTGACCGCCGCGGAAATCGCCAAACTGACGCTCTGGGTGGAGCGCGGGTTGCCGTGGCCGAAAGCCGATCCCGAGTCGCTAAAAAAATCCCAAGCGGCGGCGGAAGCCGAGCAGATCGCCGAAGCACGGCGCAGCTTTTGGTCGTTTCAACCCATCCGCGATGTACCCCTGCCGACGGTCAAAAACAGCACCTGGCCCCAAACGCCCATCGATCGCTTCATTTTGGCCGAGTTGGAAAAACGCGGTTTAAGCCCTTCGCCGCCGGCCGACAAACGCGCGCTGCTCAGACGACTTACATTCGATTTTGTGGGCCTGCCCCCCACGCCCGAGGAAATGGAAAACTTTCTTGGCGATAATTCGCCCGAGGCGGTCGAGCGCGTGGTGGATCGCTTGCTCACCTCGCCGCATTACGGCGAGCGCTGGGGCCGGCATTGGCTTGACGTAGCCCGTTACGCGGACACGAAAGGGTACGCGTTCATCCAGGACGCGAATTTTCCCTGGTCGTATACCTATCGCGACTACGTCGTGCGAGCGCTGAACGAAGACCTGCCGTATGACCGGTTCATTCTCGAACAGTTGGCCGCCGATCAACTGCCGTTGGGGGCCGATAAGCGACCGCTGACCGCGCTGGGTTTCCTCACGCTGGGCAATGCCTTCATGAACAATCAGCAGGACGTGATTGACGATCGCATCGACGTGGTCACGCGCGGGCTGATGGGACTCACGGTAACTTGCGCCCGCTGTCACGACCACAAGTTCGATCCGATTCCGACCAAGGATTACTATTCGCTCTACGGCGTATTTGCCAGTTCGGTCGAGCCGACAATTCCGCCGTTGTTCGAAGCGCCGCCCCAGACGGAAGCTTATGCCGCGTTTGCCAAGGAGCTTGCGGATCGAGAGCGGAAGCTGACGGAGTTCTTGGATCGGAAGTACAACGCGCTCGTTGAAGGCGCGCGCAGCCGCGCGGCCGAGTATCTGTTGGCCGCGAACGCTTCCAAGGATCGGCCCAACACGGAAGAGTTCATGCTGTTGGCCGATGGCAACGACCTGAATCCCACGATGATCATCCGCTGGCAAGTTTTTCTCCAGCGCAGCCGCGGCCGACACGATCCCGTACTGGCGATTTGGCATGCCCTGGCCGCGCTGCCGGCGGATCAATTTGCCGCGCAAGCTCCGGCGGTGGTTGAAAAATTGATCGCCGGGGAATCGCCGGAAAAACCGCTCAATCCGCTCGTGACCGGAGCGTTCTTAGGCAAACCGCTCAAGGATTTGGCCGAAGCGGCGCGGATTTACGACGAATTGCTCGGCGGCGCCGACAAATTGTGGCGTCAATCCATCGATCAGGCCGCCGCCGCCAAACAGCCAGCCCCGGCGGCGCTGGCCGACGCCAATTTGGAACGGCTGCGGCAAGTGTTTTATGGTCCCGAAGCGCCGCCAAACCTCGCCCGCAGCGCCATCGGCGACTTGGCCCTGTTGCCCGATCGGCCCGCGCAAGATGTGCATAACAAGCTGGTCAAAGCGATAGAAGAATGGCGAGCCAATGGTCCCGCGGCGCCTCCCCGGGCGATGGTGCTCGAAGATTTGCCGTCGCCGGCGCCATCGCGCGTCTTTCTGCGGGGCAATCCCAACAACTTGGGCGCCGCGGCGCCGCGGCGGTTTTTGCGCGTGCTTTCGAGCGGCGAGCCGGCGGCGTTCAAAAACGGCGGCGGCCGCTTGGAATTGGCGCAGGCCATCGTGAACCGGCAGAATCCGCTCACGGCCCGGGTGCTGGTCAATCGCGTTTGGCTGCACCATTTCGGCGCGGCGCTCGTGCACACGCCGAGCGATTTCGGCTTGAGGAGCGAACCGCCCACGCATCCCGAGTTGCTCGATTACCTGGCCAGCGAGTTCATCGAGCACGGCTGGTCGCTAAAAGGACTGCATCGCCAGATCGTGCTCTCGGCCGTCTATCAACAGGCGAGCAGCGACAGGGCCGACGGCCAGAAAACCGACCCGCAAAACCTTTGGCTCTGGAAAATGAACCGGCGGCGGCTCGATTTCGAAGCTACGCGCGACGCCCTGCTGGTTGTCGCCGGCGGGCTCGAAAACAAGCTGGGTGGTCCGCCGGTCAAAGGGATCAGCGAGCCGGCCTCGACGCGGCGGACGATTTATGCCTACATCGACCGCTTGAATTTGCCGGGCCTGTTCCGCACGTTCGATTTTCCCAATCCCGATGCCACCAGCCCCGAGCGCAGCGCGACGACGGTGCCCCAGCAGGCGTTGTTTTTGATGAACAGCCCGCTGGTCATTCAATCGGCGAAGAATCTGCTCGCGCGGACCGAAGTGGCGGGCGAAACCGATCCGGCGAAAAAGATTAGCCGCCTGTATCAAATCGCGTTCGGCCGCGATCCGGCGGCGGACGAAATCGAGTGGGCCTTGGAGTTTTTGAGCGCCGCCTCCGCGCGGCCGGCCCTGTGGGACGAGTTCGCGCAAGGACTGCTGTTGGCCAACGAGTTTGTATTCATTGATTGACTAAACGAATCAAGGAATCCGCGGATGTCGAGCGAGCAAAATCAAGATCCGCCCTTCACGCGGCGCGAAATGCTATGCCGCAGTGGCATTGGTTTTGGCATGTTGGGTTTGGCCGGCGTGCTGGCGGCTGACGGAGCAATGGCGCCGACGGCCAGCGCGGCATCGACCGCCGACGGCGCACTCGCGCCCAAAAGTCCGCATTTCACCGGCAAGGCTCGGCAAATCGTGCATTTGTTCATGAACGGCGGACCGTCGCAAGTCGACACGTTCGATCCCAAACCGCTGTTGGACAAATATCATGGCCAGCCGCTGCCCAATCCGAACCTGCGAACGGAGCGTAAAACCGCCGGGGCCATGCGCTCGCCGTTCAAGTTCGCCAGGTACGGGCAGAGCGGGATCGAAGTCAGCGAGGTGTTTGCCAAAACGGCCGAGCACATCGACGACATGTGTATCATCCGCTCGATGGCGGCCGACGTGCCCAACCACGAGCCGTCGCTGATGCTGATGAATTGCGGCGACGGCCGGCTGCCGCGGCCCAGTTTCGGTTCGTGGGTCACTTATGGGCTGGGCTCCGAGAATCAGAACCTGCCCGGCTTTATCGCCATGTGTCCGGGCGGCTATCCGATCGTGGCCACGCAAAACTGGCGGGCCGCGTTTCTGCCCGGGGCGTATCAGGGTACGTACATCGACACCAAGCAAACCGAGATCGAAAAGCTGATCGAGAATATCCGTAACGACGCCACGTCGCCGGCCGATCAGCGGAAGCAACTCGATTTCGTTCGTCGGCTCAACCAGCGTCATCTCGAAGCGCGGCAGAACGACGCCCAGCTTGAATCGCGCATTCAATCGTTCGAGCTGGCCTACCGCATGCAGGGCGAGGCCGCCGAAGCGTTCGACATCAACCGCGAGCCGCAAGTGATTCGCGATTTGTACGGCTCGGGCTTGCAAGGGCGGCAACTCCTGATCACGCGGCGGCTGTTGGAGCGGGGCGTGCGGTTCGTGCAAGTTTGGAGCGGCGCGGGGCAGCCGTGGGACAACCACGACAATTTGGAAAAACAACATCGCCAGTTGGCCACCGATTGGGACCAGCCGATCGCGGCGTTCTTGACCGATTTGAAAGCTCGCGGACTATTGGAGAGCACGTTGGTGATGTGGGGCGGCGAATTCGGCCGCACGCCGGTTGCCGAACTGCCACAGCTTTCCGGCCGCGACCACAATCATTACGGCTTTTCGATGTGGCTGGCCGGCGGCGGAGTGCGCGGCGGATACGTCCATGGCGCCACCGACGAGTTCGGTTTTGCCGCGGCGGAAAACAAGGTCCACGTCCATGACCTGCACGCCACCGTCTTGCACTTGTTAGGCTTCGATCACACCAAACTCACCTACCGTTACGCGGGCCGCGATTTTCGGCTAACCGACGTGCACGGGCGGGTGGTGAACGAGGTGTTGGCGTGATGCGCGGGCTTGAATCCCCCTCCGAACGTCGCGCTGCTAAGCCGCAAACGAGGCGCTAAACTCCGCTTGCGGTCTCGCGTCGCACCGGCCGATAGGTTTTGTCCAGCCGCTGTTACGCGCTAAAGCGAATATTCAAGATATCCCCATCCCGGATCACGTAGTCTTTCGGTTCGTGGCGCATCAGGCCGTGGGCTTTGATCTCGCGCTCGCTGCCCAGGCGGATCAGGTCGTCGCAGTTCATGGTTTCGGCGCGGATGAAGCCGCGGGCCAGGTCGGTGTGGATGTTGTCGGCTGCCTCCAGCGCCGTGCCGCCTTGGCGGAGCATCCAGGTGCGGACTTCTTTTTCGCCGGCAGTGAAATAAAGCATCTGACCGGAGGCGTCGAGCAGGGTCCGCAACAAAGCATCGCGATCGAAGTGGCCGATGCCCATCTCTTCGCGAAAGGCGTCGCGATCGTCGGGGCTCATCCGCGCCAATTCGAGTTCCAAGCCGGCCGGCACCGCCACGGCTCGCACCGGCGGAGTGCGGGCGGCGAGCTCGTTGACAAACCGCTCGGGGTCCGCTTCGTCGTCGGCCACGTTGACCAGCACGAATTTGGGCTTTTCAGTCAACAGGCGGAAGGATCGGGTGGCTTTGAGCTGTTCGTCGCTCACTTGGGCCGCATGCAGTTGCGTGCCGGCCTCCAAGGCGGACAGCAGCGGTTCGAGCGCCGATAATTCAGCTAGGTCTTGATCGCGATTCGGGCGCGGTTTTTTGACGCTCTCGCGCAGCCGCTCGACGCGGCCGGAGACGATTTCCAGATCGGCCAGCAAAAAGTCTTCGTCAAAGCTGGCGACGTCGGAGAGTGGATTGCTGGTTCGCTCAAACGCCGCGACGACCAGCACCAGGCAACCTGCCTCGCGAATCGACGCCAGCCGGGTCGCATTGCCCTCGTGCGTGCGGCTCAAGCCAGCCGTGTCGACCAACTCGAGCGCGGCCAGCGTGACCTTCTTCGGGTGATAGATCTTGCACAGCTCGTCGACGCGGGGCTCGGGCACCGGAGCCATGGCAGTTTGCGAAAGGTGGGCCAAAGCCGGGTCGGCCTTAACCCCGGTGAGCCATTCGAAGAGCGTGCTCTTGCCCGATCCTTGATAACCGACCAATCCAATTCTCATAGTGAAAAGATTCTTTGCGGGCGCTGCGGTTGGGAAAAGTGCCGAAGGGCGGCCGTGTCCGGGTCAAGCTCCCTCGCCCTAACCGTCTCCCACAAGGGAAGAGAGGACCGCGGAAGTCATCGTTTGATCCTGCCTAGCGAGGCCGGGCTAACGCGTGTTCCAATTCGGCGAGTGCATGTTCTACCGCGTCGGCTTCCAGGTTGTCCAGGGTGCGGCCGCCGAAGCGCACGCGATAAAACGCTTCGACAATCCGCCGCGGCAGTGGCGCCAGGCGGCGCAGCTCGATCTTTTCGGCCAGGTCGCCGCCTGCCGCCAGCGCAAATTCGTAGGCGGTCTGGCTAGGCTGACGTTTCAGACCCTGCTGATTCAGGGCTGCTTCCAGCCGCCGATACATTTCCAATACGGGCCGGCCGTCCCCATAGCGCGTCCGCCTGAAGCCCGGCCGCCCCAGTGCGCCGGCTGCCCAGCGGCCGGCCAGGTACAGTGCTGCCAGGACCAATGAAAATCCGGCGGCCACTAGTCCGCCGCGCCAACTGAACCAATGGTCGCGATACCACTCCCAAAACGTGCCAACCGGAGAGTTGGCGACCACGCGAAAGCGATCTTGCCAGACCCGCGGACTGACGAGGTTTTCGATCGCCGCGCCGACGCCCTGGGCCAGAGGTTCATAAATGCCCTGCCGCTGCCGCTTCGCGTTCAAGCCCACAACGTAGTTCGTCCACAAAACGTGGCCGTAGTCGATATACTGCCACGCGCGAGCCAGAAGCCCGTTTTGTTGCGCGGCCTGGGCTTTCTCCTGCACGCCCTCGGTCGGATCGAGCACCATCCAGGCAGCCTCCGGCGGAGTATCCTCCGAAGCGAACTCTTCGCGCGGGAGATGCTCGGCATCCAAATAGACTTCAACCCACGTATGAGCGTGCAACTGCTGCACCTGGTAGTACATGCCCAACGGATTCCATTCGCCGCCTTTGAATCCAATGGCCATGCGGGCCGGAATGCCCTGGCTACGAAGCATCATTACCAAAGCGCCGGCAAAATACTCGCAGTGTCCCAAGCGATGCGTGGTCACGAAGTCTTCCAGCGGATCGAGCGCCGTATCACGGCTTTGCGGCTCGAGGCTGTAGAAATAATGGCCCGAGCCGTGCAAATACTCATTCAGCTTGCGGGCCGCGGCCAGATGGTCCCCAGGATCGAGGTTCGCCTCGCGTAACGCCCGAGCGGCGACTTCGCGCAGCCCCGGAAACGGGTCGGTTTGGCCGGGATGGGCCACTGGCATTTGCAGCAACGCCGCTTTGGCACGACCCTTCAAAGGAGCCTCGCAGGGCAGAAAATGGCGCTGCTTTTCCTCGATAATCCCGGTCGTGGCGATTTCGAATTCCACGTGCTGCGAGCGGTAATCCTCCTGCCGAACGAGCTCGTCGCCATTGGCGTCGACACGCAGCCGCGAGTCGCGTTGCAAGGCAAACATCGGAAAGACGCAAAACAGCTCCGCCACGTCCAACGGTTCGGCCCAGATATGCTGACGCACAAAAGGCGATTTCTCTTCGTCGGGTAGCGGCTCAGGACTCGTGGCTGAGGTCTGCGTCCAGGCGCCGTTCTCATAATGCGTGACCACGGTGCCCCGCAGCAACGGTTCATTGAGCAGTTGGAACGGTCGGCCGCTGTGGCTGCGGAGAAACTGAATCCGCATCACCACGTCGGCGTTATTGACTACTTCTCCGAGCTCGCCCAACGTGACTTTTTTGGCGAATCCGACGGAGCGAAGGGCTTCACCGCTGGCGACCTGGCGATTCTGGATATTCCAGCGCGGCAACAAAAAGAACAGCGCCGACGTGACTAGCAAGCTGCTGGCGCAAATCAAAGTGGCCTGTTGCAATAGCCCCCAACCCAAGGTGCGCGAGTTCGGCATCGATCTGCCGAACAACACCGGTGCGCGGTGTGCGGCTAAGCGCTGGCTCGTTGATTTGGACGCGGCCCACGAGCTCAGTACGCGCGCCGGGCGGGCAACGAAGCGCGCCGCCTCGGAATCCAGCAGCAGCAAAAGAAAACTCGCGGTTCCGGCGAAAAGATACAAAAGCAGCATTCCACCGAACATCGGGCCGGGGACCAAGGTCGACGCAATCGCAACCTGTCCCAAACTCAACAGCGCCAACTGCCAATACGTGCGGGGCGTTTTGGGCTGAAACAGCAACACATACTGCAAATACGACTGGAGGTTGGCCACGGCAACCATCTGGCCGTGACGTTCAAGCTGCGAGGCGCCGGCGGCCGTCGCCGCCACAATCCCCAGCGCCACCCAGTTAGCCGCCGATTGGCTCAACCGAAACCGGCCGGTGATGTCCGTGACATACGCCGAAACGGCCAATGCGCAGAGCGAAACAATCGTCAGCGTGGCCGTCCGATCGCCAATGCCCAACAGCATGGTGGCCAGGACGATCGTCACTGCGATCATCACCCGCAACAGATGTTCGAATTGCCTGGAATGCATGCGCGTCTCGGTGCGTCACACCTGGAAGTACGGTGCCAAGTCGTCGCCGGCCACGTTCACGCCGCGCAGCGAGCGATCCGTCAATTGCACATCACGCTCGGCCGCGGCCTCCCGCAGGGCTTCGTAATCGATCGGGCGCGTGCTGATCAGCAAGATCGGCAGCGACGGCGGCACCAGCGCCACGGCGTGACCCAGCGAAGGGGGAAATTGCGGCTCGTGGTGAGGCATAATGAAGGATAAGGCGTCCATCTGTTCGCGGAAAAACAGCGGCGAAGCGGTGCCGGCGCGGCAGAGCGGCTCGTGGGCGGCCATCTCCAGAACCAAATAGCGCCCCGACTGACGGCAAGCTTCGTCAATCACGGTGGCCACGAAACTGATCGCGGTTTCCACGTTCTCAAGCTGCTCGTCGGTCGCTTCGGGGGGTTGCCACAGGTCAACCAGGAGCGCCAGATCCTGGCTCCGCCGCTGCTCGAATTGCCGCACCACGAACGATCCGCGGCGGGCCGAGGTGCGCCAGTGAATCGATCGCCGGCTGTCGCCCGGCCGCCAGTCGCGCAGCCCATAAAAATCGGCTTCCAACAAACCTCGCCGCGACATGCTCTGGCTGCCCGTGGGACTTTCGCGGACGACTTGTGCCCAATCGTTTGCCAGCCGGCCGATCTTCGGATGCACGATCAATTCTTCGTTCTGCTCCAGCAGCAGGCTGTGGCGGACAAGCCCCAGGGGAAACCGGGTCGAGACGCGCAGCGGCCCAAAGCGATATCTTCCGCGCTGTGGAAGTCGACCGTCGTACGAGACTTGCTTCGTCTCGCGCGCCGCGATGGCCGAATAGAACACGCTGACAGCCAACTTTTCGCCGGGATCTTCGAAGGTTCCTTCCCGTTGGACGACGTCCTCGACCTGGATGGTCCAGATGGTCAGCCAGCGGCGGAAGTTGGTCACGCGTACGTCGACGACCAGCCGCTGGTCGGCACGCGTTTGCGACGGCAGCTTTCGCCCTACCTCGATGCGGCGTAAAGCGAGCCGGCCGTAAATGAAGCTAAACAACAGGGGCCCGGCGAGCATGCTGCCCAGCAGCATCAGCAAATTGAGCTGCCGCGCGGTGCCGCCGGCCAACACGGCGACCACGACCAGAATGTAATAGACGCCCTCGCGACAAATCCTGATTCGGCGTTGACGAGGCATCGATTCACCAATTGTGAAACACTACACTAGCGAGGCACGGGAACCTCGTCCACGAGGCGCGAGATCACCGTCTCCAGCATTTGGCGATGGCTCCCCTGCAAATAGCCTTTCGCGATTACCCGATGCGACAGCACCGGCACGGCCAACCGTTTGACGTCGTCGGGAATGACGTAATCGCGGTTTTCCATCAGCGCCAGAGCCTGGCTGGCTCGGTACAAACACAATGCTCCGCGCGTGCTAACCCCCACGCGAAGTTCCTCGCAGCGACGCGTGGCATCGACGATGTCCAGCAAATACGCATTGATGCTGTCATCCATGGCCACCTGCCGCACCGCATGTTGCAGCGCCACGATCTGCGGACCGTCCAAAACCGGTTGCAGTTTTTCGATCGGCTCTCCCACGCGATGACTGGCCAATACCTGCAGTTCGTCGTCCCGATCCGGATAGCCGACGGCAATCCGCAGCAAAAAACGATCCAATTGGCTTTCCGGCAGCGGATACGTGCCTTCGAATTCGAACGGGTTCTGGGTCGCGATCACCATGAACGGTTCGGGCAGGGGATAAGTCTGGCCATCGACGGTCACTTGTCCGTCGCTCATGGCTTCCAAGAGCGCGCTTTGAGTGCGGGGCGGCGTGCGATTGATTTCGTCCGCCAAAATGATATGTCCGAAAATCGGACCCCGCGTATAGACAAACTGGCCCGTTTGCGGATTGAACACATTTCCGCCGGTGATATCGCTGGGGAGCAAGTCGGCCGTGAACTGAATGCGGCAAAAGGCGGCGGAAATACTCTTGGCCAGCGCCTTGCCGATCAGAGTCTTGCCGACCCCCGGCACGTCCTCGAGCAGCACGTGGTCGCCGGACAGTAGCGCCACGACGCACAGCCGCACGACCTCGGCTTTGCCCAGCACCACCTGGCCGATATTCGATTCCAGCTCGGCGACGAGGTTTTGCAGCTCGGTTGCCATCCACTCTCCCCACTCGTTGATGCCGGCGTTTGATCCGGCCGCCGCGATCCCGCGCTCTACCCCCATCCTAGCTACACCGGACGGATCGGGTCCAGGCGGCTAACAATTCGCTCATCATTCGGGCCGTACGTAAATCGGATTGGACAATATCCAAGGGCGGGCTTCGCCGGCCAGCGTCAGCCAAACCTCGACGCGATAATTGCCCGGTTTGTCCAGCGGCGCGTCGATCGCATTTCCCGACTGCTCCGAGATGACCTCTCCATTTCGGATCAGCTTGAAGGCACCCTCCAGCGGCGCTTCGGCCCGCAGCCGCAGTTTTGCCGCGCCGGGCACCTCGCTGCCCATCGACCAAGTGTCGCCCGAGCGATCGGCGCGGAGCACGAAACCGGTGGGATCGGCCATCCAGTCGAAAGCCACGTAAGCGCGTCCCGCCTGCAGCGCTTCCCACACGTCCTCGGTCGTCAGCTCTCGCATCAGCAGGTGAGTGCTGACGTGGTGGAAACTGCGCTCGTAAGGATCCAAATCGAGGTCGAGCACCAGGTCGCCGGGCTTTTTGCCCGCGACAATCGCTTTGAGCGGCAATAACTTATCAGGGTCCAACTGCGCCAGTTTTTTGCCCAGCCCATCTTCAAGCTGTACTTTGTTCTCGTCGGTCAGCCGGGCGCGAAAGGCCTGGTTGTGATGGGCATCGTTGGCCGAGACTCCGGTGTGGCGTGCTTTCTGGCACAGTTGATCCCAGCGCTTGAGGTAGTCGGCCGGATAATCCTGCAGCGTGGCGAACATTTCTTGCGGATATTGCGTTACGGCCGGCAGCAGGCTGAACAGGGTCAGCGGCGAGCGCAGCGCCGCCAGAAATCTCGGCTCGTCCTTAAAGTCGGCGTGCGTGTTGTAGATTTCGCTGCCGGTCAGCCCGGCGATTTCCCAATCCATCCGCTCTTCGAGGTGGCACAAAAAGGTCATGCCCCCGGTGCCGCGCACAAGATCCGCAAACTGTTGGGCCCCGGAACTCTTCTGCTGTTGGATGCTCGTTTTGGGATACGCCAAAAAGCCCTCGGTCTCCGCGCCAGGAATCAGCAGGACGCCGTCCTTGAGGCCCTGGTGTCCATCGATCACGTAATCGTAATGACTGGCCGGATGCTCGGTGAACATGATCACGCGCACGCCGACCTTTTTGGCGGCGGCGATGATTTCGTCGATCGTGCCCCGGCTGTCGTGTGAAAACGCGGAATGCACGTGCAACAAGGCCCGCACGTCGTCATAGCCGCTCGGGAGTGTCACTTTCCGCAATTCTTTTTTCAGCGACTCGACCCGCTCGTGCGTGGCGCGGAGTTTTTCCATTCCCATCCGTTCGACGGCATCGGCCCAGACGCTCTGGGAAAGCGTGCCGGCCAGGACGATTGCTGTCAGGAAGCGAACAACGGCCATCTCAAAGCTTCTCCGGAAAAAAACGGGTCGCCGCATTGCTTCGGCCGCCCTGAGGGTCGTCGGGAGCGGGGCGCGGGGATTGCGTCCAGGGATCGCGCAGTTATCAACTATGGTAACATGGCCCAACCGGGACTGAAACTGCTCGCTTTCGCCAAGGCGTATCCATGTTCGGTGCGTTGAGCAACCCGGCGCAACTGATATACTGCCGCATACTGCGTTTTGAGGCGAAAATAGTACCCGACCGTCGTCGCAGAGTTACGAATGCCCTTCCTGATCGGAACCGACGAAGCCGGCTACGCGCCCAATCTGGGACCGCTGGTCATCTCGGCCTCGGTCTGGTGGGTGGACGAGAGCGATGCCCAAGTCGATCTCTACAGGCGGCTCAAAACAGTTGTTTGCAAATCGCCGTCCCGGCGCTCTCGGGCGCGCCGATTGGCCATCGCCGATTCGAAAGCCCTGTATTCGCCCGCCCACGGATTGCGAGTTTTGGAGCGGGGCGTGCTGGCGGCCTTGGGATTGATCGATCATTGCCCCGGCGACTGGCTCGAAGTCTGGCAATTGCTCGACGATGAGGCCCTGGCGCATTTATCCAGCATGCCTTGGCACGTCAATTACGATTTACGGCTACCGCTGGCGGCCGATGCCGAAGACCTGGCGAGGATGATTCCCAAACTGCGGCGTGGTTTCGAAGCCTCTGGCGTACGGCTCGTGACGCTCAAAAGCCGCGCCGTGTTCCCCGAACAGTTCAATCGGTCGACCGACGAGTTTGGCAACAAGGGGGAAGCGCTTTCGAAAATCACCCTCGCGCTCCTGGCCGACGTGCTCCAGCATTGCGCGGGCGAGCCGGTGCGGATCGTCTGCGACAAGCATGGCGGGCGTAATTTTTATGGCCGGCTGCTGCAGCAGCAATTTCCCGAAACTCTGGTGGAAGTACATGGCGAAAGCGCGGCCGAGAGCATCTACCGTTGGGGCCCCGCTGACCAGCGTATCGAAGCGCGATTTCGGGCCGGCGGCGAGGACTTCATGCCGGCTGCGCTGGCGTCGATGGCGTCGAAGTATTTGCGCGAGCTGGCGATGCGGGCCTTCAACGATTTTTGGTGCGGCCGCGTGCCGGATCTGGCTCCCACGGCCGGATACCCACTCGACGCGCGGCGGTTCCGAGCCGCAATCCACGAAGCGCAACTTGCATTGGGAATTGCCGACCGCATCGTATGGCGCGATCGTTAGAGGAGTTTCTCGCAATTTGGGGCTCTTTCCAAGGACCACTGGCATGCGGCTTTACATCGTGCGGCACGCCTTCGCAGGCCAACACGGCGACCCGCGCTACCCGGACGACGCTCTGCGTCCGCTCACGAAAAAAGGCCGCAAGCGATTTCGCCGCGTTGTAGAAACGCTCGGCGAGCGAGGCTTTGCTCCGACGCTGGTCGCCACGAGTCCTTTGCTCCGCTGCCGACAGACGGCCGACTTGATTATCGAGAGCATTTTGCCGCGGCCCAAACTGGCGGAGCAGGATGCTCTGCGGCCCGGCGGCCGGCTGGACGAGCTCGTTGCGTGGTCCAACGCGCAGGGGGGCGAGGAGACCGCATGGGTCGGTCACGCGCCCGACGTTGATCGGCTGTTGGCGGCTCTCGTCGGCGGCCGCGACGGGGCGCTGGTGTTCGCCAAGGGAGCGGTCGCGGCCATCGACTTCGAGGAAGAAATCGTGATCGGCCAGGGCGAAATGCGTTGGTTCGTGACTCCCAAAATGCTCGGTTGCTGAAAGGACAAGAGGCCTGCCGACCATGCAAGCCGCGTACTTCATTCTGGCCGCGTTCCACGTCGTGGCCGTAGTCGTGACGGGCATTTTGTGGACCGTCGTCGATCTCACGCACAAATCGAGCCTGCGGTCCAACATTCGCGACATTCGGGCGGTGCACTTCGGCTCGATTTACCTGGTGGCATGGTTGCTGGGCCTGGCCATGTGGGCCCCGGCGCGGCCCTTGAAGCAAGAATGATTATTGATATACTTCGTGCCAGCCTCGCGTAATTGAGTGCGCTTTTGATCTTCCCACCATTCCCGGCGGCCGAGCGGCTATGAAAGCGGCATTGGCGGAATTAATTGGCACCTTCACGTTGGTCTTTATCGGAGCGGGAACCGGCGCCCTGGCCGGAGCCGCTCCAGGCGGATCGGGCGCCGGCATTGTGGGCGTGGCTTTCGCCCACGGCTTGGCGCTGATGGTGATTGTTTACAGCTGGGGAAGTATTTCCGGCGCGCACGTCAATCCGGCGGTAACCTTTGGGGTTGCCTCGGCCGGACGGATGACTTGGGATAAGGCAATCGCTTACTGGATCGCCCAGTTCGCCGGCGCGGTGGTCGCCGCTTACTTGTTGCTCTGGCTTGTCGGGGCCGAAAGCGGCTTGGGAGCCACGACCGGAAGCTTGACACCGCTGCCCGGCGCGCCAGGCGATCCGCTTAAAGTCATCGTCTTGGAAGGTGTTTTGACTTTCTTCTTGGTGATCGCTGTTATCGTCTCGGGCGTGCACGGCCGCAACGGCAACATGGCCGGCGTGGCCATTGGGCTGGTGCTGACGATGGATATTTTGGCGGGCGGCTCTTTGACGGGAGCCAGCATGAACCCAGCCCGCACCTTCGGCCCGGCCTTGGCCCTGGGCGATCTGTCGTATGTTTGGATGTACCTGGTGGGTCCGCTTGCCGGCGGAGCCATTGCAGGTTTGTTGCATGAAAAATACTTTTTGCCCGCCGACCAAAAGCCCCCCGTGGAGGCGGCTGATTCGCACGGTAAGCGCAGGAGATGATTCACCAATGACCAATCCATCCGAGCTGTGAATTAGTTGGATTCTTGGCGCTAGGGGTTTCTGGCCATTGATTTTTCGGAACGAGAGATTAGCTTGGTCGTGTTCCGCTCGGGTGGATTAGTTCGGCGTGGCCCGAACGCTGAACGGCTACAATTTTGGAATCGAAAGTCGAGTGGGTAGAACGGCAGTGAATTCCAGCGACTCGCCCTTCGGTTCAACAAAGGAGGATGTAATGATGAAATGCACCAAACGATTTTGGCTCTTGCTGGCCACCTCCGCTGTAGTCGTATCGGGGTTGCGGCTGGTGACATTCGCCCAACAGCCGGACAAGAAGCCGTCCAGTTACACGGCTGTCGTCGAGGACAAACTAGACGACGTGATCGCCCGCATGAAGGCGGAAAAGCCGACCGTCATGAAGCGGCAGACGGACCTGCTGGCTGAGCGGTACGACTTGGGCAACCACTCCGCCAAGGGCGTCACGATGTCGAAGGGGAAAGCGGTCCAAGACGGCGTGCGGGCCAAACTGCCTTCCGACGTGACGTGGGTAAAACTAGCCGGGATGTCGCCGGATGAAATCCGTGACAAAGGCGTGTGGCCCAAGGGCTTTCTGCCCCTGTCTCATCCGAACCATCGCGAAGGCGGAATGCTGTTCCCAAAACAACAAATCGAAGAGGTAAAGAAGCAAGAAGAACGAGATTTGACTCGGTTCGATCTTGACTACGATTTCCCCGATCATTTCTTGCCAGAATTTCCGCCCCCCATCTATCTATCGACACGCCCGGATTTGGGCGACGTGTCGCAGGGCAAACTGGTCACGCTTGCCAACTACTACGATCTGTTCGACGGCATCCTGAACCCAAAACAATTGGAAGGGCTGCGGCTACTGGTGACGCCTTTCCCGCAACAGCAGTTCAACCAAACGCAGGACCGGCGAAGCATCAAGCCCAGCCGTGGCGCGGCCTGCTTCGATTGCCACGCCAACGGCCACACCAACGCTGCGACTCATTTGGTTGGCGATATTAGACCGCAGGAGTTCCGCCATCGCATCGACACGCCTTCGCTGCGCGGCGTCAGCGTGGAACGGCTGTTCGGTTCACAGCGGGCCCTTAAGAGTGTGGAAGATTTCACCGAGTTCGAGCAGCGGGCGGCATACTTCGACGGCGATCCCCTCACTGCCACCAAGAAGGGCGTGAATATCTTGGATCGTGGTAGTCAGGTTCACTTCATGGCCGAATTTCAAGCGTTGCTGGACTTCCCGCCGGCCCCGAAACTGGACGTGTTCGGGAAGCTCGATGCCCGAAAAGCGACCGAAGCCGATCTGCATGGAGAAAAACTGTTCTTCGGGAAGGCTCGATGCGCCGAGTGTCATCCCGCCCCGTATTACACCGACAACACGATGCACAACCTGCGCGTCGAGCGATTCTTTAAGCCCCAGATGGTCAACGGTCGCATGGCTTCGTCAGATGGCCCAATCAAGACCTTCCCGTTGCGAGGCATTAAGGACTCACCGCCTTACTTGCACGATGACCGACTGCTGACGCTGGAGGATACGGTTGAGTTTTTCAACCTGGTCCTCGGGGTGCAACTGACGAAGGACGAGAAAGCTGATTTGGTGGCATTCCTTCGCTGTCTGTGACCTGTCCACGCGAGAGACGCACGGTCGAGCCCCGCAGTGCGTGGGGAAAGTTAGCTCGGCATCTGATCGAAGACACCATGCCGCTGGCCGCCCTTTATCACGGCGGCCAGCGGCATGTCTCTTATAGACGCTGTAACAAAACCGCTCCGGCCCGTCCTAATTGTACGGAGTTCTCGAAGCAAAATGAGCCTGTCCCCGTCTCCGACGCGGTGTTGTTGGAGTTCCTCAAGCTCTGAACGGCATGCGCCGTCGAGCAGATCGAATCTTCCGGCGCGGTCGAGCTTGTTCAAGGGGCGGTCGGGCCATAGACTTGAAGTGAGCTGCCAAGATCTGCTTATTTCCGCAGCTTTTCACTACTGCCACCGGCCCCACTCGAATGTCGCTCGACGAAGACGAACTGTATCAAGAACGGATCTTGGACCATTACGAAGAGCCGTTCCATCGCGGCCACTGTCCTGCCGCGACGCACGCGCACGAGGACGAAAATCCACTGTGCGGCGACGTGGTGCGCGTGGAACTGGCGATCGAGTCGGACGGCACGATTCGCGATGCTTTTTTCAACGGCGACGGCTGCTGCATCAGCCAGGCGTCGGCCTCGATGCTGATCGAACAGATCAACGGCAAGCGCGTCGACGATATCAAGAGCTTCACGGCGGAAGACATGCTCAACTTGTTCGGGGCCAAATTGACCCCGAACCGGCAAAAGTGCTGCTTGCTTTCCTGGCGCGCGTTGCAGTCGGCCGTCTATTCGCCCATCTCCGGCGATGGCAATCCAACGGCCCAAAACGGCTGAAATGAGAATACGATGACCACCACCAGCCACGCCTTGGATGTGGAGCGAATCCGGGCCGATTTTCCGATCCTTTCCACCGTCCTGCATGCCGCGCCCAAGCGCCCCGGCGTGCAGTTGGCCTATCTCGACAATGCCGCCACCACGCAGCGCCCCCAGCAGGTGATTCAAGCGATCGTGGACACCTATGAAAAGCACTACGCCAACGTGCATCGGGGAATCCATTGGCTGAGCGACCAAAGCACCGATTTGTACGAAGATGCTCGCGGCAAAGTGCAATCGCTGATCGGCGCCCCCACGCGCGAGGAAGTGATCTTCACGCACGGTACGACCGAGAGCATCAATCTCGTGGCCCGCAGTTGGGGCGATGCCAATCTGAAACCCACAGACGAGATTCTGCTAACCGAAATGGAGCACCACTCCAACATCGTCCCCTGGCAACAAGCGGCCGCGCGCACCGGCGCCATTGTCCGTTTTTTGCCGATCACCGACGATGGCCAGCTCGCGCTCGGTGCGCTCGACCAATTCCTGACTCCGCGCACGCGAATCGTGGCCGTGGCGGCTATTCCCAACGTGTTGGGCACGATCAACCCGCTCTCGGAAATCATTGTCCGCGCGCACCAGGCCGGAGCCTTGGTACTGGTCGACGCGGCGCAAAGCGTGCCGCACCAGCACACCGATGTCCAGGCGCTGGGCGCCGATTTCCTCGTGTTCAGCGGGCACAAAATGTTGGGGCCCTCGGGCGTGGGCGTGCTCTTCGGCCGCCGCGAACTGCTCGAGGCGATGCCCCCTTTTTTAGGTGGTGGCAGCATGATCCGGCGCGTCACCACCGCCCTGTTCGAACCGGCCGAGCTGCCGGCAAAATTCGAAGCCGGCACGCCCCCCATCGTGTCGGCCATCGGCTTGGGAGCCGCGATCGACTACTTGCAACAGCTCGGCATGGACGCGATCCAAGCCCATGAGCGCCTGCTGTGCACGCGAGCTCATGAGGTGTTGAGTTCGGTCGGCGGCCTGAAGTTTCTTGGCCCGACACCGGAGCGAAAGTCCGGCATTGTCAGCTTCACGCTCGATCGCGTTCATGCCCACGATGTTGCCCAACTTCTCGATCGCCAGGGAATCGCCGTCCGAGCCGGGCACCACTGCGCGATGCCGCTGCACAAGCGGCTGGGGATCAACGCCAGCACGCGCGCGAGTTTTTATTTCTACAACACGCTCGACGAAGTCGAGCGCCTTGGCACGGCGCTCGACGAGATCAAGCGGATTTTCCGCCGCAAATAGATGCACCAATTCAGCGCCGCCAAGCGAGCCACTTTTCGAAGAGCTTCGCCACGCGCGGCGTCAGACGCGTGCGCTCGTATTGATCGGCGATGCGCTTCAAGACTTCGACCTGTGTCGGGTAGCAGTGGATCGTTTGCGCAAGCGCGCCGAGTGAAAGACCCTGGTTGATCGTCAGCGTGAGCTCGCCGATCATTTCTCCTGCGTGCGAGGCGACGATCGTTGCGCCGACGACTCGGCCCGAGCCCCGACGGGTGTGTATCGCCGCGAATCCCAGCGTTTCGCCATCGACTAGCGCGCGATCGATCTGGCCCAACTCCTCGCGATACGTATCGATGGCCAGTCGGCGCTCCCGGGCCTCACTGGCGGTGAATCCCACGTGGGCAACTTCCGGGTCGGTGAACGTGCAGCGTGGAATTGCCACCCGGCTGAATTTTTTTCGGCCCATGAAAAGCCCGTTTTTCAAAACGAGCCGAGCCATGGCGTCCGCGGCGTGCGTGAATTTGTACTCGGTGGAGCAATCGCCGGCGGCGTAGATGCGGCGATTGGTGGTTTGAAGGTAGTCGTTGACCACCACGCCTCGCTCGCACACTTCAACGCCCGCCGCCGGCAAGTTGAGAGACTCCACGGCGGGCTTCCGCCCGATGGCGACCAGGATTTCGTCGGCGATCAGTTCCTGCTTGTTGCCGCCGCGCTCGATCACTAGCGCTTTCGACGCGCCCAATTGCTGCGCTTGGATGCTCTGCCAGCCCAAATGCAAGTGGATGCCTTCGTCGGCGAATCGCGCGCGGAGCACTTGGCCGACTTCGGGGTCCTCTTTGGGCAGCATGCGGTCGCGATCGTTGACCAGATGCACTTCGCTCCCCAGCCGTCGAAAGGCCTGGGCCAATTCGCAGCCGATCGGGCCCGCGCCGACGACGATCAACGAGCGCGGCAGTTGTGTGAGCGAAAAAATGGTTTCGTTCGTTTGATAGCCCAATTCCGCCAGACCCGGCACCGCCGGTTCGGCCGGACGCGATCCGGTGGCAATCACTGAGCGGCTGAAGCTGAGCGTTTGCCCGCCGACCTCCAGCGTGCGCAGCCCGGTGAATCGGGCGGTCCCCAAGTACACATCAACCCCCAGGGCCGCAAACCGCCCCGCCGAATCGCGATGGCTGATCTGGGCTCGCAAGCGGCGCATCCGCCGCATGACTTCGCCAAAGTCCCACGCGCCGCCGCACGTGCCGCGAAAGCCCAACTCGGGCGAAATCGCCATTTCACGCGCCGCCCGGGCCGAGCGGATGATCGCCTTGCTGGGCACGCAGCCGAAATTCAGGCAATCGCCTCCCAGCAGCCGCTCCTCGATCAGCGCAACCTTGCGGCCCGCACCGGCGGCCCCCGCCGCGGCGACCAGGCCCGCGGTACCCCCGCCGATCGCCACCAGGTTATAGCGCCCGGTGGGCGTCGGATTCTGCCAGTCGGCCGGATGCGCCTGCGAGAGCAGCTCCTCGTTGTACGAATCGCGCGGCGAAAGTTGCATCGCGAATACCTTCAGAAAATCGAGTGTTGCCGATGCAGCGAGTTCGGGTGGTGTACGTGCTGGGTAAGATAGCACGGAGCCGGCCCCCTTGGGATGGATTTCAGGCCCGCCGTCCAGATTTGCTCGAAGCCTTACCGCGGCAACTGACCTGGCGGGCTCTGCACGACGCGCACGTCGATGATTTCGTCGCCGTCGAAGCTCGTGCCGGCGCGGCCGTGGTTCATCGCGACCATCCGCATCCGCCCCATGTCGAGGTCGGCCGAAATCCGCCGAAAGGTTTGCCAACCTTGATAGCGCGCCAAACCGGCGCCCAATACGCCCGTGCCGATCACCAGCCCCAACACAAACACTACCGAAGTCTCGGTGGCGATCCACACCAAGATCGCGATTTCAATCACCGGCAGCAGGGTGAACAGCAACAACAGACGCGACAGCACGAGGGGTTCTCCAGGGGTCGGGAATCGTACCCCAATTGTAGGCGGCTGGGCCTGCGGAGAGAATCGCGACGGCGCGGGTGGGTGGAGTGTGGACTAATTCGCGCTATTTCGCGGCAGCCTCTTCGAAACGGGCGGCCATTTCGGCGAATTGTTTGGCTTCTTTCAATTCGCCGAGCTGCTCGTGCATGCTGGCCAGGTTGCTATAGGGCACGGCCAGGGCGGCCTTGGTGAGCAGGCCCTCACTGGCGGCCTGCTCCATCAGTTTCGCCCCCTGGTCGGTCAACCGCACGGCCTCCTGGCGATTGTTCACCTCCCAATAGGAAACGGCCATGCTTACAAAGGCTTCGCCGTGCCGCCCAGGGTCCACCGCGGCGCAACGCGGCACGGGGCTCTCCAACAGCGGCACCGCGGCATCGAACCAGGTGACCGCCTGTTTGTGATCGGCGCGCTCGACGCTGAAAATCGCGCCGAGTCGGAAACAAAGCTTGCCTCGAATGTAATCGTGCGTGGGAAGTTCCCGGCCCGACGGGTCGCCGAGTTGGAAATTCTCGAGCGCCAATTTACCGAGCTCGAGGGCCTTGTCGGGGCGATGTTGAGTGGTTTCGATTTCCATCGCGTCGCACAAGGCCACGCCCAGGCGCCAGGCAATCTGCGCCTTGTAACCCGTATCGCCGGGTGCAGCGAGAATCTTGGATCCCGTTTCCGTCGTGCCGCGAATCCACTTGCTCGCCTCCGGCGGCGTGCCGATGCCCGTCAAGGCCGCCAAAGCCCCTTCGTGCACGCGCAACTGAATTTCCAACGAACCCCGTTCGCGAGACACGATTTCGTCGGCATACGTGGTGGCGCGCTCGATCCATTTCGGCACCACGTTGGATTTGTGCTGCCAGCGGCCCCAGCCAACGTCGCGCGCCAGGGCCAAATTCGCCTCGACCAACAGCTCTTTTGCGGCTCGTCGCACGACAACCGTCGGGCTGCGAAGGAGCGATTCGGCCAATTTGACACTATCCATGTGGTGTTTGAGCGCTTGCTGATAGTCTCGCTCCGGCGCCGCCGCCACGCAGTCGCCCAATTGACAGTAAGCCTTCGCCACGACGATGGGCGCCGCTTTGCTCGACTCGACCAGGTCGCGCAATTGCCCGATCGCGTGCGGATAATCGCCGCCGGCGGACAGTACTTTGGCCATCGTCAAGCGGTATTCCAACTCGGCCGGCTCCAGATCGATCGCCTTCTGGGCCGATTTTAGCGCTTGCTGAAGCTCGCCCGCTTGAAGCGCCAGCCGGGCGTGCAACCAGTGGGCGCGGCCCCCCTGGGGCGCCAATTGCAGTGCCTGCTTGATATCGGCCAGGCACTCGGCATATCTCGACGGCAAACGGAATTCGGCTCGTGCCAGAAAGGACTGCGCGTCGATCGGCTCGATGACCAATTGAAACACGTGCGGCGGATCCGCTTTCGGCGCGAAGCCGACGAGCACGCCTCGCTCGGGATAGGCCTGGCCCAAGAGCTGCCCCTGATCGTCAAAAACTTGCACCGGCTCGACGCCTTCGAGTTGCAGCCGCTTTGCGACTTTGTCGAGAACGATTGGCTTCTCCAGGCGGATGGCCATGGACTGGACAAGGTTCTCCACGATCGTGACGCGCACGCGATCGAAGGGCTCGATTCCGAACGTTTCGCGTGCTCCGCCGGCGATTTTTTCGACGGTTTTGGGCTTTCCCCAGCTGGCGTGCAACTCTTCGCGCGTCGTCTTCCCCGGTTGAATCCCCTTCATGCTCGCCGCATCGATATTCTTTTCGGCGGCAGGGGTCTCGGACCGGGCGGCGGTCAGCAAGCCGGGCTGAGCAGATTTTCGCGCAGCGGGTTTTTCCGATTTCCGCTCGCTGGGCAACTCGGCCGGCGCGGCGGGATCTTGGTTGAGCTGCGCGGGCTCATGCTCGGATGGATCGTCCGGCGCCGTGAGATCTCGGTCGTCCGATTCCGCCATATCGGGCAAGAGCGGCGGCGGATCGTCGGCGTCAGCCGCACTGGAATCGGTCAGGCAGCCGTCGGCCGAGGGTTCATCGGCCTCGCTGGCCTCGACCCCTGGTTGCTGTTGCGATTCGTCCTGGCGGGCGTGGGCCCAGGCAGCAGCCGGCAATGCCGCCAACAGGCCCATCGCGAACCAGCTCCACGCTTCGCGGCCACGCACGGCAAAACGCATGACTGAGTTCCTCCTTGAACCGTCATCCACGAAACTGCGGGCGGACTATCGTTTCGGCCCGACGCCAAGGGCTATTCAACCGGGTGAGAAAACTGAAGCCTCGCCTGGAAAATAGCGGCTGAGTATGACGCTCGCGGGCCTTTGCGCCTAGGCCAACGGGCGTGCTAGCAAGCGTCGCCCCACGACTCGGCTCGCGCGAGCAGTTGGCGGGCCGTTGCCGGATCACGAGCCGCAAGCGCCGCGCGGATTTGCTCAAGACTGCGGACCTGCGTCGCGGTAAACGGCACCGCCGCTCCGCGAGCGGGCACTTGCGGAACCAGACGCGTGGCAATTTCGCGCTCCATTTCATGGATTCCCTCGCCCCGTAGTGCGCTGACATACAATCCCGGCGGCCGGGTGCCGGGCGTGGTATTTGCGGTGAGCAAATCGCATTTATTGAACACGCGCAACGCCTCCGGCCAACTGCTGGCAAGCCCTTCGTCATCCGCCGACCAGTTCATGCCGGCATCGAACACGAGGACTGCGAGATCGGCCGCAGCCAGTGAATTTTGCGTCAGTCGAATGCCCGAGGCTTCCAGCGGATCGGCGCTGACATGCAGCCCGGCGGTATCGGCCAATTGCACCGGCCAGCCGTCGACAGCGGTCGCCGCAGTGACCACGTCGCGCGTTGTGCCCGGCGTATCGTGCACGATTGCCCGTCTGTAGCCCAACAGTGCATTGATCAAACTACTTTTGCCCACGTTGGGCCTTCCGGCCAACACGACCTGCCATGGCGTAACCAAATGGCGGCCCAAAGCCGAGTAGTCGAGGAGGGTATCGACGCCGCATCTGGCCTGCTCCGGCTGGCCCGCGTCGAGTTGGGCGGCGATGGCATCGAGGGCCCGCCGCAGCGCGCCAGTCGATTGGTCCCATAGAATAGCTGCCGTGCGTTCGGTGGTGGCATCGGCCAGGGCGATTTGCGCGGCTGCCTCGATGGGGTCGCGGGTCGATTCGGCCATCCACTGCCGCCATGGGACGGTGCGGCACCCGCGCTCGGTAAGCGAAGCGCTGATCGCCGCCGCCGCCGCCCGGCCACCGTGGCAATGAATCTCGATCCCGGTGTCACGGCGGCAGACGACCAACTCCTCGCCTACTTCGGGCGATTGCCAGCGGCCAAAGACGATTTTTCCGCAGGGCTCCTCCGCGAGCGATCGGCGGCTGGCGGGATGAAATAACTCGCCGACGACCTGGAGCGCCAAGGGACCCTCGACCAGCAGGCTGGCCACGGCTCCGCGCCCCTCGGGCGTCAACAACACGACCTGGGTTAGGGGCCGGGGGCTCACCGCGATTCCTTATTTGCCGTGGTGCCCAGCGCCGTCAGCGCAATGCCGGCCAAGGTCAGATGCGGCACGAATTCGATCGGCCCCGGGCTGACTTCGCCCAACACCACCGCAAACAGCGGCGCACCGCCGCCGGTCAAGAAGACCTGCACCTCGGTCGGACCCTCGGCCAGCCGGACCATCACTTCGCGCACCGCGCCGACTGTTCCCCAAAACAGGCCCGAGTTGATCGCGGCCAAAGTCGATTTGCCCAGCGGCTCCGGCCGCTCGGTCACGTCGACCAGCGGGAGCAAATCGGTGAGCTCGTGCAGGGCGCGAGCCGACATGCCCAAGCCGGGAAGAATCGCCCCACCGACAAAAGCGCCATTCTGGGCGATCAAATCCACCGTGATCGCGCTGCCGATGTCGATGATGATCGCGGGCTGATTTTCGCTGCGCAGCCGATTAGCCGCCACCGCGTTGGCCAGCCGATCGAGGCCTACCAGGTCGGACCGGGGTAGATCGATCTCGAGCGGCAGATCGGCATCGGTCAACAGTTGGATGCGTGGCACCTTGCGTGCTTGCAGCCACTGGACGAGCCGTTTGGCCGCCGGGCGGTTTACGCTGGCAATCGACCAGGTGTATTTGGCCGGATCGTGCGGCAGCCAGCCGTCGAAATCGCCCTCCGCCCAATCGAGGTCGATCGCCAGGGCCCGAACCGGATGCGGCAGCGGCTCGGCCAAGGGATGCTCGAAATCACCGAGCTTGATCCGGCAATTGCCCACATCGACCGCCACCAGCGGAAAAGATTGAGAGTTTGCCATGCGGCGGACTGTTTAAAAGGGTCTTTGGTGGAATCTGTGGGTGATTTTTCGTTGGTGATTGTTGGCCATGGAATTATTTAGCGGCTGGTCGGATAACGCTGCTGTCAACGATCCTTGTTCGAGAGCGTGACAACTTCGACGTGCGGTGGCCCAGCCGCAAGTGTAATTTCGCGAGTGTACAATCGCTGCCCACCAGTGCCGATGACATCCAACGTGTAGAGGCCGGGTGGCAATCGGTCGAATTCAAATCGTCCGCCAGAATCTTGCAGATCGGCGCTGAAATAGTCCTGCGCGGCCGTGCTGAGCCGCACGTAGCCTTCCGCCACGAGCTTGTCTGCAATTCTGACTTCACCCATGAGCACGGCCGCCGGTTCAAGTGTGATAGTGACCTGTTGAGCCCCGCCAGTCCAACGGACTCGCTGGCGTGCGTATCCCGAAGCGGTGACCAGAAGGGTTCCATCGGAGCATGCAGGCTCGTCGAAGACGGCTGTGCCGGTTGAATTGCTACGTGTGCGGGTTGCCCATAGGTCGTGGTAGCCCCAATTGAACTGCCGGAAATCACTTTCATCCTCCAGCAGGGCCACTTGCGCATCAACAATGGCATCTCCGGATTCGTGGTCGCGAACTTGAACGGCGAGGGGCGTAAACGGCTCCAATGGAATCGTAAGATCCTCGGCCGCCGAAAGCTGATCGAGCGGCTCGGCCTGGACGCGATCGAGTACCGCTCGGCCGACGCCAGGCGAGCTGACAATCAGCCGTGTCCAAGCGTGAGCACCGACGCCGGTCAGCACGAAAACTCCATCGTCGCGCGTATAGGTGACTCCGTACCAATCAAACCCCGCGTAGTAGCCCCCGACCTGTTCGTTCTGGTCGCGAACTCGCGGAATCATCACGCGAATCTTGAAATTGCGGAGGGGGTTTCGTTGCGCGTCGAGTACAAGTCCGCGAATCGCGCCACCGGCGTGCAACTGAATGTCGTTCATATCAGCCGACTTCAATGTCACGTTCCGCTGTTCCGAATAACCGTCCTTGAGGATATCGAACATCACTCCGGCGACCGGTAGCGCCTCGATGCGGAATTCGCCCTCTTCGTCGGTATCGACGCTGCGTTCATTGAGCCAGATTGCGTTGCAAAAGCCCGTTTCGGAGCAATGGACAAGAGGGATCACCTGCACCCCGGCGATGGGCTTTCCCGCAGTGCCGCGAACGACACCACGCACGCTTGCGCCACGCGACAGTTGTACGTCTCTCTCCGTTTCTCCGGTTTGCACTGGGACGAACTCAGGAGCGAATCCGTCGGCCACGACCATGATCGCTCCGTTCCCTTCTGGGACGCGTGCCAATTCGTATTTGCCGCCCAGTCCTGAGCGCGTACTCGGTACCGACGGATCCCACAAAAACGTTCCCCAGCGAACGGTAACACCCTCGACCGGCTGTCCCTTGTCGTCTTGTACGACGCCTTCGATCGTGCGGCGAGGCAGTTCGGTTGTTGGCTCTGTGGCGGCAGCAGTCTCGGCATGCTCCGATTTGTTTGGCGCAGCCTCATGCCCGGAGATTCGGGCTAATCGAAGATCTCGCTGGATGATTTGCGTCGGACGAGCCACTTCCGACGAGACGGACTGTGACCGATAACCAGGCGCTTCCACTGCAATACTGTAAAACAGACGCTGGGCCGACAATCCCCCATATTCATATGATCCGTCAGCGGCGCACCGTTCGTCCCAGCCGTTGAGTGTCAGCGCGGTACCACTTGAAGCGCGGGTAATGTAGGCGCCTGACACAGGCCGCCCCTGTTCATCGAGAACGTGTCCCTTAACTATGGCACCTCGTGGCAGTCGCAACTCTAATTCCGTCTCAGGTCTCAGTGTCGTATCGAAAAGGACATATTGCCGCACCCGACCGGCAGAGACGGGAATCAGCGAATGGTCTCGCGTTTCCAGGCCAGTAAGCTCGAAATCTCCGTGATTATCACTGGTCAAAACCTCGCCCGTATCAAGAAACAGGCGCGCGCCAACAATCGGGCCGCCATCCTCGTCTCTCAAGACCTTTCCGCGCAACCGTCCACCCCGCCGCAGCCGGATCAAGAGCGGCGGCAGCGTTTGCCCGCGAATTTCCGCGGACTTGCCGTCCGAGTCTGCCGCGCTGGTGAGGACGGCGCCCTGCATTTGCCAGCGCACGGCCAGAGCGTAGCGGGTCGATCCGTGCGTTTCTTCCAAGTCCAGGGCAAACGCTCCCTTTTTGTCGGTCGTCGTCGTCAACCTCACGGGCGGCGAGTGAAAAATTGCGGCAACACTGACTGTTGCGCCCGTAGCAGGCGTTCCCTCATCCGTGAGGACCACGCCAGTTAATTGTTTCGCGCCTGCGATTGAAGCCAGCAGCAAAAGCGACCCAAGGGCGACGAAGGCACGCATGGTTGGAGATCCTTTTTCGTCGAAAATGACCAAAGTAAAAAAGATGGGAGCTGGTATCCTCGGTGAGGGGCGTCTCACGGTTTACGTTTTGTTGCGCTCATCCAGAGCGCGGATAATGGCGCGCAGCAACTGGTCCAAACCTTGGCCGGTCACGGCGGAAATGGCAAGCACATCGTGCCCCAATTCACGAACCAGCCGCTGGCGCACGTCGCTGGCCCCGGGCAGTTCGGCTTTGGTCAGCACGAGGATTTCCGGGCGCCGCGCCAACTGAACATCATACTGCCCCAATTCGCCGCGCACGACCCGCACGTTTTCAACCGGATCGCTGCCATCGGCCGGCAGTGGTTCGACAAGGTGCACCAGGATGCCTGAGCGTTCGATGTGCCGCAGAAATTCGTGCCCCAGTCCGGCTCCCAAGTGGGCCCCTTCGATCAGTCCGGGAATGTCGGCCATCACGAACGAGCGATCGGCGCTGACCTGCACGATGCCCAGGTTGGGAAACTTGGTGGTGAACGGATAATCGGCGATTTCGGGTCGCGCCCGTGACAGGCGGCCCAGCAGCGTGCTCTTGCCTGCGTTGGGTTTTCCGATCAAGCCCACGTCGGCAATGACTTTCAGTTCCAGCGTGAGCAATCGCGATTCGCCTTCGCTGCCGGGGGTATGTTCGCGGGGAGCGCGATTGGTTGAAGTCTTGAAGCGGAGATTTCCCTTGCCGCCACGTCCGCCTAGCGCGGCCATGACGCTTTCGCCGGGTTTGGCCAGATCTTTCAACACGTGGCTGGCCTGGGCGTCCATCACCAGCGTTCCCAGCGGAACTTCGATCACCAGGTCGCTGCCGTTGCGGCCATGGCAATTGGAACTGCCGCCGCGCTGGCCGCCTTGGGCGTGCCAGTGTTTCTTTTGCGAAAGGGCGGCCAGGCTGTCGACCCCCGCAGCCGCGACGATGATCACGCTGCCGCCATGGCCGCCGTCTCCGCCGTCAGGACCGCCGCGTGGAACGTACTTTTCGCGGCGGAAGCTGAGGCAGCCGTCGCCGCCCCGCCCGGCTTCAACTTCGATAGTGACCCGATCGACAAACATGGCGATGACAATTGGCCGCGAAGGCGACAATCTAATTGAGGCGAAATCCGCCGCTCGGCGAGAGACAGCCACGACAACAAAAAAGGGGTCGCCCACTTTCGGGCCACCCCCGCGGAAGCACTTGCCAGCGAGCGCGCGAAGCGCACAGGCACGGCGGCTCGGCTGGAAACAACGCACGTTAGGCCGCGCCGACCACGTTGATCCGGCGCCCTTCGCGATCGAACTTCACAACTCCATCGACCAGGGCGAAGAGAGTGAAGTCGGAACCTTGGCCGACGCCGTGGCCGGGGTGAAACTTGGTGCCGACTTGGCGAATCAGGATGTTGCCGGCGCAAACTTTCTCGCCGGCGAATTTCTTGACGCCGCGCCGCTGACCGTTCGAATCGCGGCCGTTGCGGCTGGAGCCTTGTCCTTTCTTGTGTGCCATGTTCCAACTCTCCGCCGGCCGAGCTGCGCCGGGAATCATAAACTGTGCGCTGGGGAGAAATCCGACAAACTCATAAATTTATCGGTAAACCCAACTGTAGTCAACCTTGCCTGGGATGCCGTAGCGGATGATCCGCTGGTCCTCGACATATTCGTCGCCGGGCCGCCAAAAATTGAGCAGCAGCGTCTTTTGCGTAAGCACGCGGCCCTTGCCCGGGGGATCGCCTTTCTTGAACGCCTCCGGCGGATCGACCCATTGATAGGCATTGCTCAGGCCCTGCACCGAGACGGAGAAGAAATCGACCCGCGGATCGATGTCTTCCCAGGTCGCGACGCCCCACACGCTGTGGTCCACCAGATCGGTGCTCACGGGAATCAGCTTGCTGCAAATTTCCACGGTATTGAGCAGCTTGCGGTTCGGATCCTCTTTTTGCTCGATGGCACCAATGGCCACCGGGATCAGCCGATCGAGATAGGCCTTTTTATACTCCGGGGCTTCGAGCACGAATTGCGGCAAGAAACGCAACTCGCGGTCAAAAGGTTTCAGTACATAATTGCCATCGGATTGTCTGACTGGTCTGAGATGTTTGCCGGTGTTTTTGACATGATAGACCATGTACCAAATCAGTTTTCGCTGCATCTTGCCGCTGGGCTGCGGCACGTCGACCCACAGCATCCGCACCGGCTTGAACGTGAACTCGAGACACCAGATATCGCGGCGAAAAACGGTCTTGGTCGACATCGCCTGCAAAGTGTGGGTAATGGACGACAATTTGGGCGTCCAAGCAAGGTCCGGAATGCCGTGTAGTACCTCGACGATATCATGCGTGCTATAGGTCTCTTCTTCTTGCCTATCGGCGGCGATCGTCACTTCGACGCCCGGCACGATGGGCCGGAACGGCCCCGATTTGCCCTTCGAGGCCGAAGCCGGCGCGACTGTCAGATTGGCCGTTTCGGCCGCGGGAAGCGTCGCGGTTTGGTAGGTCAGCAACCAGCCCAAGATCAATCCGGCAACGACCGACTCGCCTCGGTTTAGCAACATGCGGCGCATGCAAAGCTTCTCTGTTTCAGCTTGGTAGGCAACGAAGCGACGACACCGAAAAGCGCGAACGAAAGACATGGGCTCTCGGCTGGCGGCCCAGCCGTGGAGCGAAAGTTCCTCGGAACTTTTGAGTATAGTTGGGTCTAGGTCCCAACGTCAACTTTTTGCCCCAAGCGGCTGCAAGTGCCAGCGCAATAATACCGATTGGGAGGGTGCCGCGGCCACTTCGGAACGGCTGGCGTAGCGGCCCACGGGGATGGACCGACCGGGAACTTCGAGATTCAAGCTCTCGACTCCCAGCGGCCACGGCTCAAGCACCATGTGCACCGGATCGAGCGGCGTGATCGAAAGGACAGGCCCACCGGGGGTCTCGATCATCTCGGGCTCGCTGGCCAGGGCACAACAAAACCACAGGCTTAGCGAATCGAAGAATTGCAGTTGCGCAAGCGCTTGCCGGGCTCGCTCGGGCGTATTTTCCAGCGGGTTTTCGGCCTGCCAGCTCCGTTGCCAGGACGGCATCATACTTTCATAGTTGTCTAAAAACCGTTGGACGGCGGGCCGGGCCGGTTCGTCGTTGTTCCAGGCCGAGGCGCGTCGCAACAGGGCGCAAAAATGGCCCGCAACCACCAGACCTTGCAGCTTGCCCGCTCGCTCGGCTGAGCGAATCGAAGCGTCCCAAATCTCTAGCGAGTCGTCCAATGCCATTTCCACGAAGCTTCGGGGCCGGCCTCGCATCGGGTCAACCTCAGGGGTTTCGTCCCATTCGCGCCAGCCGTCGTCGTGGTGATAGACAGCCCACAGCAAATCGTCGCGTGGCACGAGCGGCGCGAAAAGGCCGGCTCCCCAATGCTCGGCCAATCTGCCGGCCAGCCGCGCGTGGTCAATCTGCGGAATCAGAATCCACCGCCCGGAGTTCTCCGGTGTTGCGGACGAATCGCGGCGGATCATGTGCACCTGCGCTCTGGGATTGTCGATGTAACCTGCTACCACCACCTGCCGGTCCCCATAAAGCGTATGGCGGGGCAAGCGCAAAGGAAAGCAGGCCGCGGTTCCAAGCGAGCGCGCCCGGGTAGCGCTGGTGAGTAGGGCCGCCAACTTCAACAAAACCGTATCGAGAGAGCGGGGAAGTCTAGGGCGGTTTTGGAGTTCGTTATTTCTGTCGAGTCGTGCGGGCCGCCGTGGGCACCGTCGGCTCGGTGAGTCGCAACTCGCTGACCAACACCCGGTCGGCCTGGGCGAAGCGTTCCTCCAGGCTCTGCTCAAGCGTAAAAGCCAGCGACACCCGCTGGTTTTTCGAGTCGGCGATCAGATAGTAGATCCACTCGATGGGTAATTGTGAAACCGTGCCGCGGACCACCACCCGCAGCAAAGTGTAGCCAGCCTCGTTGGTCGATTCCGAGGCGTTGATGAACTGCCCAAAATTCTTGCCCAGCGTCTGCTGCACGTCCTGCTGAAACTCGGCCAGGCTAACCGGCTTTTTCTGGCCGCCGGGCAGGGTAGCGACGTTGCACTGGGCCACAAGTTCGCCGCGGTCCATCAAGCGAAACACGGTCAACTTCGGTTCGTCGCTGGTTATGTACCAGCGGCGGTCGTAGTGGAAACGAAATTGGCGGGAAGCGGATTCGAAGCCCAGTTGGGCCAGTTGGGGCGTCAGCGTTTTGGGAACCTTCGCCAGCGAGGTTTCCGTTAGATGCTGGTTCTGGTGCGCGCCGCCGATCTCCACGATGAGCTTGGCCACCGTGTCCAGACCGGGTCCGATGTGACCGATGGGCCGCTTTTCTTTGATCAACAGCGCAAAATAGACGATCCGTTTGAGTTTGAGGTCGAATTTATACTTTGCCTTCATCTCGATTTCGGTGGACACGCCCCCCACGGCTCCACTGACGCTGCCGGCGGAGGCGATTTCGGCCACGCCGTCGGTGATCTGGCCAAACACGCTCTGGACGTCGGTCCAGCTAACGGCCTCGAGTCCGATGAGATCGGCCAGCGTTTGGTCCGCCAGCTTCCAGGACTCTCCCAGCGTCACAGGGTTGGTGGGGAGCACCTGATCAAGCACGAGGGTATTGCCCGGCACGTCGATCAAGTCGAGCTCTTCGCGCTTCAGCGGCGCCGTCGGGCAGTAGAGGACCGTGGGGCCCTTGCGGGGCTTTTCGACGGCAATTAATCGGCGGTCGGTGGCCAAGGTCGGTTTCTCGCCTCCTTTGTCGACTTTGATCACGGCTTGGGCGGCGTCGTAGTACCGAATGGCGCGGGCCGGTTTTTCCTCGGTGCCGGCGGCCAGCAGCTTTTCGCCGTAGATCAGGTTGGCCACAACGCTCATCGCGAGTTTTTTCTGGCTGCCTTCATTGGCCAAGGTCAGATCGCCGCCAACCTGCAGGCTGACTTCGACTCGCGTCAATTCGCCGGCCTGATGCTCGGCTTGAAGTGCGTATTTTTCAGCCGGATTGGCGGCCAGGAGTTCATGGGAGGCGGCTAGGAGGAGGGCCAGGGCAACGAGGCCCCGGGCAGCGCGGCTGAATTCCATTCTCAAGCCCTCTGTGGTATGTGCGGCACGTGATTTGCTCAACCAACCCATACAGGTTATCCGGGCCGGAAGAGCTGCCAATCTGATACATCGACGCTCACGAGGCGGTTAGTCTACTGGAACGGGCGCGATGATAAAGTGGGAAGTTTGGCGAGACTGACGGCAGAGAAGAACCGGAAAACGGGTTTCTGGACGGATGCTAGCTTCTGGGCTGGGCCAAGCGGCGTAAGATTTGATATAAGAAGGATATAATGCGGGGCTGGAGGTGCAAACCCAAAAAGGTGACCGCAGTGCGAAAAACTATTTAAAGGCGCGAACTTCTTTCGATCCATCGCGACTTTATTACGTACCAAATAATACAATTCGGCCAATTCCGGCAGATTAGAACGTAAACGCCGGGCTGCCAAGGCTTTTGGGAATACACATCCACTCAAGTCTGACACCCCGAAGGTAATCACGCTCACTAGGGCGCGTGATGGTAAGGAAGTTGATCCCGTCGGGCGCGGAGTCGCAGGGAACGCCGTCGGGATCGAAATTGCGAAGAGGTTTCTCATGCATACCGATTATTTCAACCCGATCATTCGCCAGCTTCGGGATCAGCAAGTCCGTTTTGCCCCGCGCGAGAAAAAAATCGAGCAGGTCAATCGCGCGGAGAAATTGTTGGCTGAGTTGGATGCCCGTCGGACTTATACGTACGAGTATCTCTGCTACCGGATCACCGACTATCGGCCCGAATCGTTTCCTAACCTCAAACTATCGGGCCAGGACGCCGGGCACGATCTGCGGCTGTTCGTCGAGGACCTTTCCGACGCGGCCGATGTGTCGGCGAGCAAGGCCGGCGAACGCGTGTTGACGGTCGACGAGTTGAGCAAAATGTTCAAGGTTTCGACCAAAACGATTTCGCGGTGGCGACAGCAGGGACTGGTGAGCCGACGTTTCGTATTTGATGGAAGAAAGCGAGTAGGATTTTTGAAGAGTTCGGTCGAACAGTTCGTGGCCCGCAACGAGGATCGGGTGCGGCGCGGAGCGCGCTTCAGCCAACTGACGGCCGGCGAGCGGAGTGACATCGTGGAGCGTGCCCGCCGCCTGGCCCGCGCCGGGGGCTGCTTGGCGGATGTGACCAAGCGCGTGGCAAAGAGAATGGGACGTAGCGTGGAAACGGTTCGCTATACCTTGAAGCAGTTCGATCAGGAACATCCTGACCTGGCGATCTTCCCCAACAACACCGGACCGTTGACGGAGGAGGACAAGAAGAAAATCTATCAGCAGTACCGCCGCGGGGCTCCGGTCGAAACGCTGACCCAACGCTATAACCGAACCAAGACCAGCATGTACCGTGTCATCAACGAAATGCGGGCCCAGCGGATCATGGCACTGCCGCTGGATTTCATTCCCAACCCGCAGTTCGCTCGAGCGAGCGCGGAGAAGGCCGTCATGACCGAGGCGCCGGCCTCGGACGCGCCGCTTAGGAAGACTCGTTTGCCGGCCGGATTGCCTCCGTATCTGGCGAGCCTGTATGAAGTTCCACTGTTGACACGGGAACAGGAGGCGCATCTGTTCCGGAAGTTCAATTACCTGAAGTACAAGGCCACCAGGTTGCGTTCGCAACTCGACCTGGCGAAGGCCAAAAGCAACCTGATGGACGAGATCGAGTCGCTCTACGAACAGGCCGTGGCTCTGAAAAACCAGATCGTGCGAGCCAACCTGCGGTTGGTCGTCTCGATCGCCAAGCGGCACGTGGGCCAGGGGGATAACTTCTTCGAACTCGTCAGCGACGGCAACATGTCGCTGATTCGGGCCGTGGAGAAATTCGACTTCGCCCGCGGCAATAAGTTCAGCACGTACGCGAGCTGGGCCATTATGAAGAATTTTGCCCGCACGATTCCCGACGAGCATCGCCATCGGGACCGCTTCCGGACCAGCCATTCGGACATGTTCTATAGCACCGAAGAACATCGCTCCGATCAGTATGAACAGGAAAGCGCTCAACACCAGCGCGAGACCCAAATCGGCAAGATTCTGGAACGCCTTGACGAGCGCGAGCAGAAGATTATCATTAGCCGTTTCGGGCTCGATCATGGGCACGAGCCGCAAACCTTGAAGGAAGTGGGCGCCGAAATGGGCGTCACCAAGGAGCGGATCCGGCAGCTCGAAGCTCGGGCCTTGGACAAGCTGCGGATCGCGGCTCAGGAAGAGAAGATCGAAGTTCCCGGCCTGAATTAATCGCAGCTTGCCCGAAAGGGTTGACGCGCCGTGCCGTCATTTTTTGACCGCAAGGTGCTTTTCATGGGTGCCCCAAGTCAGGGGATCGAGCCGAAAGGGAGACCGGCGAACAGCTATCAGGGATACATCACGAGGCCCTTGGCAGTGCCGATGGGCTTGCTTCCCCCTCTTAGCCATCTTGCGCCTGCCCAGGTACCGCCGAGTGCTTGAACGATCTTTTTGCGCGGTGCCGGCTGGAAAACGTACCCTTGCGGGCTGCCATTTTGCGAATGATTCAGGGGTATTCAAAAGGCGGCAAGGATTTGGAAAAATCGGCGTGATTTCCGCTGCCCGAACGTTTTTTGGATTTCCGGTGCCGCTACATATTGCAAGGTCTCGTAAGTTCGTTATATTTAGTGGTTTTCGTGGGGGGACTTGAAGGCTAGCGTAGCTCAATTGGCAGAGCAGCTGATTTGTAATCAGCAGGTTGTGGGTTCAAGTCCCTCCGCTAGCTCGTTAGCGCGGATGGGATCGGTTCGGCGACTCGCTTTAGTTCCCGCTCTCGAAGATGAAAATCCGGGAAGAGCCCGCCCTAGAACAACGGTACGGGCCGAGATTCGACAGGGGGGTTTCCCGAGCGGTCAAAGGGGTCAGACTGTAAATCTGATGGCACTGCCTTCACAGGTTCGAATCCTGTACCCCCCATACATGAAAGCTGGACGATCAGTGTTTTCGCGCGGCGCAAGCGGCGAGACGGGGCCAGACTGGGGACGTTTTTTAAAGCGACGCGGCATTTAGGTGGGATGAACCCGGCGCGATCCGCCGGGACGGTCCGGGGCGACACCATGGGCTCGCGAACGGGGGCTGGAGGAAGCCGACAGTGGCTCAGGACGCCAGCAGCGGCTGTGCACCAGGTGCGGGTGTAGCTCAATGGTAGAGCCATAGCCTTCCAAGCTAAAGACGAGGGTTCGATTCCCTTCACCCGCTTTCGATCGTCCAAACGTGTGAGGGAAAAAACAAGCCGGAGCCGGGTCGCTGTGGCGAAAAAATTGAAGGGCGTGCTCAACAAGCACCCACTGGGCCGCCGCGAGGAATTCAGCGCGGGCTGCTGTAGCTCAGTTGGTAGAGCGCGTCCTTGGTAAGGACGAGGTCATGGGTCCAAGTCCCATCAGCAGCTTTGGAAAAGCACACGTCGCGTGTACCTAAATCAGTAAACATGCCCGAGAGAGAAAGACCAGGGAGATAGAATGGCCAAGGACACATTCGAACGGAAAAAGCCGCACGTCAACGTGGGGACGATCGGTCACATCGATCACGGAAAAACGACTCTGACCGGCGCTTTGCTGGCGGTGCAGTCGGCCAAGGGGCTGGCCAACTTCAAGTCCTATGCCGATATCGCCAAAGGCGGTACGGTGCGCGATGAAACCAAAACGGTGACGATCGCCGTCAGCCACGTCGAGTACGAGTCGGAAAAGCGACATTACGCCCACATCGACTGCCCGGGCCACGCCGACTTCATCAAGAACATGATCACCGGCGCTGCCCAGATGGATGGGGCGATTTTGGTCGTCTCGGCCGTCGACGGCCCCATGCCGCAAACCCGCGAGCACATCCTGTTGGCTCGCCAGGTCGGCGTGCCGGCGCTGGTCGTGTTTTTGAATAAGGTCGATCTGGTCGACGATCCGGAACTGCTCGAGCTGGTCGAACTGGAGCTGCGCGAGCTGTTGACTCGCTATGGCTTTCCGGGGGACGAAGTTCCGATCATCCGCGGCGCCAGCAAGCCGGCCTACGACAACCCGAAGGATTCGGCCGCGACCAAGTGCATTCAGGATCTGTTGGACGCCATCGACAGCTACATTCCCGAACCGGTGCGAGAAATCGACAAACCGTTCCTGATGGCCGTCGAAGACGTGTTCTCGATCGAAGGCCGCGGAACCGTGGCCACCGGCCGCATCGAGCGTGGCAAGGTGCACGTGGGCGACGAAGTCGAAATCGTCGGCCTGGCCGACAAGCCGCGCAAGACGACCTGCACGGGCGTCGAAATGTTCAACAAGACGCTCAACGAAGGTCAGGCGGGCGACAATGTCGGAATCCTGCTGCGGGGTATCCGCCGCGAGGAAATCGAACGCGGCCAGGTTTTGGCCAAGCCGGGTTCGATTACGCCGCACACCAAGTTCGAGGCCGAAGTCTACGTGCTGTCGAAGGAGGAAGGTGGACGGCACACGCCGTTCTTCAGCGGCTATCGCCCGCAGTTCTACTTCCGCACCACCGACGTAACCGGGAGCGCCAACCTGGTCGGCGACGCGGAAATGTGCATGCCGGGTGACAATGCCAAATTGAGCGTCGAACTCATCACGCCGATCGCCATGGACGACGGCGTCCGCTTCGCGATTCGCGAAGGCGGTCGCACGGTCGGCTCGGGCGTGGTGACGAAAATTATCGAATAACGGATCGGCCGGGCGCCTCGGCAGCGGCCGAGGCTTTCGGAAGGGGAGTCTCGCTGGGCTCGCGTGAGCCAACCAGCGCGACGCAGGGTAACAACGTCGAGAGCGAGCGGTTGCCGGGCGAATGCCACGTGGCAGCCGGTCGGCTCGCCTTTGCAGGGGTGTAGCTCAATTGGCAGAGCGCTGGTCTCCAAAACCAGAGGTTGCGAGTTCAATTCCCGCCGCCCCTGCCAGTTAAATTGCGGCCAAGGCGTCCCGGGTTGGCCGCCTCGCCGCGTGGAAATGATGGAGAACTAAGGCAGATGGGTCGAGGGCGAAGCCGTGAGCTTTCAGCTCCTCGACAAGCGGCAGGGCGCGGGTGCCCTGCTCAAACGCACAGCCCCGCGTGTCAGGGCATCCGACAGCAGAACTTGAGCCATGGCCAAAGAGAAAAACCTTACGGCGAGTCCCTTTTTTCGGGAACTGTTTCAACTAGGAATTTACAAGCGGAGCCAGGGCCGCGTCGCTCGACAAATTACGTTCGCCACGCTGGCGGTCGTCATCTTGCTGGGCGCCTGGAGACTGTGGGTATTCGAAATCAATGCGACCCTCTCCGTGCGGTTCGCCGTGCCGGCAGTGCTGGTGGCGGTGGGGATTTGGCTGACCTTCCGGCTGGTCAACGTTCCGGGCTTCGCCGATTTTTTGATCGCCGTGGAAGCGGAGATGAACAAGGTCTCGTGGCCCACGCGGGGAGAACTGTTGCGCAGCTCGCTGGTCGTTATTTTTTGCATCTTTTTTTTGGCGGCCGTGTTGTTCGGCTTTGACCTGTTTTGGAGAACCCTGCTGCACGTGTTGAGGATCATCGACGTCCCGGGTTAGGCAGGCCCGGAATCAGCCATGCTCCTTCTTCCTCTGGGAGAAGTTTGGGACCAGGGCGATACGAGCGGTTAGGAACATCAAGCGTGATCGAGAATTCGCACAATTCGAGCGACCTGCCAGACGAGACTGTGGAGATCCCCGCGGTCGGAGCGCCTCCTAGCGCGGCGATTGGCGCCCCCCATGCGCCTTCGGCAGACGAAGAGTCGCGCGCGGTGGCCGCGAGCGTGACACCGGGCGACACGGCCCCCGAAGCGGTCCACTCTGACATCGGATCGCAGGTCGAGGCCCAGCCGTCCGAGACGCCGGCGCGCGAAGAAGACGAACAGCGCGGCCCGATCGAGGAGACGCCGGTCGTCGACGAACCGCCGAAGATGAACTGGTACATCCTCAAGGTGCAAAGCAACCGCGAGGAATCGATTCTCGAAGGGCTCCAGCGGCGCGTGGCCGTGGCCGGGCTGGATCGCTATTTCGGCGACATTATCGTGCCGGCCGAAATGGTCTCCGAGTTCAAAGGGGGCAAGAAGCGGGTCGTCAAACGCAAGCTCTACCCGGGCTACCTCGTGGTCAACATGGAGATCAACGAGGACACCTGGTTCCTGGTCCGCGAGACGCCGGGTATCGGCGACTTTACAGGCTCGGCCGGCAAGCCGACGCCCATGCTGCCCCACGAAGTGAGCAAAATCGTCGCCAAGCAGGAAGAAAAAACCGACGAAGCACCCAAGCTGAAAATCAACTTCAACGTGAGCGACCGCGTGAAAATCAACGAAGGGACGTTCGAGAACTTCGAAGGCGAAGTCGACAGCATCGACGAGGCCAGCGGCCGCGTGACGGTGATGATCAACATCTTCGGCCGCTCAACGCCCGTAGAACTGGAATACTGGCAAATCGAGGCGATTTGAACGTAGTGGTTAGGTGGCCAGTGGTTAGTGGCTAGTGCGGCTAACCACCAACCGCCAACCACCAACCACTAACCACCAACCACCAACCACTAACCACTAACCACTACTCATGGCGAAGCAGCTCGTAGGACAAGCAAAGTTTCAGGTTCCTGGCGGTCAGGCCACGCCGGCCCCTCCGGTCGGTACGTCGTTGGGCCGCTACGGGATCAACCTGGGCCAGTTCGTGTCGCAATTCAACGAACGAACGCGCGAAGCCGGCGGAATGCCGATTCCCGTCGTCGTCAATGTGTACAACGACCGCAGCTTCGATTTCCTCACCAAAAGTCCCCCGGCCGCGGCGCTGCTCAAGCAGGCGGCCGGCATTGCCAAGGGATCGGGTGTGCCGAACAAGGAGAAGGTGGGCACGGTTACCCAGGCCCAAATCGAGAATATCGTGAAGCTCAAAATGGCCGACCTCAACGCCCGCGACGTCGACCACGCCAAGCGGATGATCGCCGGCACTGCCCGCAGCATGGGCCTGAATGTCACCAACTAAGCACGGCGCAATGCCTCAAGGCTTTTTGCAACGAACACTTACTTCTGTGTCAGCGAAACATGACCGCCAAACTCTCGAAGCGACTGCGAGCCACGGCCGATAAGCACCCGGGCAAAACTCCCGTGAGTGTCGAACAAGCCGTGGCCGTTTTGAAGCTCTACAACAACGTGAAGTTCGACCAGTCGGTCGACATTGCCATTCGCCTGGGCGTCGACCCCAAGCAAGCCGACCAGATCGTGCGCGGCTCGATCGTATTGCCCCACGGCATCGGCAAGACCCTGCGGGTGATCGTGTTTGCCAAGGGCGATCAGGCCGAACAGGCCAAAGCTTCCGGCGCTGACGAAGTCGGGGGCGAAGAGCTGGCCAAGAAAATCAAAGACGGCTGGATCGAGTTCGACGCGTGCATCGCGGCTCCCGACATGATGGGCATCGTAGGCCCGTTGGGGCGCGTGCTCGGCCCCCGCGGGTTGATGCCGTCGCCGCGCGCCGGCACCGTCACGCCGGAAATCGGCAAAACGGTCCGCGAGTACAAGGCCGGCAAGGTCGAGTTCCGCACCGATGCTGGCGGCAACGTGCACGCGGTGGTCGGCAAATTGAGCTTCGACCCGCAGAAGCTGGCGGACAACATCAGCGCTTTTATCCACCAGGTGCAAAACATGAAGCCGCACTCGGTCAAAGGCCAGTACATCAAAGGAATCAGCGTCAGTGCCACGATGAGCCCCTCGGTGCATCTCGCGGCTTGAGCAACGAAAGAATTCAGCAAGCAACAGACCATTGTAGCGGCGGACGACCCATCATGAGCAAACTCGTCAAAGACCTTGTTACCGATCAATTGAAGCGCGAGCTGGCCGACGTGCAGGATCTGCTGCTGGTCAACGTCGTGGGCCTCTCCGCCAACCGCACCAGCGCGCTGCGCAGAGCGCTGCGGCAGAAGAATATCAAGCTGATGGTGGTCAAAAACAGCCTGGCCCGCCGGGCGACCGAAGGCACCCAACTGGCGGCGGCCTTCGAGGGCTCGCAGGGCACGCTGGCGATGGTCTGGGGGGCTTCGGACGTCGTGGCTTTGGCCAAGGAAGTCGTCAAGCTGGCGGCCGACAAGGAGTTTGCCCCGTTCGAGCCGCGCGGCGGCGTGATGGGAGGCGCCCGGCTGGAGCCGGAAGAAGTCGCACAAGTGAGCAAGTGGCCCAGCCGCCAAGAGCAACTGAGCATGCTGGTGGGCCAAATTCTCTCGCCGGGTGCCCGATTGGCCAGCCAACTCATCGCCGCCGGCGGTGCCTTGGCCAGCCAAATCAAGCAGCACGCAGAGAGTGGGGAGGAAGGAGCGGCCGGCGACGCGCCAACGGAGGAAGCGGTCAGCGCCTGAATTTAACCGCGGCACTTGTGCCGCACTTGCTACGACATTAGGAGCCCCGGGGGTTGTCTCCGGGCATAAAATAAAGATCGACCCCGTTGCCGGACGTTTCGGGATTTCTCGACGTGCCGGCCAAGTGAGAAAGGAAAGAACTGCGATGGCAACTGACGTGGCAAAGAGCGAGTTTTCCGCCGGTGCGAAGGAACTCGGCGACAAGATTGTCGGCCTCACGCTGAAGCAGGCCAAGGAGCTGAGCGACTACCTCGAGGAAGTCCACGGCATCAAGCCGGCCGCCGGTGGCGGCGCGATCGTGATGGCGGCACCGGCCGACGGCGGCGCCGGCGCGGCGGTCAAGGAAGAACAATCCGAATTCGACGTCGTCCTGGAAGCGTTCGGCGATAAGAAAATCGGCGTGATCAAAGTGGTGCGCGCGATCACGAGCCTGGGCCTGAAGGAAGCCAAGGACCTGGTGGAAGGCGTCCCGAGCAAGGTCAAAGAGGGCGTGTCCAAGGAAGAGGCCGCCAAGATCAAGAAAGAGCTCGAAGAGGCCGGCGCCACGGTTTCGATCAAGTAGTTTCGAACAAGTAGTGACCCGCTATTTCGCTTCTCTAAAGCGCGGCATGCCAGGAGAGTGGGCTTTGGCAGACTGCGCGGACAGAAAACCGCTTGACCCGATTCGTTTTCTCTCGCAGCGTGATGGGTTTTGGTTGTGCGCTTGCGATGCGCGCTCCCGCTGAGCCCCGCGCCTGCTCGTTCGTCTAGCAATCCAGTAATCGATTAGGAGCAATTCATGGCGACATCAGCAGAACGGCGTCTTCGTCCAAAGGAAGTCCGTCGCTTCGGCAGCTTGCGCGCTCCGCATTCCATTCCTGATCTGACTGAAATTCAAACTCGCAGTTACGAAGCGTTCTTGCAGTATGACGTGTCGCCCACGAGGCGCACCGATCAAGGCATTGAGGGCGTGCTGCGCGAAATCTTTCCGATCGAGAGCTACGACAAGACGCTGCGGCTGGAGTATATCCGCTACGAGCTGGGCAAACCCCGCTACGAGCCCCACGAATGCCGGCAGTTGCGGCTTACCTATGGCCGGCCGTTCCGCGTCTGGCTGCGGCTGACGAAAGAACAGCCGATCGAAGAAGAGGTTTACCTGGGCGACATGCCGATCATGCTCGGCGGCGGCGAGTTTATCATCAACGGCGCCGAGCGCGTGGTGGTCAGCCAGTTGCACCGCAGCCCCGGCGTGGACTTCGTCAGCGAACTGGAAGCCGGCGACCGCCGCTTGCACAGTTGCCGCATCATTCCCGAGCGCGGTAGTTGGATCGAGCTGAACACCAGCAAGAAAGAAACGCTCAGCGTGCGAATCGACCAGAGCGGCAAGTTCTCGGCGATGACCCTGTTGCGGGCCATGGATCCCAAATACAGTCTCAATGCCGAGCTGATCCGCGTGTTCTACGACACCTCGACCGAAAAAGTCGTCGATGGCCGCAGCGTCGCCAAAATCGAAGGCAAAATCGCCGTCGATGACGTCGTCTATCCCGCTTCCAGCGACAAGGCCGGAGAGGTCATCATCGAGGGCGGACAAAAGATTACCAAGAACGTCGCCGAGTTGATCTGCACCTCCGGCTTGAGCTCGGTCGAAGTCATGACCGACCCGAAAGTGCCCTTGATCTTCAACAGCCTGGGCGAAGACACCACCTCGAGCCACGAAGAAGCCCTGCTGCGGATCTACCAGCGCTTGCGGCCGGGTAATCCGCCGCAGTTGGAAAAAGCCCGGGCCCTGTTCCACGAAAAATTCTTCGACACCAACCGCTATCGTCTGGGCAAAGTCGGCCGGTTCCGCATCAATCGCAAGCTCAGGCTCAACGTGCCCGAAAACGAAATGACGTTGCGGCCCGAGGACCTGATCGCGGCCATCCGGTATCTGCTCAAGTTGACCAGCGGCGACCCGGACGTGGAAATCGACGATATCGACCACTTGGGCAACCGCCGCTTGCGGACGATCGACGAGCTGGCGTGCGACGAACTGCGCAAGGGCTTTTTGAAGCTCCGCCGCACCGTGCAGGAACGGATGAGCCTCAAGGACGTCGAGGACATGACTCCGCGGAGCCTGATCAATCCGAAGAGCATTTCGGCGGCGATCGAATACTTCTTCGGCCGCGGCGAGCTTTCGCAGGTCGTGGACCAGACTAACCCACTCTCGATGCTCACGCACGAGCGCCGCTTGTCGGCCTTGGGTCCGGGCGGATTGAATCGCAAGCGGGCCGGCTTCGAAGTTCGCGACGTGCATATCTCGCACTACGGCCGCATTTGCCCCATCGAGACTCCGGAAGGCACCAATATCGGTTTGATCTCCAGCCTGGCGATCTATTCGGCCGTCGACGAGTACGGGTTCCTGGTGACTCCCTATCGCAAAGTGAGCAACGGCAAGTTGAGCGATGAGGTCGTGTGGTTGCGGGCCGATGAGGAAAGCGAAGCCTATTTGGCTCCGGCCGATGCTCCGGTGGAACACGGCAAGCTCAAGGGCGACACGATCATTGCCCGCTACCATTCCGACTTCGAAATGGTACCGATCGAGAAAGTGCAGTATATCGACGTGGCGCCGAGCCAGATGGTCGGCGTTTCGGCCGGTCTGATTCCGTTCTTGGAACACGACGACGCCAACCGCGCGCTGATGGGCTCCAACATGCAGCGGCAAGCCGTGCCGCTGTTGGTCAACGAGCCGCCGATCGTGGCCACCGGCATGGAACGCGACGTGGCGCAAAACTCGGGCATGATCGTGCGGGCCCGGCGCAAGGGCACCGTCTCGTACGTCGACTCGACGCGAATCGAGATCGGCAACGAAGTCTACAGCTTGCGCAAGTTCGTGGGGCTCAACGAGCGCACCTGCCAGAACCAAAAGCCCATCGTGCAAATCGGCCAGAAAGTCGAAAAGGGCGAGGCGATTGCCGACGGCGCCGCCACTTTCAAAGGGGAGTTGGCCCTGGGCCGAAACGTGCTGGTCGGCTTCATGGTTTGGGACGGGTTTAACTTCGAAGACGCCATCATCATCAGCGAAGAACTCGTCAAAGACGATACCTACACCTCGATTCACATCGAGGAGTTCGACATCGAAATCCGCGAGACCAAGCTGGGCCGCGAAGAGTTCACCCGCGACATTCCCAACGTCAGCGAAAAGGCCCTGCGGAACCTCGACGAAAACGGGATCGTCCGCATCGGCACGTTTGTCCGCCCCGGCGACATACTGGTCGGCAAGGTTTCGCCGAAGTCGAAAACCGAGCTGACGCCCGAAGAAAAACTGTTGCACGCCATCTTTGGCCGGGCTGGCGAAGACGTGAAGAACGATTCGCTCGACGTTCCCTCGGGCGTGGAAGGCATCGTGATCGACACGCAGAAGTTCTCGCGTCGCTTGAGTCTCTCGGAAGAGGAACGCAAGGTCTTCGAAAAGGTCCTCAAAGAGGCCGAAGCCGAAGGCGCGGCCAAGATCGCGGCGGCGTTTTCCGCCATGGTCGCGGAAATGGAAAGCGTGCTGCAGCGGCCGTTGACTGATGACGAAGGCACGCCGATGGTCCGCGACCAGGAACCGAAGTACGTGGCCGAACAGGCCCAACGGTTCAAGCTCGACGCCATCGACATCCGCAGCCCGCAACGCAAAGCGGACGTGGAGAAGATTCATAAGGCGCAGTGGCCGATCGTCGAGCAGGCGATGGACGATCGCGACCGCAAGCTGAACTCGATGAAGCGCGGCGACGAACTGCGCAGCGGCGTGTTGCAGATGGTGAAGGTCTACATCGCCGCCAAGCGGGTCATTTCCGTGGGCGATAAGATGGCCGGCCGCCACGGCAACAAGGGTGTGATCGCCAAGATTCTGCCGCAAGAAGACATGCCGTTTTTGGCCGACGGCACGCCGCTGCAGATCCTGCTCAATCCGCTGGGCGTTCCCAGTCGTATGAACGTGGGCCAGATTCTGGAGACGCACTTGGGTTGGGCCGGCGCGAAACTGGGCTTCCAAGCCATCACGCCGGTGTTCGACGGGGCCACGGAAAAGACGATTCAAGAGGCCCTCACCGAAGCCCAATTGCCGACCCACGGAAAGGCACAGCTTTTCGACGGCCGCACCGGCGAGCCGTTCGAGCAGGAAACCACGGTGGGTTACATCTACATGCTGAAGTTGCACCACCTGGTCGATGACAAGGTCCACGCCCGTTCGACCGGGCCGTATTCGCTGATTACGCAGCAGCCGTTGGGCGGTAAGGCCCGCTTCGGCGGTCAGCGGTTTGGGGAAATGGAAGTCTGGGCTTTGGAGGCCTATGGCGCCGCCTACATTTTGCAGGAGTTGCTCACCGTCAAGAGCGACGACGTGGAAGGGCGCACGAAGATTTACGAGTCGATGGTCAAGGGCGAAAACACACTGGAAGCCGGCACCCCGGCCAGCTTCGACGTGTTGACCAACGAAATCCGCGGTCTGGGTCTCAATATGCAGTTAGAAAAACGCCGCGTCTGAGCCTCATCGTGTGCGGCGCGTAACATTTTGACGCCGCTCGTGGGATTCTGGCACAGCATGGCATTTTGATAGGAGGGTGAACAGTGAGTAGTAATTCCGGCGAAAGCTCTTACGATCGGATTAACGACTACACTTCGGTAAAGATCAGCCTGGCCCGTCCGCACGACATTCGTAGCTGGTCGTTCGGCGAGGTCAAAAAGCCTAACTATCGCACTTACCGCCCGGAAAAAGACGGCCTGTTCTGCGAGCGCATCTTCGGACCCGAAAAGGACTGGGAATGCGCCTGCGGCAAGTACCGCGGCATGAAATACAAGGGCATGATTTGCGACCGCTGCGGCGTCAAGGTCACCCACAGCCGCGTGCGCCGCAAGCGCATGGGCCATATCGAGCTGGCCGCGCCGGTCGTGCACATCTGGTTTTTCAAAGCCATGCCCAGCCGTTTGGGCAATTTGCTGGCCATGAAGACCACCAGCTTGGAAGAAGTCATCTACTTTCAAGATTACGTGGTCACGAATCCCGGCCAAACGGCGCTCAAAAAGCAACAACTGCTGACCGAAGAAGAATACCGCTCGGCCCGCGAGCAATATGGCGACGGCGCGTTCGAGGCCGACATGGGCGCCGAAGCGGTCCGCAAGCTGCTGCAAGATCTCGACCTGGTGCAACTCTCCAAGGATTTGCGGGTCGATTTGTTCGAGACCGGCTCGAAACAGAAAGCCAAAGATCTGATCAACCGCTTGAAGATAGTCGAGTCGATTCGCGACAGCGACAACAAGCCGGAGTGGATGGTGTTGGACGTGATTCCGGTGATTCCCCCCGACCTGCGGCCGTTGGTGCTGTTGGACTCGGGCAACTTCGCCACCAGCGACTTGAACGACCTGTATCGCCGCATCATCAATCGCAACAACCGGCTGAAAAAACTGGTCGACCTGAACGCGCCGGAAGTCATCATTCGCAACGAAAAGCGGATGCTGCAGCAATCGGTCGATGCATTGTTCGACAACAACCGCTGCAAGCGGCCGGTGCTGGGCAGCAGTAATCGCCCGCTCAAGTCGCTCACCGACATGATCAAGGGCAAGCAGGGCCGATTCCGCGAAAATCTGTTGGGCAAGCGCGTCGATTATTCGGCTCGCAGCGTAATCGTGGTGGGTCCCAACCTGCGGCTGCACCAGTGCGGTTTGCCCAAGAAAATCGCGCTGGAATTGTTCCAGCCGTTCATCATTCGCCGCCTGAAGGATTTGGGGCATGCCGATACGATCAAAAGCGCCAAAAAGATGCTCGAGCGCAAGGACGACGAAGTATGGGATATCCTGGAAGAGGTGATTCGCAATCACCCGGTGCTGTTGAATCGCGCTCCCACGCTGCACCGCATGGGCATCCAGGCCTTCGAGCCGACGCTGGTGGAAGGCAACGCCATCAAGTTGCATCCGCTGGTGTGCAAGGGCTTCAACGCCGAAATCGACGGCGACCAGATGGCCGTGCACTTGCCCTTGTCGATCGAGGCCCAAGTCGAGGCCCACACGCTGATGATGTCGACCAACAACATCTTCAGCCCGTCCAACGGCGCGCCCATTATCAGCCCGTCGCAGGATGTGGTGATGGGCTGCTATTACGTGACCATGTCGCTTCCCGGCCGCCGGGGCGAGGGCATGACCTTCTCCTCGCTCAACGAAGTGCAACTGGCCTACTCGATGGGCGCCATCGACACGCACGCGCGCATCAAGGTCAAGCTGCCGCCCGCGCGGCGGTTGAAGAATGGCGAGAATGCCAAGCCGGGCGCGTTGATCGATACCACGGTCGGCCGCGTGTTGTTCAACATGGTCCTGCCCGACGGCTTGCCGTTCTATAACATTCCCATGCGTTCGAGCGAATTGGCCAAAGTGATTTCCGACTGTTATCAGATCCTGGGCCGCCGGGCGACGATCGATCTGTTGGACGACATGAACCGAATGGGTTTCCGCCAGAGTACCCGCAGCGGTCTGTCGTTTGCCACCGACGATTTGATCACCCCGCCCAGCAAGGCGCGAATCATCACCGACGCCGAGCGAAGCGTGCTGAAGATTCACAAGCTCTACCAGCGCGGCATCATCACCGAGGGCGAGCGTTACAACCAGGTGCTCGACGCCTGGACGCACGCCCGCGAGCGGATCACGACCGAAATGATGACCGAACTGGAAAACGACACGCGCAAGCCGGGCTATGTGAACCCGATTTACTTGATGGCTCACTCCGGTGCCCGAGGCGGCGTCGAACAAATTCGGCAGTTGGCCGGCATGCGCGGTTTGATGGCCAAGCCGTCGGGCAAGATTATCGAAACGCCGATCAAGGCCAACTTTCGTGAAGGTCTTTCGGTGTTGGAGTACTTCAGCTCCACGCACGGTGCCCGCAAGGGGTTGGCCGATACGGCTTTGAAGACGGCCGACTCGGGTTACTTGACCCGCAAGCTGGCCGACGTGGCCCAGAACGTCGTGATCACGATGGAAGATTGCGGCACGACGCAAGGCATCACCAAGGGCGTGATCTACCGCGGCGAGAAAGTGGAAGTGCGGTTGGCCGACTCGATTCGCGGTCGCGTCAGCCGGGCTAACATCGTCAATCCGATTACCGATGAAGTGATCGTCCGCGAAAACGAGATGGTCACGGCCGAAATCGCCCGCCGCGTCGAAGAACTCGGCTTGGAAAAAATCCAAGTCCGCAGTCCCATGACGTGCGACGCCCCGCTGGGTATCTGTCGGCGGTGCTACGGCATGGATCTCTCGACCGGTTCGATGGTGGAAGAGGGCATGGCCGTGGGGATCATCGCCGCCCAGAGCATCGGCGAGCCGGGTACGCAGTTGACGATGCGTACGTTCCACATCGGTGGCACCGCCGCTCGCGCCGTCGAGGAAAGTGAAATTCGCGCCAAGAAGGGTGGTGTCGTTCAATACACCCGCCTGAAAGTCGTGAGGAACGACGCCGGTGAACAAGTGGTGCTCACCCGCAACGGCGAAATCTTGATTCTCGATCCCAAGGGACGCGAACTCGAGAAATACGAGGTTCCCGCCGGCTCGAACTTGCTGGTCGAAGAGAACCAGGAGGTCAAGCCGGGCGCGGTCCTGTGCCAGTGGGATCCCCACAGTATCCCGATTCTGGCCGAGGTCGGCGGCAAGGTCCGCTATGAGGACGTTATCCAGGGCGAGACGATGCGCTTGGAAAAAGATCCCAGCGGTCACCAGCGCCGGCTCATCATGGAGCATAAGGGCGATTTGCATCCGCAAGTCGTGCTCGAAGACTCCAGCGGCAAGATTCTCGATTTCTACTACCTGCCGGAAAAGGCTCACATCGAAGTCACCGAAGGCAGCCAGATCTCGGCCGGTACGCTGTTGGCCAAAACGCCGCGTGAAGTTTCCGGGACGCAGGACATCACCGGCGGTTTGCCGCGGGTGACCGAAATCTTCGAAGCCCGCAAGCCCAAGGAGCCGGCCGTGATTGCCGAGATCGACGGCACGGTCGAGTTGCTGGGCGAAAAGCGCCGCGGCAAGCGGACGATCATCGTCCGCAGCGAAAGCGGCATCGAGCGCGAGCACCTGGTGGCCCACGGTAAACACTTGCGGGTCCACGCGGGCGACTTCGTCCGAGCCGGCGAGGCGCTGGTCGATGGCCCCTTGGTGCCCCACGATATCTTGCGGATCTCGGGCGAAGAAGCGGTGCAGCAGTATCTGACCCGCGAAATCCAGAACGTCTACCGCAGCCAACGTGTGGAAATCGACGATAAACATATCGAAATCATCGTCACCCAAATGCTGCGGAAGGTGAAGATCGAGACGCCGGGCGACACCACGCTGCTGCCGGGCAGCGTGCTCGATAAATTCGAATTTCGCCTGGCCAACCAGAACCTCTCGAAATGTGTCAAGATCTCGACCAAGGGCGATAGCGACTTTGCCGACGGCACAATCGTGCCCAAGGACGCCTTGGAACAGGTCAACGCCCAGATCGAAGCTTTGGGTGGCGAAGCATCCAAGGGCACCAGGCCGAAACCGGCCACGGCCAGCACCCAGCTGTTGGGCATCACCAAAGCCTCGGTGCAAAGCTCGAGCTTCATCTCGGCGGCCAGTTTTCAGGAAACCACCAAGGTGCTCACTGAAGCCGCCTTGGCCGGCAAGGTCGACAACCTGGTTGGTTTGAAAGAGAACGTGATCTTGGGTCACTTGGTGCCGGCCGGCACTGGCTTCCATACGTTCCAAGACTCCGAAGTGCGCATTCGGCCCCAGGCGCTCGAAGCCCTGGCCGCCGAAAAGGATCGCGTGCTGTCGCGCAGCTTCCCGTTGCTTGACGGCGTGGAGGACGACAAACCCACAAATGGCCCTGCCGCTGCCAAGACGCCCGCCGCCGGCGGAGCCTTGGAGGCCTTGTTGGGCGAAGATACGCCCTCGGGCGAGTAAACAAGGATAATCGATCGACACGTCGACAACTTGCGAACAGTGCCATGCCAGCCGAGCCTGATTTCCATCAGCGGAAGCACCCTCTGCATGGAGTACTTCAGGTCGAAAGTCAGCCGACAATTGTTTTCGATACGGTGTGCACGAAAGATCGGCAGCGCTGGCTTGCGTGTGACGCGGTGCACGAACTCCTTCGCGAGGTATGGCGTGACGCCAGAGTTTGGCGACTTGGCCGCTATGTCGTGATGCCTGATCATATTCATTTCTTTGCTGGCGCCACGCAGTCTTCGACCGAGTACGACGCGTGGGTGAAGTTTTGGAAATCGCAATTCTCGAAGCGATTCAAACACTCGGCTTGCCGCTGGCAAACGGACCATTGGGATACGCGAATACGCAATGCCGCGGCTTATGAAGAAAAGTGGCTTTATGTGCGGAATAATCCGGTACGCCACGGCCTTGTGTCGCGTCCGGAAGATTGGCCGTATTCCGGCGAGTTACACGCGCTGCGATGGGAGTAATCCGGTGCCTTGTCGCGATCCATGGCGTTCCAAGTCGCCGCAAAGATCCGCAATGCGCCCGGGAGGGCGAGGCTCCCGCCGAGCCGTGGTGCATGGATGACCGTCGTCGGCTCGGCGGGAGCCTCGCCCTCCCGAGCCGGCACCTCTGAAATCGATTAACCCTTGGATCGTGGCTTAAGAGTGTGGTGGTCGGGCCGGGCATCACAGGGCTGCGATCCCGCAAAGCGCGGCGATCAAGGCCATGGCAATAAGCATCTCCACGATGCTGAATTGAAAACTGCGCTTCGGCAGAAAGGCCCGCCGTACCATCCAGGCCCCCGCTAGGATGACGACCGGAGTGGCATAGATGAATTTCCGGTTCCAGGTTACCTCGAATCCGTGCCATCGGTTCGGGGTTTGTACAACATGAATCGCCTCGGGCAGGTTCCAAACTTGAAACCCAATTAGAAGCAGTCCGGTGAGAAGCCATTCCCATCTCAAGTGCGGCCATCGCAGCCCGTCGTTTTCGTCGTCTCCGCTCATTTCGGCATTCTAGCAAGTCGGGGCTGCAGGAACGGGGGCCGGGGAGCGCTCAATATCAACGGCGCTGGCCAGGAAAATTGGGTAGTGATATCTTTTGACGCGTCGTTGTCCTTGACACGTTTCGTTGCATCGTTAAAGTGAGGGATTCATGGGTTCTTGTTCCACCTTTGGGTTAGATAAAGACTGTTCCATGCCGACCATCAATCAGCTTGTGCGCAAGCGGCGGAAGAACCCGCGGAAATTCAGCAAATCGCCGGTGTTGGATAAATGCCCGCAGCGGCGAGGGGTGTGCTTGCAAGTCAAGACGATGACGCCCAAGAAACCGAATTCCGCCATGCGGAAGATCGCGCGCGTGCGGTTGTCCAACGGCAAGGAAGTGACCGTTTATATTCCCGGTGAGGGCCATAGCTTGCAGGAACACTCGATTGTGCTGGTGCGCGGCGGCCGCGTCCGCGACCTGCCGGGCGTCCGCTATCACATTGTCCGCGGGGCTCTGGACACCTTGGGGGTCGATGGTCGCAAGCAATCGCGCAGCCTGTACGGGGCCAAGAAGTCGTAGACGTTCCGTCCCAACAATACAATACCCGGTCGCCAACAACCCCCTGCGACCGCTCGAGAGTTCTCGAACGAGCGCCACCTTTCAAATTTCGGAATGAACAGCTATGGGTCGCATTACTTCCAGCCGCAAGCAATTGACGCCGGATCCCCGGCACGACTCGATGCTGGCTAGCAAGTTCATCAACTGCCTAATGCACGACGGCAAAAAGAGTACCGCCCAAAAGGCGTTTTACGATGCCCTGGATATCGTCCACAGCAAGATTCCGGACGTCGAGCCGATCGAAGTTTTCACGCAGGCCGTGGAAAACGTCAAGCCGGCGATCGAAGTCCGCTCCAAGCGAGTCGGCGGTGCCGCCTATCAGGTGCCGATGCAGGTGAATCGGCCGCGTCAGCAGTCGTTGGCCATCCGCTGGATTTTAATGGCTGTCCGCGAGAAGAAGGGACGGGCGACCCACGAGAAACTGGCCGAGGAATTGATCGCCGCTTACAAGAAGGAAGGGGTGGCGATGGCCCGACGGGATAACGTGCATCGCATGGCCGATGCCAACAAAGCCTTCGCGCATTTCGCCTGGTAGCCGTTTCGCCCCCTAAGCGGGCGGGCGACCGGAGAGAAACTTACGCCGCGCCGGGAGCCCGGGGGTTCCAACGCGGCGTTGCTATGCGCTCCGGCGCTCGTCAGCGTGTCGTTTGCCGGGCGGTCTTGCCCCACGGGTCTAAAAGACACAAAATCACACGAGATCCTGGCTGATTTGTCGGCCTGGAAATTTTCCTCAATTGCTGGCTTTGTCATGGCACGAACCCTCGAACAGTTGCGCAACATCGGCATTATCGCTCATATCGATGCCGGCAAGACCACGGTCACCGAGCGGATGCTGTATTACAGCGGCGTCAGCCATCGGATGGGCGAAGTCGACAAAGGGACCACGGTGACCGATTTCGATCCCGAGGAGCAGCAACGGGGGATCACGATTCGCGCCGCGTGCGTGACTTTTCCCTGGCGCGATTGCACGGTTAATCTGATCGACACGCCTGGCCACGTCGACTTCACGGCTGAAGTCGAGCGCTCGCTCCGCGTGCTCGATGGAGGCGTGGTCGTGTTTAGCGCCCGCGAAGGGGTCGAGGCGCAGAGCGAAACGGTCTGGCGGCAGGCCGACAAATATGGCGTGCCGCGTATCGCGTTCATCAACAAGTTGGATCGCGAGGGGGCCAATTTCGAGGGCACCTTCAACGAAATCCGCGAGCGGCTCGAAGCCAACCCCGTGGCCATCCAGGTTCCCGCCGGGGCCGGACCACCGCACGTGCAAGAGGCATTCCGCGGCGTCATCGACCTGGTCGAGATGGAGTTTTTGACCTTCACGCCTGAAAGCCTGGGAAAGGAAATCCGGCGCAGCTCCATTCCCGCGGATCTCCGCGACCTGGCCGAGCTGTGGCGCGGAGAGCTATTGGAGCGGCTGTTCGAATTCTCTAACGAACTGGCGGAGCTGATGCTGGAAAAGGCGCCGGTCCCGGCGGAGTTGATTCGCCGGGTGCTGCGCGAAGCCACATTGCATCAATTGGTGGTGCCGGTGTTGTGCGGCTCGGCCTTGGATCACATCGGCATTCAGCCGCTGTTGGATGCGGTCACCTATTATCTGCCCAGCCCGGCCGACAAGCCGCCGGTGGAAGGCGTCAACCCCAAAAAGCGTGACGCGCAAGAAATCCGCAAGCCCAGCGAGCACGAGCCGTTTTGCGGGCTGGTTTTCAAGATCGACGCCGACAAGCACGGCGATCTGCATTACGTCCGCGTTTACTCGGGCGAGTTGAAAGCCAATTCGCGCGTCTACAACCCGGGCAAGGACAAGAAGGAAAACGTCCCGCAGTTGTGGCACATTCAGGCCGAACGCCGCGAACAGGTGCCCAGCGTCAGCGCGGGCGACATTATCGGCATTATCGGCTTGCGGCATTCGATCACCGGCGACACGCTCTGCGATCCGCAGCATCCGATCGTGCTGGAGACGATCCAATTCCCAGAAACGGTCATTTCCATGGCCATCGAGCCCGAGACGTCGACCGAGCGGAAGAAGCTGGCTGAAGTGCTTGAGATGATGAAGCGACAAGACCCCACGTTCCGGGCCGAAGAGAACGAGGACACCGGCCAGACGCTGATCAGCGGAATGGGCGAGCTGCACTTGGAGGTCATCAAGCACCGCTTGTTGCGCGATTTCAATCTGAACGTCAAAGTCCACAAACCGCGCGTCAGCTATCGCGAAACAGTTGACCGCCCGGCCGAAGTCGTCGGCCAGTGCCACCGCCAGCAGGGCGGCCAGTCGATTTTTGCCGCCGTTAAGATTCGCATCGAGCCCTGTCCGCAAGGCCCAGCCGGCGTGGTAGTGGTCCCGGCCGGCGCCGCGCTGCCGGAACCGTATCTTTCCACGGTGATCGACGGCTTGACCGAGCAGGGACACGGCGGCGGACTGCTCGGTTTTCCGCTGATGAAGATCAAAGTCACGGTGCTCGGCGGCGAGGTGCACGAAACGGAATCGAACGAAATCGCCTTTCGCATCGCCGCCGCAGACGCCTTCAACAAGGCTTTGCAGACGGCCGGAACCGTGTTGTTGGAACCGATCATGGAGCTGCAAATCACGATGCCTGAAGACAATTTGGGCGATTTCATCAGTGACCTGCAGCAGCGGCGGGCGACGATCACTCGCACGCAGCACCGCGGCAAGAACGTGTTGGTCGAAGCCGACGCTCCGCTGGCCAACCTGTTCGGCTACTCGAGCGCCATGCGGGGGCTGAGCCAAGGCCGGGCCACCTGTTCGATGGAGCCGGCCGCGTACGGCCCGGCTCCGCCCGACGTCGGGCAGAGTTTTATCTGAGAAAACGCGGGCAATTCGCCCGGAACTTTTGCCAAATCGCGTCGGATCGCCGACGCGGGAGTGCCGACCGATCGAGACCGATATTTCTGGTCTCAGGGGGCGTTGACACTGTCGAGCAAAAGACTTACCATTCGTGGTTTGCCCATTGGCAAGATAGCAGTCTGAGGAATCTCAAAGCCGGCGTTGTTGCCGGCGCGGGAGAGAGTTTGTGGCGGGTCATTCTCAAGAAATCATTCGCATCCGGATGGAAGCCTACGACCATTCGGTGTTGGATCAAAGTGCCGCTGAAATCGTCGACACGGCCAAGCGGACCAACTCGGAAGTGCACGGGCCTATTCCGCTGCCCACGCGCATCGAGCGGTACACCGTCTTGTCGAGCCCTCACGTCGACAAGAAGGCTCGTCAACAGTTCGAAATCCGCACGCATAAGCGGTTGATCGATATCGTGCAGGCGACGGCCAAAACGATCGAGGCGCTCAATAAACTGAGCCTGCCGGCGGGTGTTGATATCAAAATCAAAGCCTCGAGTAGACACTAACAAAATCGAATCGACGCTGCCAACCGCTAGCGGTCTGGCAGCAAACAATTTCAAGAGATTCCGGATTCCTCCTATGCACTGGAAGCTACGCGGGTAAAGCGAGGCCAAGTGCTTCGTGTTCTCGCGGGCAGGCAGACCACAGGAAATATTGCGATGGCTATCGGATTGCTCGGCCGCAAGGTCGGGATGACTCAGATTTTCGACGAAAGCGGCAACGTTGTGCCGGTGACGGTGATTGAAGCCGGCCCCTGCCACGTGCTCCAGTTGCGCACCAAGCAGCGTGACGGATACGAAGCGGTTCAGCTCGGCTACCGAGACAAGCCGCGCCGGTTAGCCAGTCGCAGCCAACGTGGTCATGTTGCCAAGCTCGACAGCAAGCGCTCCAAGTCGCGAGCCAAAGCCGGCGTCGAGATTCCGGCCAAGGCCGGCTGCGAACCCCAGCGGTTCATCCGCGAATTCCGTGGTTCTTTCGAAGGCGTCTCTGTCGGCCAAACGCTCGACGTCAGCCAATTTGCCGACGTGAAGCGCGTCGATGTCGTCGGTACCACCAAGGGCCGCGGCACGACCGGCGTCATGGTGCGGCACAACTTCCACGGCCAGCGGGCTTCGCACGGCGTGAAAAAAGTCCACCGCCATGCCGGCTCCATCGGCCAAAGTCAGTTCCCCGGCCACGTGCCCAAGGGCCGCCGCATGGGCGGCCAATACGGCAACCAGCGCAGCACGATGCGCAACGTCAAGGTCGTCCGCGTGGATGTCGAAAACCACCTGCTGTTGATTTACGGAGCCGTGCCGGGCCCCAACGGCGGCTACGTGATGATCAAGGAAACGAACAAACTTTAAGCGAACAAACGACAAAGGCCGCGCCAAACTTCCTCCCCTTGAAGAGACGCGGCCCTGATTGAAAGATCGAGCGATGGCGAGTCTGACTGTTTACAACCGAACCGGCAAAGAGGTGGGCAAGTACGACATTGACCTCGCCGAGTTGGCGCCGCGCATCAACAAGCAGTTGCTGCACGACGTGGTGGTCATGTACCAGTCGAATCTGCGTCTCGGGACGGCCAAGACCAAGAGCCGTGGCGAAGTGGCGGGCACGACCAAGAAAATGTATCGCCAAAAAGGGACCGGCAACGCCCGAGCCGGCTCGCGGCGCAGCGGTATTCGCCGCGGCGGCGGACACATTTTTGCCAAGCGGCCCCGCGATTGGACCTATCGCCTGCCGCGCAAGGCCGTGCAACTGGCCACGCGCATGGCGCTGGCCGCGAAGCTGCGCGACGCGGAAGTTACGCTGATCGACGAATTGGCCTTCGATGCCCCCAAGACCAAGGACATGGCCGCCATCTTGAAGGCGCTGAACCTCCACGACAACAGCGTGTTGGTGGCCACGGCGGAGCATGATTCGAACGTGTTCAAGAGCGCTCGAAATATCGACCGCGTGACCGTGTCGCCGGTTTCGGGATTGAACGCCCTCAATCTGCTGTCGCCGCGGCGGGTATTGATGACCAAGGCCGCGCTCGATGCCCTGCGGGCCCGGGCCGGCAAGCGGGCGAGTTGACTCGCGGAGTTTGAGAGTCTGAAAGGAACTTTTGGCGATGCCCTCTGAAACCGACACCACACCGACCATCACGCTCGAGCCGCACCAGATCATTCTGCGGCCCCTGGTGACGGAAAAGGGAATGCACCGCTCCACGCGGCACAACGCCTACGCGTTCGAGGTCAATCGCCAGGCGACCAAAGACGACGTGCGGCGGGCCGTGGAGGAATTGTTCAACGTCAAAGTCTTGCGGGTCCATACGCAAAACCGCAAGGGCAAGCCGCGCCGCACCCGGTTCTCTAGCGGTTACACCAAGGATTGGAAGAAGGCGATCGTCAAACTGCATTCGGAGCATCGCATCGACTTCTTCTAATGCCAGACGCGCTGCCGGCCGCTCGATTCGGCCGCGCGAGCTCACTGTAGTGGAAAGAACAAACAACCATGGGTATTCGACGATACAAACCGACAACTCCCGGACGCCGCGGCGCGACGGTCAGCGATTTCGCCGACTTGACCAAGGGAGTCGACGCCGAAAAGAACTTGTTGGTTCCCAAGCGCAAGACGGGCGGCCGCAACAACCAGGGTCGGATCACGGCTCGGCATCGGGGCGGCGGGCACAAGCGGATGTACCGGCTGATCGATTTTCGCCGCAATAAAGACGGCGTGCCGGCCCGGGTGCATAGCGTGCAGTACGACCCGAATCGCAGCGCGCGGATTGCCTTGTTGTTCTATGTCGACGGTGAGAAGCGTTATATTTTGGCCCCCAACGGGTTGAAGGCGGGTGACGAAGTGATCAGCGGCGCGGAGGCGCCCCCTTCGGTCGGCAATTGCCTGCCCTTGAAGAGTATTCCGCTGGGGCTGCCCATTCACAACATCGAGCTGCAGCCAGGCCGCGGCGGGCGACTGTGCCGCTCGGCCGGGGTCAGCGCAACGCTGGCGGCGCGTGAGGCCGACTGGGCGCAGATCAACCTGCCCAGCGGCGAAATCCGTCGCATCCCTTCGGCCTGCCGAGCCACGGTCGGAGCGATCGGAAACTCGGATCACGACGCGATCGTCGTCGGCAAGGCCGGTCGCAATCGTTGGCTCGGTCATCGGCCCCACGTCCGCGGCACGGCCATGAACCCGATCGACCATCCGCACGGCGGTGGCGAGGGCCGCACCAAGGGCGGTCGCCACCCGGTCAGTCCCGAGGGCAAACCGGCCAAGGGGGGCGGCACGCGAAAGCGTCGCAAGCCCTCGAACGCGGCCATCATTCGTCGTCGCCGCTCACGACGCTATGGACAGCTCAAGATCCGATGACGCCCGGCGAGCAAAATCACCGTACTGAAACACAACCGTACTGAAGCCGAACAACGAAAACAGCAATCTACTAGCACAAGGACATCCGCCCGGGCCAACAGCGTCTAAGGCGGAGGCAAGCAACCGATGGGAAGATCACTCAAAAAAGGTCCCTTTGTCAACCCGAAGCTGTTCGAGAAAGTGGACCGGCTTACGAACCGGGGGATCAAGGAGCCGATCAAGACCTGGGCGCGGGCTTGCACGATCGTGCCGGAATTTGTCGGTCACACCTTCATGGTTCATAATGGCAAGCTGCACATCAAGGTGTTTGTCACCGAAGACATGGTCGGGCACAAGCTGGGAGAGTTCGCGCCCACGCGGACCTTCCGCGGCCACGGCGGCAAGGGTGGCAAGAAGTAGTCAAGTGTCGGGCGGCCTCCGGCGAGGCTGCCAGGAGTTGAAAAAGGAAAACACATGGCCTACGAAGCCGTTCACAAATACGCTCGCATCAGCGCCCGCAAGGTGCGGCCGCTGGCCGATTTGATTCGCGGCAAGCACGCCGACGAGGCGCTCGATTTGTTGCGCTATCAGCCGCAGCGCGGAGCGCGGATGTTGGAAAAGGTGCTCAAAAGCGCGCTGGGCAACGCCGAAGATCGCCGGGCTCCCGCGGTGGCCGACCTGGTGGTGGTCGAAGCGCGGGTGGACGAGGGCCCGATGTTCAAGCGGATTCGTCCTCGGGCCCGCGGCATGGCCTTCATGATCAAGAAGCGCATGTCGCACATTCGGATTTCCGTGGACACGCTGTAAGATTTGGCCGCAAGAACGGCTGTAAGATTTGGCCGCAAGAACGGCTGTAAGATTTGGCCGCAAGAACGGCTGTAAGATTTGGCCGCAAGAACGGCTGTAAGATTTGGCCGCAAGAACGGCTGTAAGATTTGGCGCCGCAAGAACGGCTGTAAGATTTGGCCGCAAGAACGGCACTGTCGAAACGTACTGGAAAGCAGAATTTATGGGTCAAAAAGTCAATCCAACCGGCTTTCGTACGGGCATCATGATCGGCTGGAAGAGCCGTTGGTATGCCTCGAAGCAAGAATTTTCGACCCTCCTGCTGGAGGACCTGAAAATCCGCAACTTCGTCAAGGAAAAATACCGGTTCGCCGGCATTCCAAAAATCGAAATCGAGCGGACGCGAGACGAAGTGAAAGTCACGCTGCACACGGCCCGGCCGGGCATCATCATTGGCCGCAAGGGCCAGGAAGTCGAACGGCTGCAGGGCGAGTTGCAAGACCTCGTCGGCCGGCGGATCAACATCAAAATCGAGGAAATCGCCCGGCCGGAAATTCAGGCCCAATTGGTGGCCGAGGATATCGCCGAGCAAT
>JACQFF010000040.1 GCA_016200205.1 Planctomycetia bacterium
GAACGAGCCGCGGGCGTCAGGGCACGATGGCTGGTCGACTCGGGATGGCTTAACGTCGTGCTCAATTCACCCAGCGAAGGACAAAATGGAATTCGGCTGGCCGCGGCCATAAACCTCCGAGCCGCAGCCCCTCCCCCACGCAGCGTAAAGGTCACGATCGAGCCAAATTTCTCGCCGAACTGCCGCCGCGCCAGCTCGTAATCGGGGTGGCTCGGCAGACCCGGATAATAGACCCTTTCGACCGATTTTGCGCCGATCAATAATTGAGCCACGGCCAGTGCGTTCGCGGCCGCGCGCTCCATGCGAACCCCCAAAGTGCCCAAACCGCGCAACGCGAGCCAACAGTCGAACGGAGCGCTGGCCAACCCCCAAGTCGACAGCACCGCGGGCACTCGCTGCCACGCCTTGGCCGGTCCGCACAGCAAGCCCAGAATGACGTCGCTGTGGCCGTTCATCGTTTTGGTCAAGCTCTCCATGACCCAATCGGCCCCGCAGGCGAGCGGTCGGCTAATCGCCGGACCGGCCAGTGTGTTGTCGGCCAAAAGCGTGGCCCCGCGGCGGTGCGCCAGTTCGGCCAATGCCGGCAGGTCAGCCACTCGCAGCAGTGGATTGCTGATGGTTTCCACCACCACCATTTTGCTGCGCGTCGTGAGGGCGCCTTCCACGGCGGCCAGATCGCAGGTGTCGACCACGCTACTGGCGATGCCCAACCGGGCCGCCTCGCCGGTCAGCAGACAAAGCGTCCGCCCGTAAAGCTGGTTGCTGGCGACCACATGATCGCTTGGTTCGAGTTGCGAGAGCACGACCAGCGCCAGCGCGGCCATGCCCGAGCTGGTAATCGCGGCCCGCTCGGCGGCGTGTAATTGGCGACATTTTTCGGCCAACAGATCGGCGTTGGGATGAGCGTCACGGCCGTAGACGTAGCCTTGTTCTCTTCCCGAGAGCAGCGCGTCGGCCTGCTCGGGGTCGCGGCATTCGTAGACCGAGGACAAAAAGATGGGCGGCGAATGCGGCTCGGTTGAATGCCTGGGCAGTCGTGGCGGTCGTGGGCAAAGATCGTCAGGATTTTCCATCGCAATTGACCTTCCCGAGCATGCGTTATAATCGCGTCCAGTATAGCTGAGCGCGGTGCGCGAGGAACAAAAAAACAGACGCTGTTCGCGGCGAGATGCGTTAACGATCCACCGCTGGCGGCGCGGTATTCGATGGCTGGTCTCGCCGCGCTGGGACCGGTATGCTGTCCCGCATGGCCGCCTCTTCAACGCCTTCTGCTGCCCAGAACCCCCACCGCCTGGCACAGGTGCTCGGACTATTCTCCGTGGTGGCCATCGTGGTAGGCGAAGTGATTGGGTCGGGCATTTTCTTCAAGCCCCGGCAAATCGCCGAGGCGACCCAAGGCTACGTGGGATTGATCCTCGCCCTGTGGGTGCTTTGCGGACTGGTGAATCTGTGCGGCGCGCTAACGATGGCGGAGCTCGCGGCCATGTTTCCCCATGCTGGCGGAACCTACGTTTTCTTGCGCGAAACCTACGGCCGGTTGTGGTCGTTTCTGTGGGCTTGGGCCGAGTTTTGGGTGATCCGCACCGGAGCCATCGCCGCACTGGCCGTGTATACCGCCGTGGCGCTGGAGAACATACTCACGGAACTCAATTTTGGTTTCATCGTGGGCCACCGAAAGTCGGTCGCCGTGGCCGCCATCGCGCTTTTGGGGACGATCAATATCCTGGGCACCCGATTGGGCGGCGGGGTGCTCAACGTGGCCACGGTCATCAAGGCGGGCTTTGTGGCCTTTTTGGCCGCGTTGCCGTTCATCGCGATCCGCTCCGAACCGTTCAATCTGGGAACGCTCTGGCCCTCGACGGTCGAAGCGAACCTGGTGGTTGGCATTGGCACGGCGCTGGCCGCTATCATGTGGGCCTACGACGGTTGGGGAAACGTCACCGTGGTGGCCGAAGAGGTGCACAATCCGCAGCGCAGCGTACCGCGGGCTTTGATTGCCGGCGTGCTGATCTTGATCGTGCTCTACACCGGCGCAAACCTGGCCTATCACCTCACGCTGCCCTCCAGCACGATTGCCGCGGAGGAATGTCCGGCCATTGCGGTGTGCGAGAAGCTGCTGCCGAATTTTGGCGCGCGGCTGATGCAGGCGATGCTGCTGGTCTCGCTGTTCGGGGCGCTGAATGCCAATATTCTGGTCGGCCCGCGCGTGCTGTTTGCCGTCGCGCGCGATCATCGTTTTTTGGGCAAGTTCGCCCGCGTTCATCCCACGACGCGGACCCCAGCCTGGGCGATTGCCTGCATGTCCGCGTGGGCCAGCGCCTTGATCTTGATGGGGGGCTTGAGTTGGGATCCAAACGTGCAACTGTTTGATATTTTGACCGAGTGGACCGTGTTTGGCGGCTCGATTTTTTATTTCTCCGCCGTGGTGGCTGTATTTATTCTGCGCGTTCGCCGCCCCGATGCCGAGCGCCCGTACCGCACTTGGGGATACCCGGTAGTGCCGGCCGTGTTCATCAGCTTCTACATCTTTCTGCTGGCGAGCATGTACTGGGCCCGGCCCATCGACCGCATGATTGGGCTGGGGCTGATTGCAGTGGGAGCCATTGCCTATTTTGCCTTGGGCGAGAGATCTTCCGACGCGATCATTGCCGAACCGTAGCGCCACGCGCGAGGCTGGAGGTTGTGAAGGCCTTTTTCCTCCGGCCTATGGCCTCCAGCCCACGGCCTTCTGATCGCCGAAGCGTTCGGCCAGGACTGCCTGATAGAGCTTCAGCAGGTGGTCGGCGACTTGGGCCTGTGCCGCGGCAGAAGCTGATTCGGTCAAGTACAATTCGGGAGGCATGACCACTGTGCGCTCGGCGGCAGAGCCGAACATGGCTGCGACCTGGTGGAGCAGCTCCGCGTGCGGGACCAGAATTCGCCCGGCGTTTTCGGCCGCTTGATCGGCCAGCGCGCGGTATCGTTCGTCGCCGGCGTAGTCGATCAATTCGGGTCCCCAAGCATTCAACACGTAAGGCACGCCGGTCTCCAGCGCCAATTGCCCTTGCACCCAAATATGTTGCGCGTGGATCACGTGCGGGTTGAAGCTTTCGATTTGGAGGTCGAGCTGCTGCCGTAATCGGCCGCGATACCGCGCCAACTGCCGATCTGAAAGCGCCGCGAAAGTCGGCAGTTTGTTCGTAGGGGCCGGCGTGCTGAAACACGGCAGGTCGAAGGGCAGATCGGCAGCCGGATCGCCTGGGCGGCAGATGACCCGCACCGCGTCGACAAGATCACTTTTCGTTTCGCTGCCGTCGACGATCAACCAGCGGGATTCGTGTCCCGCCGCGAGCAGCGCCCCGGCCCAGCGCTGCACCCATTGGCCGGCCTCTAAGTGCCCGAACGGAAAATGGTGCAGGAACAAAACGCGCATCGGCCGAAAGCCTTCAATCCTGGTCCGACGTGTCCGGCTAGAGTGTAGCGTTCGCGCCCGAGCGATGCCATTGAGGGCGACAGCAGGCGCTCGACCGCCTCGCGAGCGACAGTCCATTCATTCGGCAGTTGGCCCGATGCCGTTCGACTGGTTGCCCCCGCCATTTTCCGCCAATGGCTGACTGGGACCCTCGGGCAAGCATCGCCGCGGCAGGTGCCCTCTTGGGCACGCGAGGCCCTACACCGGCGATTTTTCGGCCGCGAACCACGCGACCGGAAGGTACCGACCGACCGTCGGCATGGCCAAAAATGCCAGCATTATTGTTCGAATTAGATGCGGTTGCCTTGCTGAAACCCGTTTTACCTGCTCAACTAAGGGACGGAATAGCCCACGCATGATTTTGCGAATGGTCATTACGAGCCAATCTAAAAGCGGGGTGCTTTCGGACAGAGCGAACTGGCACGGAACCGTTTGCCAAGAGGCCGAGATTCTAAAGCGGCTGTGGGGCTTCGCCGAGTGGCTTGCGTCTCCGAGTTGTGCTGGGATCTTTAAATACTCCTTCGGCTTTTCGCCGCCTATAATCCTTTGGTTTGACGATAACGCCTTTGCCAGTCATTCGGCTGGGAGGGCAAACTGCGCCACGCGCGCCGTAAAACAAGCTACCCTTTAGGGATAGGTCCTGCGCCTCATGATCCGATATCAATAGGTCGGCTCCGCCAGGACATGCTTGTTGTCGTGCGAGAGATTTTCGTCGGCTCGTTTCGTCATTAGTCGCTGGTATCCTGCATGAGCACTGAACAGTCCGTCGACCCGGAACTTGTTGAACAGACAAAGCAGCAGATTCGCAATCTGGTGCGCGAAATCGCCCAGATTTCGAAGTCCGAGGTCGCGCCGGCCGAGTTTTACGACGCGGTGCTCAACCGCATTGTCTCGGCGCTGGCCGCCGTGGGTGGAGCCATTTGGACGCTCACTGAATCAGGACAATTGACGCTCTCCTATCACATAAATCTGCCCGCCACTCGGCTCGCCGAGAGCGAAGAAAATCAGCAGCGCCACGGACACTTGCTGCACAAAGTTCTGACCAGCGGCGAGGGTCTTTTGGCGGCGCCCCATTCGGGGTCGAGTAAGATCGAAGAAGGCGGCAACCCGACCGACTACCTGTTGGTGCTCGGCCCACTCAAGACGGCCCAGGAAACGCAGGGCGTTTTGGAAATCTTCCAGCGCCCCGACAGCAGTCCCACCGTGCAGCGCGGCTACCTGCGATTCCTGCTGCAGATGTGTGAATTGGCCAGCGAGTATCTCAAATCGCGCAAGCTTCAACACTTCACCGACCGCCAGGCCCTGTGGTCGCAGTTGGAAAACTTTACGCGTCTGGTCCACAAAGGGCTCGACCCCCGCAGCACGGCTTATACCATCGCCAACGAAGGCCGCCGGCTGATCGAATGCGATCGCGTCAGCGTCGGCATTTGCAAGGGGAAAAAGTGCGTCATCCAGGCGGTCAGCGGTCAGGACACCTTCGACAAAAGGTCTAACACCGTCTCGCTGTTGGGCCGCCTGGCGACGGCCGTGGTCGCGACCGGCGATACCGTGTGGTATACGGGCGACACGTCGATGATGGCCCCGCAAGTTGAAGAAGCGGTGCAAGAATACGTCGACGAGTGCCACTCGAAAGCCGTCGCCGTCGTGCCGCTCAAAGCGCCGCACGACGTGACCAACCCGTTGGAAGTGCCCAAGGTGCTCGGCGCGCTCATCATCGAACAAATCGAAGATAGCCGGCCGCGCGACGGACTGACGCAGCGGATCGAAGTCGTCAGCGATCACAGCTCAATCGCGCTGGCCAACGTGCTGGAGCACAACGAGCTGTTTTTGATGCCGGTTTGGCGGACCCTGGGCAAGTCGAAATGGGTGATCGAGGCGCGACAACTTCCCAAAACCATCGCCGCTCTCGTCGCGGCGGTCGTGTTGCTGGCGATTCTCTGCCTCTGGCCCTCGGACCTGGAGCTGACGGGTAAAGGAGTATTGAAACCGGCGGTCCGACGCGAAGTGTTCGCCAATCTGGATGGCGAGGTGATCGACGTGCTGGTCGAGCACGGCAATTTGGTCAAAAAGGGACAGCTTCTCGCGAAGATGCGCGATTTCGAATTGGAAGTGAAAATCGCCGAAGCGATGGGACAAATCGAGGCCACGCGCGCTCAGCTTTCCTCGGTGAACAGTAGCATCAATGGC
>JACQFF010000086.1 GCA_016200205.1 Planctomycetia bacterium
AAGCAACCGCGAGCCGGGTCTTGGAGTCGTCCAGTGGTTCAATTTGGGAAACACGAACCCGAAGCGCGAGCGAGGACGAGAAGGTCGCAACTCCGCGGATCGCCCTCGTTTGCGCTTCGGGTTAATGTTGCCTTCACCAAGCGGAGCCGGTTACCCCTTGATCACCCCGATCGGGCAGAGCCGGGCGACTTTGTTGGCCAGGCCCGCACGGTGCACGACTTCGACGACCAGGTCGACATCCTTGTAAGCGGCCGGTTGCTCTTCGGCCAGGCCTTTGTAACTTCGAGCGCGGGCGATAACGCCCTTTGCGGCCAATTCCTGATCGATCCGTCGTCCTCGGGCATGCTTGATGGCGGCGGTGCGGCTCATCACGCGGCCGGCGCCGTGGCAGGCTGTGCCGAACGTCTGCCGCATGCTCCCCTGCTGACCAACCAGCACCCAACTGGCTCGCCCCATGTCGCCGGGAATGATCACCGGCTGGCCAATTTTCCGGTACGCGGCCGGCGTTTCGGCATGGCCGGGCGGAAAAGCGCGCGTGGCTCCCTTGCGATGCACCCAGACGCGCTTGCTCACCGGACCGATCGTGTGTTCCTCGAATTTGGCGATGTTGTGAGCCACATCGTACACCAAATCCATGCCCAACTCTTGCCAGGAGCGGCCAAAGATGGTTTCGAAACACTCGCGAGCTTGCCACATCAGCAATTGCCGATTGCACCAGGCAAAATTGGCCGCCGCGCACATGGCCCCGATGTACTGGCGGCCTTCGGGACTGTCGACCGGAGCACAAACGAGTTGCCGGTCGGGCAGATCGATGCCGTATTTTTCCGGCGCTTTGCGCAACGACCGCAGCGCATCGTCGCAGACCTGATAGCCCAGCCCGCGCGAGCCGGAATGGATCATTACGCAGATCATATCTTCTTCAAGGCCCATCGACCGCGCGGCCTCGGTGTCGAAAATCGCGTCGACCGCCTGCACTTCCAGAAAGTGATTGCCTGAGCCGAGCGTGCCGCACTGGTCGTAGCCGCGCGCAAGCGCGCGATGGCTCACGTTGTCCGGCTCGGCATTAGCGAGCACGCCGCGAGCTTCGGTGTGTTCCAAATCGCTGTCGACCGCGAGTCCTCGGCCCAGCAGATACGCGACGCCCTCGCTCATTAGCCGGCGCAATTCGGCGGGAGTGAAGCGATATTTGCCGCCTCGCCCGGTGCCGGTCGGCACGCGCCGAAAAAGCTCTTCGACCAATTGGGTTTGAACCGGTCGCACATCGCCGCGCAACAGATTGGTTCGCACCAACCGCACGCCGCAATTGATGTCGTAACCGACGCCGCCCGGTGAAATCACGCCCCCGTCGGCCGGGTCAGTGGCACAGACGCCGCCGATGCAAAAGCCATATCCCCAATGGATGTCAGGCATCGCCAGGCTGGCCAGTTGAATGCCGGGCAGAAAAGCCACGTTGGCCACCTGCTCAAGGGCCTGATCGTCGCGAATCGATTCGATCAGCGCGTCATCGGCATACACGATCCCATCGACGTGCATACCGGCGCGATACGACTTGGGGATGCGCCACGACGTGTCGCCCGTTCGTTAGAGCGGTCCGTGAAAAGATTCTTTGGCCATGAGAATGCGCCCTTGCCCTGCTCTGTTGGACAGATGTTAAGTCGCAAGCGGTGGTGAGCGCCGCCTGCTAGATATCCACAATCACCTCGGCCAGCCAGCCGTCGTTTTCGCGCTGGAGCTTGAGACCGTGGTAGGTAATCGCTTTGACTTCGTGATCCAGCGTGTGCCGGCCGGGATCGATCGGTTCACCTCGCGCGGTGGCCGTCAGTCCCGTGGGACCAAGTTGCACGTCGAACTCGCTAAGCAGCAATCGCCGGGTGTCATACGTGTAGAGCAGTTCACCGAGCCAATCGAATAACAGCAACTCTGAAGTTTCCCCCTCGACGTTGATCGAAACCGTTTCCAACGGCCGGACTGCGTCGAGGTTGGCCACGATGATCGAGAACAGTCCGCGCGCCGCGTCGACAAACAGGTTCGGTAAATCAGCCGCCCGGACACGCAAGCCCAAGTCAGCGGTGTGTTCGAACGTTTCGTACATGGAACCGCCAAGAGTCCCTGCGGATATCGCCGCGCCGTCGGAATCCGCACTCGAGCAATGGGTCAATGGATTATATATGCCTGGAACTACCTAGTTTGGGCCTTCGTTGACACTCAACCCGGCGCCTTTATAATTTCAATCCAGTTCCAAAGCTTCATAATGACTGACCTTGGAACCGATTTTACTTTACAGAGCCAAAAGTTCCGGGTCACGCGAGGAGATGCAATCATGGGCAGTGTAACCGAATTCACGGACTCCAATTTCCAGAAAGAGGTGCTGGATTCAAAAGAGCCCGTCCTGGTGGACTTTTGGGCCCCCTGGTGTGGTCCGTGCCGGATGATTGCCCCGGTCGTGGAAGAGCTGGCAGCCGAATACGGCGGCAGCGTGAAAGTTGGCAAGATCAACATCGATGATAGCCCCGGGGCCGCTCAGAATTATGCAGTGGGCAGCATTCCGACCCTGATGATCTTCAAAGGCGGCGACGTGGTCGAGCGCTTCGTGGGCGTGCAGCCGAAGGCGCGGCTGCAAAAGGCTTTGGACTCCGCCAAGAGCTAAGCTGGCGAATTTCTCATTTGCGCGGTTCCCGGAGTGCGAGTGCGCGCATTGCCAGCACTCTTGTCAATCAAGGGCGGCCGGCAAGACCTCCAGAAGTGCTCAACTTCGGCGCGTTCGATTGCCGAAGAAAACAAATAGGTAAACTTTGCCGGTTAAGTCGCCTCTAGGACCATCCGTCCCGGCGCGAGATCGGCACGTCTCACGAACCGCTTCCATTGCGCGCGGCCCCAGAGCCATGTCTCACACCGAAAAAAGTCGGGACCTCACGGCCGATGCGCCGCCGTCGCGCTCGACTCCGGCGGGGACGCGCGTCGACACGGCACATCTCCGCGCCGGCGATGGCGCGTTAATCGAAACTCCCCCGGCCAAGCCGGCCGAATCCGAAACTGCCGAAATCGTGCAGCAAGTCCGCTCCCAAGCCGTGCAACTTGCGGCGCATTTGCAGCGGCAACAATCCGCGGTCGATCATCGCGAGGCCCAGCTCAATGCTCGCAGCGCGGCAATCGAGAACCAGGTACGTAGCGCCCGGTTATGGCTTACCGAACGGCACGCGGACCTCGCCGAGCGGCAAGCCGAGGTGGATCGTCGAGAAAAAGAAGTCGCAAAGCGCGAAGCCGAGTTGGTGCTGCAGGCCAAGCCCATGCGCAAGCAAAAAACCAGCAGCCCGCCCGCGACCGAAGAAAAGGAATTCGCCGATCGCAAAGCGGAACTCGACCGTAGACAGTCCGAACTCGACGCGCTGGCCGAACGATTGGCCCAACGATTGGCGCGTGCCGAGAAAACCCAAGATGCCGAGCAGGCCTTGCGCACGTTGGAAAAGCGCCGCGACTATCTGGAGCGCGCGGAAAAACTGTTCACCGACGAGCAAGCCGAACTCGAGCGCCAGCGGCAGCAGTTCGTCGAAGAGCGGACCGTGTTTGCCGAACAGGCTCAGGCAGATCGTCAAAAACTGGCGGACGAGCAGCGGCGGGCGATCGGCGAGCAAGACCGGGCGCGGCACGAGCTGAAGCGACAAAGCGATGAATTGGCGGCCCGGCAGATCGTCTTGGAACGGATGCGCGCCGACGTGGCTCGCTCACAGCAGGAGGCACTCGATATCCGTCTGGCGACCGAAGAACTGTGGGCCCGCTTGTGTGGCACGATGGCGCCCGCCGCCTTAACGCAATCGCTGGCGCAGATTCGCTTGCAGCTAGCCGAAGAACACCGGCTCACGCGGGTTGAACTTGCTGGCCAGAAGGCCGAAGTGCAAGCTTTGTGCGCCCGCCTGGCCGAACAACATCAGAAGCTGGCCCAACAGCGCGAAGACCTGCAAACGTGGGCCACCGACCGGCAGAAAGAGCTGGAAAAACAGGCCGGCCTGCTCGTAACCAATCAGCGGCAAATCGACGAAGAGCGCGCCGGGTTCAAAGAAAAGACCCAGGCGTGGGACAACGAGCGATTCCGCCTGCAACAGGAAATCAGCCGCTTACTGCGGCAATTGAATCGCGCCGAAGCGATGGTCGCGTAGCGGGCCCTCGGAAAAGGATGCCCATCGCGCCTCGTCCGCCGCTGCGGATTGAAAGCGCGTGAAGGCATGGGTGGACCAGCCGACCGCGGCGCGCCGCGATTACTCGGTCTTGCTGACCGATTGATTCAGCGAGCCGTCCGGGCCGAGACTGTTTTTCGACTTTTGCTCGGCCTGGCTCACGGCGTTCTCGGAAATCTGGATGGCGGCCTGAATTTCTTGCGGGCTGAACCAGATTTCGCTCGAGCCGTCCAAATGCTGGATCCGCTTGCTGGCCAATTGCTGCCAGGTAAGGCCATTGGCCAGGTGCCAGGCGGCGGCCTGCGTGGCCCGCTGATTCAATCGCCCTTTTCCAAAGGCGCTCAGCAGTTCGCGGACTTCCGGTTTCGTGGTGACGCTTTCGATCGGCTTGATTTCATAAGGGATGCCGGCAGCAGCGGCCCCACCGCCACGTGCCCCAGCGCCGCGCACCCCCGCACCGAGTTGCTGCGCCAACACCGGCACACCAGCGAAAGCGTCAGGCAGGCGAACGCTCAGTGGTTTGCCGGTGTTGTTCTTGATGATCACGCGCGATTCGCGCTCATCCTTAGGAATCAATTTAACGTCGATGTCGTGGGCCTTCATGGCATCGAACATGTCGACGCTTTCAGCAGCGGGGGTCGACACGGGTAAATTCCTCGTCGCGCGCCGCTCGGATGCCACGAGTAACGCCGGTACGAGCACTACGCACGCCAACAGGCCGGCGCGCTTCCACGATTGGATAGATGAGCTCACGGTAAAGTCCCCCAGCTAGATCCGTTCCGTATGCGATTTCGAAAGCGGGCAACCACCGATGTATGATCGAGCGGCAGCGTGTGACGCTCCGGCGGAAAGCCGCCGGACGCCAACTTCATTCAGGATAATCCCTCCGCCGGGAAAAACCAACCAATTTGCCGCCGGCAAACCCAATTTGGACAGCCGAAGGTCCCTATTTCCCGGACAATTCGGGCCGGCCGGCAACGAACGAGAAAAACTCGCGGATTGGCCCGGCGTCGCATAGTTCGGGCCTGGGGGGCGGTAACACCGCAAAACTCCCGCCTGTCACACCGAATCGACGGGTTATCGTGTGAGTCATCCAGTAATCCAGCGCCGTGACACAGGGTCGGCCCGCCAGTTGATTCAAGACGCCCAGGCCGCAAGCGGAGATGAAACGCTGGCTGCGAAGGCCCCGATGCTTCCTGGCGCAATCGCTCGACCCGTTCGCAAAGTCATTGCCGTTCAGCGGCTGAGCCCTAACTGGGCGGCCGCCTCGCCAAGGAGTGATTCCAGAGGAGCGGGAATAAAAAGGCCCAGAACCAGCACGAGCGCCACGAAGAGAAGAATGGGCCCGCCAGTGCTTACGTTATCATGAAACGCGGTCGGTTTAATCTTTTTGGAGGGATTTCCCAGGACGACCGCCAGGACCGTGGCGCCCATGCCGATGAACACCACGCCAAGGAACAGCAGGAACAACCCGCCCGCCAGGAATTGGCCGCTGTCGATGGCGGCGCTCACGATGGTGAACTCGCTCACAAACGGCCCAAACGGAGGCGAGCCAGCGATGGCCAGGTAGCCGACCAGGAAAAGCGCGCCCGAAAGTGGTACGCGCTGGAGGGCTCCCCGCACATCGTCCGTGAGCTTACTCCCGTATGCCCGGTGGATGTTGCCAGCCGAGAGGAAGAGCACTCCCTTCGTCAGGCCGTTATTGATGAGATGCAGCAAGGCTCCGTAAACAGCCATTCCGCCAATACCGACCCCGAGGACCAGGATTCCCATATGCTCGATGCTGGAGTAGGCAAGCATACGTTTGAAGTCGCGTTGTCGGACCATGAAGACCGCGGCGACCGCCATCGACAGCAGGCCCATGGAGATCATGATTTCGCGCGCGAACTCGGCCTCAGTTCCCGCGCGGCAGATCTGGTAGACGCGCAGGACTGCCAGGAAGGCGCAACTCGTGACGCCAGCGGCGAGCAGCGTGCCGACGATCCCCGGCGCTTCGCCATAGGCGTCAGGCTTCCAGGTGTGCATGGGCGCCAGGCCCATCTTGGTGCCGTAGCCAACGAAGAGTAGCGCAAAGGCCGCATGCAGCCACGGTGGGGATAGGTGCGGGGCGTCCTTAATGAGCTGGTCAAAAAGCAATGTTGTGTCGAGGCCGGATTTCAACGCCGAGTAGGCGAGGAAGAGAGAACCCAAAAGAGCCAAGGAGATGCCCACCGAACCGACGAGCAAATACTTCCAAGTCGCCTCCAACGACCGTGCACTGTGGTTGAAGTAGATGGATGGAGCACTCACCAGCGTGGTGGCTTCCATTGCCACCCACATCAGACCGAGGTGGTGCGACAAAGTAACGAGGGTCATCGTGGCCAACGAACCGAAGAGGTTGGTACAGAAGACCCGGTTGGGCCGATCGGCGCGAAGAGCCAAGTATCCGGGCGCGTACAGCGAACAGAGAAAGAATAAGACGCTCAGGAAACCCAGAATGACTTTGCCAAGAGGGTCCAACAGCAACCAGCCACCGAGTCCCGAGACAGGACCGCGGTCTGCGGGTTGGCATACGATAGCCAGGACCAGACCAAGGTGCCCAATGGCCCCCAGCGGCAGGAGCCAGGGTCGCCAGCGGTTGGAGGTCGAGGCGAACGTCACCGCCGCCATTGCCAGCGGGAACAGGATTGGCAGGTAGATCATCGGTTATTCCTTCAACTTCGACAGATGCTCCGTGCTGATCGAGTCAAACTCACGGTTGATGTGGTGGATGATGATGCCCATCACGAATACGCCGGTGAACAGATCGAGCAGCACACCGGCCTCGACGAGGAACGGCATCGCTTCGAGCAGCAAGAGGCCGAACAACAGAATCCCGTTCTCCAGGAGCAGAAATCCGAGCACCTGCATGATGGCTTCCCTGCGGGATGTCAACATGAGAAATCCGGTCCAAACGGTGGAGAGAGAAGCCGGGACGAGCAACATATCGGAGTGCTCCTTCGTCAAGGGCAGCGTATGGGAGAACATCATCGCCAGACCCGTACCCACCGCCCCCAGCAGGAGAGAACTGACGAAGCTCACCACCGGCTTTACTTGGTGCCTGATATTCGCTTCGCGCATGGCCTGCACGAGAAACACTGGAATAACGCGCCCCTTCAAGACGATGGTCACAACGATCAGCAGGATGACGCGGCGCCCAATCTGCGAGTGAACGAAAAGCGGAAAGGTGCCGAGCAGCACTCCCTGGAGGGCGACCGCGTTGATGACGCCGCGTATCCGGCTCACGCCTAGGGCGACAAAGTTGAGCGCCACGACCAAAATTATCAGGACATCGAAAATTTGAACCATCGGTTCATCTCACCAGCAAAATGATGCCAAACGCTGAAAACAAGCAGGCCGTGACGAGGAGAACCGGAACGTGTGTCATCCGAAGGCGCGCCATCGTGGATTCGATGACGCCGATCATGACCGCGACGGCCAGCGTGCTCAGCACGAAAATTGGCCAATCGAGCCACGGATCCCCGTTTGTCGGAGGAAATATCAGGCGAGCGATCAGCGCTCCGAAGATGAAGAGCTTCAACGACGCGCCATAAAGGATCATGCCAAAGGCGGGGCCGCTGTGGTCGAGAACCATGACTTCATGGATCATCGTCAATTCCAAGTGAGTGTTGGGGTCGTCGAACGGAATGCGTGAATTCTCGACCAACAAAACAATGAACCAACTGACCAGCACCAAGGCAAGCGAGGCGCCCGCCGAGGACCAGTGATGCGCAACAGCGGCGCCGAGCATAGTTCCCATTTGTAAGGTGCCCGACAACTTGGCAAGCACCAAAAGGCCCAGGAAGAACGCGGGCTCCGCCAGGCAAGTAAAAGTCACCTCCCGCGCTGCGCCCATTCCCTCGAATGGCGAACCGGTGTCGAGGGCTGCCGAGGCCGTAAAGAAACGACCTAGCCCAAGCAGATACGCGAACAGGATTGGGTCGCCGGTGAACGAGACCGGAGCGCTGGAGTTCGCCAACGGTATCATGAGTACGGCCAGGGCCGCGGTTACGAGTCCGACCACGGGGCCGGCTCGAAATACCCAGGTTGTCGTGGTGCTGTAAACCGAGCCCTTCTGGAATAACTTGACGAGATCGTAGTAAGGTTGCAACACAGGGGGTCCCACGCGGCCGGCGAACTGGGCCTTTGTCTTGGCGATAACGCCTAGAAGCAGTGGCGGCAAGCTCAACGCCAGCAGAACATGAATCGTGTGGTGAATGACCGTGGTCACCGTATTTCCTCTAACGCCAGAGCAGCAGGGCAATCAGAGCGACGAAGATGTACAGCAAGTAGGTTTGGATATTCCCTTGCTGGAACACTCGAAACCAGGAAAACAACCACGCACCGAAACGGAACGTCGGCAGGATTGCCTTGTCGAGCACCGTGTCGGCCACCTCGCTGTGGAAATCCGCGCGTCGCGGAAACAGAGTCATGTGCGTCGGTTGGCGCATGCGAGGACGCAATGCCCAGCCGAATAGTCCAACCAACATCTGGGCGAACGACGACGAGGTGTACTGAATCCTGGGCGTGGGGGCCATGTACCCACAGCCCCAGGTGACGGTGGCTGCCACGCCGCCCTTGCGCAGACGCGCCCGCAACCACATGCCCACAAGCAGAAGGGTCGCTATCAACAACAGGCCCATCACGGTGATCCAGTTCAGGGGGGCGAGGGCGGCAATTCGATGTCCTTTTTCGTTCAGATCCGGTGCCCAGGCAGCGATTCCCATTTCGAGAATAGGAACGATCAGAAGTGGAGCTAAACCGATCAAGAAGCAGCACGCAACCAGCACGCTCAGGGCGCCGATCATTGTTGGCCCAGACTCGTGCGACTGCTGTGCATGCTGCGACCGAGCAACCCCCAAGAAGACGGCTCCGTAGACCTTAACGAAGCAAGCCGCCGCCAAGGCGCCGATCAAGGCCAGTGCCGCGGCGGCGAACGCGGCGCCAGCGAACGGCACTTGACCCTCCTGTCCCAGTGTGCCAAACAGGCCGAGGTAGATGAGAAACTCGCTGACAAAGCCATTCAGCGGCGGTAAGCCACAGATCGCGACCGCTCCGACCAAAAAGCACATGGCGGTCCACGGCATGACCTTGGCTAGTCCGCCAAGTTCGTCGATCTCCCGGGTGTGAGCTCCGTGGATGACCGAGCCGGCACTCAGAAAGAGCAAGGACTTGAACAGCGCGTGATTCAAGACATGGAGCAAACCACCGCTTAAACCGAGGACGATCAAATCGGCGCGGCCCAGCGAACGGCCAATCAGGGCCAGGCCAAGACCTAGTAAGATGATGCCGATATTTTCGATACTGTGGTAAGCCAGCAGCCGTTTCAGGTCATGCTGAGCGATCGCAAAGGCGACTCCCAGTACGCCTGAGACGGCGCCCAGCCCCAAGACGATGGCGCCCCACTCGAGTGGCGGAGTTGGCAGCAGCGATGTGAGCCGGAATTGGCCATAAATCCCCATTTTGATAATGACGCCTGACATGACGGCCGAAACGTGACTGGGGGCAACCGTATGAGCGCTCGGCAACCAGACGTGCAGCGGCATGATACCGGCCTTGATGCCAAAGCCGACCAACCCCAGCATAAAGATGGTCGTTGCCATCGCCGGCTCGATGCCGTGGTTCTCGAACGGGACCAGCGCGAACGAGCCGCTGGCGGCGCGCAACAAAGCAAACACCGCAAACAGACACAATGTCGCCGTGTGGGTCGCCACCAGATAGATCCAACCGGCGTTGCGAACTTCCTTCTTATCGTCCTCGGTGGTGATTAGGAAGAAAGCCGACAGGGCCATGATCTCCCAGCCGAATAGGAACAGGATGCCATTGCGCGCAATCACCACAACCGCCATGCCAGCGGTCAACAGTCCGTAGAACAGACGGAGTTTGCGGCCATTTTGCGGATGCTTCGTCTGGTTCCAATAGCCCAGGCCATAGATATTGCCGAGCACGGAGATCAAGAAGACCGGCAGCAGAAAGATGGCCGATAGTCCGTCGACCGCCACGCTAAATTCGGCGCCTGGCAGGCGCCACGGCAGCGTGATCGGCTGACTGTCACCAAGGGCCCAGAAAAGACCAAGACCAGTGATTCCAAGACTACTGCTCGCGACCGACAGCAGGACAGCTATCCATTGCCCGGCCGTCGAATTCCGATGAAACAGCAGCCCGGGAACGCCGCTCATCGCGGCGATAATTAATGCGAGAAGCACGAGCCTTTCGGTCATGAAACACTCCACGGTGCACGGCCAAAGCCAACACGATTATGACGGCAATATAGACCAAGTCGACGTTGGGAGATACAGCACGGCAGGCTGAGCGTTCCGGAAGTCGCCGACCGCGCGAGTCCGCCGGCTAATCTCCCGCGCGGCTGCCTAGCTGAGGGTGCGACTTCCGCGAATCGCGATGCTGAAACTCCCTTTCATAACCAGGTTGACAATGTTAACGATGCGCCGTGTCAAAACCCTGTTTTCCGGGGCACCTGCTGGTCGTCCTTGACCCATCCGCTAAGTCGGCCTCCGTAGCTGTCCAGCAGCACGGAATCGGATAGACTTGAATCGCGTTGTGTTATCCCGGTGACGGAGAAATCACCGGTGGCCAATCGGCCTGGTTCGTCGGGGCTCGATCCGCGTCGCGGGTCCGTCGCTTTTTGGCTGCGATGAATCGGCAAAAAAGCACCGTTCCTAACGGTTTTGTTAGAATTCTTCAGGTCAAGAAGCCAGGCGAGCGGTGGGAGAGCAAAACCATGACAGCGAACATCGCACCACTCACCCAATGCGCGGCGTGGAAGGCTCTCGAAGCCCATTACCCTAAGGTGCGCGAATTGCACCTCCGCCAGATCTTCGCGGATGATCCCAACCGCGGGGAACGCATGGCGGCCGAGGCCGTCGGCATCTACTTCGATTACTCGAAGCACCGCATCACCGACGAGACACTTAAGCTCCTGTTGCAGTTGGCCGAAGAGTCCGGCTTGCGAGCCCACATCGATGCCATGTTTCGTGGGGAGAAGATGAATGTCACTGAGCAGCGGGCCGTTCTGCACGTGGCCCTGCGGGCCCGCAAGGGCCAGGCAATCGTCGTGGACGGCGAAGACGTCGTGCCTAGGGTCCACGGCGTGCTCGACAGGATGGCCGACTTCTCCAACCGGGTGCGCGGCGGGGAGTGGAAGGGGCACACCGGAAAGCCGATTCGCAATGTGGTCAATATCGGCATCGGCGGCTCCGACCTGGGGCCGGCGATGGCCTACGAGGCACTGCGGCATTACAGCCGGCGCGACATGACGTTCCGCTTCGTCTCGAACATCGACGGCACCGACTTCGCCGAGGCCACGCGCGATCTCGACGCCGAGGAAACTTTGTTCATCATCTCGTCGAAGACCTTCACGACCCTGGAGACGATGACCAATGCCCATACGGCGCGCGTCTGGGCTCTCAAAACACTGAAGCATCAGGCCGCGATTGCCAGTCATTTCGTCGCTGTCTCGACCAACGCCGACGAAGTGGCGAAGTTCGGCATCGACACGGCCAACATGTTCGAGTTCTGGGACTGGGTCGGCGGCCGCTACTCGATGGACTCGGCGATCGGCCTCTCGACGATGGTCGCCATCGGCAAAGAAAGTTTCCGCGACATGCTCGACGGCTTCCACCAAATGGACGAGCATTTCCGGACCGCCCCATTCGAGCGAAATCTACCGGTCCTCATGGGGCTTTTGACCCTCTGGTACAACAACTTTTTTGGCGCGCAGACCGTCGCGGTTTTGCCATACGAGCAGTATCTGAATCGATTCCCGGCCTACTTGCAGCAGTTGACGATGGAGAGCAACGGCAAGCGCGTCTCGCTTGATGGAACCGAGGTCGCCTACCAGACGGCGCCGATTTATTGGGGAGAGCCGGGCACGAATGGCCAGCATTCATTCTACCAACTGATCCACCAGGGGACCAAAATAATCCCCTGCGACTTCATCGCGTTTGCTCAGCCGCTCAACCCGCTAGGCCGCCATCACGATGTGCTGCTGGCCAATGTTTTTGCTCAGGCCGAAGCGCTGGCCTTTGGCAAGACGTCCCAGGAGGTCCGAGCCGACGGCATGCCGGAGTGGCTGGTGCCGCATCGCACTTTTGAGGGCAACCGTCCCTCCAACACGATTCTGTTGGAGCGGCTGACGCCACAGGCGCTGGGCAAACTCGTTGCGCTCTACGAACACAGCGTTTTCACCCAGGGAGCCATCTGGCAGATCGACTCGTTCGACCAGTGGGGAGTCGAACTGGGGAAAGTGCTCGCCCAGCGCATCATCCCAGAACTCGAGGCCAAGGCCGAGCCGAAACTCGAGCACGATAGCTCAACCAACACTCTGATCCGACGCTACCGGAAACTTAGGCAGACGTCACCCTGACCATCGGATTCGGCCAGCCCATGGATCTTTTGCCCTTCAAGCGCCGTGGCCTCGCCGTCGCATTTCTTGCCTGTATGTCCGTTCTCGAATTTTCCAGCCACGGCCACGAGCCGCTGGCGGCGACGTGCTCGCTCACGATCGAACTGGTTGACCGCGGGACGGGCCAGACTGTGCCGGGCATCGTGCAAGTGGTCGACAACGACGGCCAAGGCGTGAAGCTGTCCGAGTTGGTCAACCGCGGCCAGGGCATCGCCGATCAAGGGCCGATCCATAATTGGTGGGCCTTGCCCAAGGCCGGCACTGTCACCGTGCCCGCGGCGCCGCTGGCGTTCGAAGCCCTCTCGGGCTTGGATACCGAGCTCGCCTTGACGCGAATCGACCTGACCGGCAAAACGCAGGCCACGCTGCAAATTCCGTTGACGCGGTTTTACCAGGCGCGCCACAAAGGCTACCTGGCGGGTAATACGCATCTGCACCTGATGAAGCTCAGCAAGCGAGAGGCGGATCGCTATTTGCAGGATGTGCCGCTGGCCGATGGGCTGGATATTGTTTTCCTTTCGTATCTCGAGCGGGCAATCGCCGACCTGGAGTACACCAGCAACAATTACACCCGTCGCGATCTCGATCGCTTGTCCCACGACCATGTGCGGTTCGGTCACGGCGAGGAGCATCGGCACAACTTCGGCACGCATGGCGAAGGTTATGGACATATTCTGCTGTTGGACATCCCCTATATCATCCAACCCGTGAGCATCGGCCCAGGGATCACGCGAAAAGGCGCCGACGCCCCGCCGCTGCAGACCGGAATCGACAATGCGCGTGGGGCGGGCGGCAAAGTCATTTGGGCGCACAATCTTTACGGTTTCGAGGACATTCCCAACTGGGTGACCGGCCGAGTGCATGCCAACAATATCTTCGACGGCAGCCAGCGCGGCAGCTATAAGGACACGTACTATCGCTATCTCAACGTCGGGCTCTCGGTGCCGTTTTCCACCGGCACCGATTGGTTCATCTACGATTTCTCGCGGGCCTACGTGATAGCCGACCGGCCGATCACGCCCACCGAATGGCTCGACCGGTTGGCCGCCGGAAAGTCGTACATCACCAACGGTCCCCTGTTGGAATTCACCGTCGACGGTCGTCCGTTGGGAAGCGTGTTGGCCCTGCCCAAGCCGAGAGAGGTTGCGGTCCGCGGCCTGGCCATCGGGCGGCGCGACTTCAAGCGGATCGAACTGGTGCAAAACGGCCGCGTCGTCCGCACGGCCGCCAGCAGGCCCGAGGGAGAGCACTTCGTCGCTGTCATGGAGTCGCCGCTGGCGCTCGACGCGCCCACATGGCTGGCATTGCGGACGCCTCCTCCCCCGGTCAAGGACGATCCCGAGTTGCAAGAGCCCGTGGCGGAGAACGAATTCGGCGGCCGATTGTTTTCTCACACCAGCCCGATCTACGTTCAATTGGCCGGCCGCGGCGTTTTCGACGCCGCGACCGCGGCGGGACTGGTGGCGGAAATGAAGTCGGCCA
>JACQFF010000087.1 GCA_016200205.1 Planctomycetia bacterium
GCAGTCCCTTGTCGGCCATTATCTTGGCCGGACCTTGCCAATCGCTAATCTTGCCCGCCGCGCTGGCCACGAAAATCAGCGACAACAACAGGCGCCCCAGCGGCGCCAAAAAACGAAGTGCATTGGGCGACATGGCAGCGACTCCATTTGCGAGGTCGAGTATTTGACCCACATTGTACGCTGTCGACTGCGGCCGTGCTCTCGATCAGGGTCATTATCGGGTGCCCCGAGGGTGCTCGCCAAGAGGGGTCTCAGATTTCGCTATTTGCTTGATTTACCTAGGCTTATGCTTGCTTGACGATGGGTTTCGCGACTGATAGATTGGCCCGCTTATTATCCTCATGCAACGCATCCAAAGGAAAGTGCTTAACATGGGCAAGGTTCAGAAATTCGTGTACGCGTTTGGGCCATCCGGCACCGATGGCGATGCCTCGATGCGGGCAATTTTGGGGGGCAAAGGGGCCAATTTGGCGGAAATGACCAATCTTGGCTTGCCCGTCCCGGCCGGCTTTACGATCGGCACCAACGTCTGCACCTACTACTATGAACACGAAAAGACGTATCCGCCCAAACTGCGCAAACTGGTCGACGAGGCGATGGCCAAGATCGAGGCGGAAATGGGGGCTAAGTTTGGCTCGACCACCAACCCGCTATTGGTTTCCTGCCGCTCGGGAGCCCGCGATTCGATGCCCGGCATGATGGACACGGTTCTCAATATCGGCCTGAACGATCAAACCGTCGAGGCCCTGGCGCTCCAGAGTGGCAATGAGCGCTTTGCCTGGGACAGTTACCGCCGCTTCGTGCAAATGTACGGCGACGTCGTGCTCGATATGAAGCCCAAGACCAAGCACGACCACGACCCATTCGAGGTCCTGCTCGAAGCCAAGAAACGAGCCGCCCGGGTTCACAACGACTTCGAACTCACCGCCTGCCAACTGAAAGAACTGGTCGCCGAATTCAAGCAGGCGATAAAGAGCGGCACCGGCAAAGATTTTCCGAACGAACCGATGGAACAGATTTGGGGAGCAATTGGCGCGGTGTTCGCCAGTTGGATGAACGACCGCGCGATCGTCTATCGCCGCACTTACGGCATTCCGCATGAATGGGGCACGGCGGTCAACGTGCAGGCGATGGTATTCGGCAACTTGGGCGACGATTGTGCCACCGGGGTGGCCATGACGCGCGACGTCGCCTTGGGCAAGCCGGGGCTGAACGGCGATTACCTGGTCAACGCCCAGGGCGAAGATGTCGTGGCCGGCATTCGCACGCCGCAGCGAATCGAAGAGACGCTCGCCAAAGTCATGCCCAATGGCCATCGCGAATTGGTTGAGATCGGCAAGAAGCTCGAAGCCCACTATCGCGACGTGCAGGACGTGGAGTTCACCATTCAACGCGGCAAAGTTTGGATGTTACAAACTCGCAACGCCAAGCGAACCGGCTTCGCGGCGGTGCGGATCGCGGTCGACATGGTCAACGAGGGATTGATCACCAAGGAAGACGCGCTGGGCTCCAAGCGGATTCCGGCCGACGACCTCAACCAACTCTTGCAGCCGATTTACGATCCCGAATCGAAACGGGCCGCCGTGGCCGCCGGGCGCTTGCTGGCCAAGGGCATCAATGCCGGGCCGGGGGCGGCCTCGGGCAAGATCTGCTTTCACGCGTCCGACGCCGAGCTGGAATGGCTCAAAGACAATAAAGTGCGGCTGATTCTGGTGCGCCGCGAAACCAGCCCCGAAGACCTGCGCGGGATGAAAATCGCGCAGGGCATTTTGACCGCGTTCGGCGGGGCCAGTTCGCACGCCGCGCTGGTGAGCCGGCAGATGGGCAAGGCCTGCATCGTGGGCTGTGGCGAGTTGAATATCGACTACGTGGCCGGCACGGTCACGGTGAAGGGCAAGGTGCTCAGGGCGGGCGATCCGATTTCCATCGACGGCTTTACCGGCGAGGTTTTCGCGGGCGAGGTGCAAACCCGGCCCAGCGAAATCCTGCAGGTGTTGATCTCCAAGACCCTCAAGCCCGATCAGGCTGAAACTTATAGGCGCTACGAACAGTTGATGGCCTGGGTCGATGAACATCGCACGCTCAAAGTGCGCACCAATGCCGACGAGCCGAAGCAGGCGCTCGAGGCCATCGCTTTCGGCGCCGAAGGCATCGGCCTGTGCCGCACGGAGCACATGTTCTTCGATCATATCGACGATTTCCGCGAAATGATTTTGGCCACCACGCTGCAAGACCGCGAACGGGCTCTGGCCAAGTTGCTGCCGCATCAGCGGAATGATTTCGATGGCATCTTCCGCGCCATGCGGGGCCGGCCGGTGACGATTCGCCTGCTCGATCCGCCGCTGCACGAGTTTTTGCCACACACGGCCCACGAGCAGGCCGAGCTGTCGCAAAAGATCGGCGTCACCGCCGAGCTAATTGCCCGCCGCGTACAGGAACTGCACGAGTTCAACCCCATGCTCGGCCACCGCGGCTGCCGCCTGGGAATCGTCTATCCCGAGATTACGCGGATGCAGGCTCGGGCCATTTTCGAAGCGGCATGCGATGTCAAGGCGGCCGGCATCGAGGTCGCGCCGGAAGTCATGATTCCGCTGGCTGGTTTCAGCACCGAATTTCGCGATCAAGAAAAGATCGTCCGCGACACGGCCGAGAAAGTGTTCGCCGAAAAGGGGATCCACGTCGATTATCTGGTCGGCACGATGATCGAACTGCCTCGCGCCGCGGTTTGCGCCGATCAAATCGCCAAATACGCCGAGTTCTTCAGCTTCGGCACCAACGACCTGACGCAGACCACGCTGGGCATGAGCCGCGACGATTACGGCAGCTTCATCAATCACTACCGCGAAAAGGACATCATCGGCAATGATCCGTTCCAGACGATCGATCGCGACGGCGTCGGCGTATTGATGAAGATCGCCGTGACGGCCGGCCGCAAAGTTCGGCCCGACATCAAGCTCGGCATTTGCGGCGAGCACGGCGGCGACCCGGCCAGCGTGGTGTTCTGCCACGAGATCGGCTTGAACTACGTCAGTTGCTCGCCATTCCGCGTGCCGATCGCCCGGCTAGCCGCCGCCCAGGCCGCCGTGGCCGGCGACAAGGCGGAAGCCAAAAAGAAACAAACCAGGCTGGTCGGAGCGTCCCGAGAGCAGGCCCAAGGAGGCTAAGCGGCGATGTCCGAGCCAAACGGCTTGACTCTGGCCGGCCCGCGTGCCATTTGGCGTGATGAGCGCGACAAGTGTTGTGGCCCTTTGCCGGACGTGCCAGAATATCGAGTGGGGTACTTTTGTCCACTGGTAATAAGCGATACAATTCGCAGATGCACGATAGCGGAAACCGAAATCCACTCGCGTTTGATTACGATTCAGCCTGCATTGGCCGTTCCGTTATTATCCATGCCAACTGCTTGGAA
>JACQFF010000088.1 GCA_016200205.1 Planctomycetia bacterium
CCCAATTCCAGGCTGAATTGCCTGCGGCGTACGACAGCCCTCGGTGCAGGGCTGGCAGCCCGTCAATTTAGTTAATCTTGTGCGTTCGTCGCAGTTCGTGCCGGCCGCCGTTCGGCGAGAGCATCTAAAGGCCTGCTGGGCGTGTTCATTTTTACTTGCTCATCGATGATACCCGCCGACCGGTTACCGAAAAATCCGGGGTCGAATCGGCGGCCTTTAGCCGGCCCGCCACCAGGGCAATAAATAACCCTGGCGATGACGAATTCCTTGCTGGAAGCCGCCCCCAGGGCATCATGTTGCGCGCCGCTCCAGGAACACGAGTGGACGCATGGGCGGCCGCAGGGATTGCACATCTGTCGATGCAGGGCCCCCAAATCCCCTCAAAGGCTCGTATTGTTCCTTTGGGGGGACTGCGCAGCAAACCAGGGATTACGCCGAGAAAAAATCGAGCCAAGCGAGGAGTGAGCGTAGCTGTTCAGGATGAAAAAACGAAACGTGAGGGTGGCGTACTTGCCACGCCTTAATGGGTCGGCGGCGAACGGTGGTGTTGAGCTTGCCTTTTAAGTGCGCCCTAAGGTCGTGCTAATCGGCACATTCCGCACTGGGGTTGCCGTTAGTCGTCTTGGGCATTTGATTTGCAAACTCACTCGGCGATCGTGAAAATGCTCTTGGTTACGGCGATTTGACGAGGCGCCTAGCAGACCAGCCGAAATCGATCTGATAAACTTAAGGATTGGATCGATCCGTTCGCTGCCGCCTTAGGGCGAGGCTTCCGATTCTCCGGGGGTTCTCGTCTGATGTCTATCACGGCGGAATTATGCAATTCGAAAAGGGGACATTGTCACCCATGAGAACGGAGTGCGCGCTTCGGACGTTTAGGTTCCGCGGTATTGGCGCGCCCAACACGATGGCCTCGTAACATCCGTCACGCCAGCACTTATCGACCGCGAATGCCCATATTACCGAGCGAACCTGATATTTTTCCGGCCGAGTTGCTCGATTGCCTGGACGCCGTGGAAGCTCCCGGCGGGCAATGGTGGGCGATGTATACGCTGGCGCGGCGTGAGAAGGAACTGATGCGGCGGCTGCGCGCCGTGGAAATTCCGTTTTATTCGCCCCTCGTGCCGCGGCGCACCCGCTCGCCGGGTGGCCGGGTGCGCGAGAGCTTTGTGCCGTTGTTCGCCAGTTATGTGTTCGTCTATGGCGATCAGCAGCAGCGCCACCAGGCCCTCACGACCAATTGCGTGTCGCGATGTTTGAGCGTGTCGGATGGCGGGCAACTCGTGCATGATTTACGCCAGATTCACCACCTGATCGAACTCGATGCTCCGCTGACGATTGAGGCCCGCATCGAGCCGGGCCAGCGCGTGCGAGTTCGATCGGGGTCGATGGCCGGGCTGGAGGGTACGGTTGTGAAGCGGCGCGGCAAGGATTGGCTGGTCGTGGCGGTCGAGTTCCTCCAGCAGGGTGCGTCGGTGCTATTGGAAGACTTTCAGGTGGAGCCCCTCTAATGATGGCGGCGACACTGGTTTCAGCCTTACAATTGTTACATTTGTGTCCGCTCCCGCTCTCTGGTGACTTGCTAGCACCGGAGCCAGGACGGGACCAGAATGCGTGCGTTTGATTGATCCGCGAGTGGTTGGAAGTTATGCTGCGAGGCAAGTGAGCAGGTTGATACACCGTCGCGTCATCCACATCCTGTTGACAGCCCGATTGGCACCTTGGCGAACCCCATGAATACCGGTCTGTTTCCTCAACGCATGTCGAGCCGATCGTTCGCCGTGCTTCTGCTCCATGGGCTCGTCTTTGCCCTGGTCTACTGGTTGGCCTTCAGTGTTCGTTTCGAATTCGAACTCTCGCGAGAGGATTGGACTCTGCTGGCGATCACCGGGCCCGCCATTGTGCTCATCAAGTCGATGGTCTTCTACTCGTTCGGGCATTGCCACCGCTCCTGGCATTATGTGTCGTTCTCGGACCTGGTTGCACTTTTGCGTTCGGCCACAATTTCGGTGGTGATCGTTGCGGCGCTGGATGGGCTGCTCGTCAACACTTTTCATCCGCCCCGGCTCGTGTTGGCCATGGACTGGGCGTTGACGATTCTGGTGCTCGGCGGCCTGCAAGCCGTGAGTCGGCTGTCGCGAGAGGAGCTCAGTCCTCGCTTGTGGCGCACCACCTTCCGCAAAGCCCTGATCGTGGGTGCCAACCAGTCGGGTGAAACCCTGGCCCGGCATTTGATGGCCGACCATCGACTGAAGTACCTTGTGGCCGGATTTCTGGATCAGGATCCGGCGCGGCACGGCTCGACCGTCGGCGGCATTCCCGTGTTGGGCGATCCCCAGCGGGCCTTGAGCATTGCCCACGCTTTGGGCGTCGAAGACATTTTGGTGATCTCCGGCGTGTTGACCGGCGTTGAGCTGCGCGGCCTGATGGAAAACTGTTCTCAGTCGGGCGTGGCACTCAAAGTCATTCCGGCCTATGACGACCTGTTGGCAACCAGTTACACGGCCCAGATTCGCGACGTCGATATCAACGACTTGCTGCGGCGCGAGCCGGTACAACTCAACAACGACGCGATCAGCACCCTGGTCGGCGGGCGGACCGTGCTGGTGACCGGGGCCGGCGGCAGCATCGGCTCGGAAATCTGCCGCCAAGTACTCAAGTTCCGGCCCAGCACGCTGGTCATGGTCGAGCGGTCCGAAAACAGCCTGTTTCTGGTTGAGCAGGAGTTTCGCGCGCTGCGCACCGAAGCGCAAGTGATACCCTGTATCGCGGACATTACCGATTGCTCGCGCATCGACCAGATTTTCCGGCTTTACCGGCCGGCGGTCGTTTTCCATGCCGCCGCTCATAAGCACGTGCCGATGATGGAATACAACCCAGGCGAGGCAATCAAAAACAACGTGCTGGGTACGCGCAGTCTGGCGGAACTGGCCGACCAGCACGGCGTCCAGGAGTTCGTGATGATCTCGACCGATAAGGCGGTCAATCCCACCAGCGTCATGGGCGTCTCGAAGCAATTGGCCGAACGATTCGTGCACGCGTTTTCGGAAGTCGCCAACACCAAGTTTGTGGTCGTTCGCTTCGGCAACGTCTTGGCCTCCAATGGCAGCGTGGTGCCGATCTTCCAGGAACAAATTCGCCACGGCGGTCCGATCACGGTCACGCATCCCGAAATCGAACGCTTCTTTATGACTATTCCCGAAGCCTCGCAACTGGTGTTGCAGGCGGCCGCGATGGGCAAGGGCGGCGAAATCTTCGTGCTCGACATGGGTGAGTCGGTGCGGATCGTGGACCTGGCCCGAGACTTGATTCGCCTCTCGGGCCTGAACCCCGACGACATCGAAATCAAATTCACGGGCTTGCGGCCCGGCGAGAAGTTGTACGAAGAGCTGTACTTCGAAGATGAAGAGATGCAACCGACGCCGCATCCCAAGGTCTTTGTGGCGTATCACCGACCGTACAAGCTCGATGAAGTGCGCGACGCGATCGGCGCGCTGTTGGCCATGGCCCACGAATCTTCGAGCTTGCTGCGCTGCAAAATCAAGGAATTGGTGCCCGAGTACGAATCGCAGCCAGCCCCCGCGGCGCCAGTGGCGGAAGTGGCCGCCGGCCCGGAAGAAACCAACGGTGTCCATCTTCCGCAGCGCCGCACCAATCAACGCACCTCGGTAGCGGAAACGTAATCCTACGTTCGCCGCGTACGCGCACTGTTTCGAGCGTGAAGTTTTCCATCGACCAGCGTGAAGTCGGACCAGGCCAGCCGTGCCTGGTGATTGCCGAAGTGGCCCAGGCCCACGACGGCAGTCTGGGGACAGCCCACGCCTATATTGACGCCGTGGCCCGCGCCGGCGCCGATGCGGTCAAGTTCCAAACCCACATCGCGGCCGCCGAATCGACCCCTGGCGAACCGTTTCGAGTCAAGTTCTCGCCACAGGACGCCACGCGCTACGACTATTGGAAGCGGATGGAGTTTACCGATCCCGAGTGGCAGGGACTTTTTCAGCACGCCCGCGATGCCGGGCTGATCTTCCTTTCCACGCCCTTTTCCTTCGAGGCCGTGGAATTGCTCGATCGCCTGGGCGTGCCGGCCTGGAAAATCGGTTCGGGTGAAGTGACCAACTTGCCGATGCTGGCGCGGATGGCCGCAACCGGCCGCGGGGTGATGATCTCCAGTGGGATGGCCTCGTGGGAAGAGCTCGATTCCGCCGTGGCGACCGCGACCGCCGAAGGCGCACCCGTGGCGATGTTCCAATGTACGACCGCCTATCCTTGTCCCGCGGAACGCCTCGGGCTCAATGTGCTGGGCGAGTTGCGAGAGCGGTATCGCTGTCCCGTCGGTTTGTCGGATCACTCGGGCACGATCTACGCATCGCTCGCGGCGGTCGCGCTGGGGGCGAACCTGCTGGAAGTCCACGCGGTGTTGTCGCGCGAGTGTTTTGGGCCGGATGTGAAGGCGTCGCTCACGACCACCCAACTAGCCCAGTTGGTCGAGGGAGTGCGATTTATCGAGCGCGCTTTGGCCTGTCCGCTCGACAAACAGCAAGTGGCCGGAGAAATGTCCGAGCTCAAAACCATGTTTGGCAAGAGCGTGGTGGTTGTCCGCGACCTGCCGGCGGGCCACCGGCTCGCGGCGGCGGATCTGGCGCTGAAGAAACCGGGCACGGGCATTCCGGCCGCGCGGCTCGGTGAGGTTGTCGGCCGGCGACTCACGCGGCCCGTGGCTGCCAATACTTTGCTTGCGGAGGACCACCTTGACTGAACAACGTCGCAGAAAAGTGTGCGTGGTGCTGGTTGATCGCGCCAACTACGGGCGCATGAAACCGGTGATGCGGGCCGTCGAGCAGCGCCCCAGCCTGCAGTTGCAGGTGCTGGCGACCGGCACGATGGTGCTGGAGCGTTTCGACCAGCCGGTGCGCGTCGTGCGCGAAGATGGTTTTCAAGTCGATGGCGAGATTTACATTGAGCTGGAAGGCTCGACGCCCACGACCATGGCCAAGAGCATCGGCTTTGGGCTCGTCGAGTTCGCCAGCGAGTTTCACCGCCTCAAGCCCGACGTCGTCGTCTTGATCGGCGATCGCTACGAAGCCCTGGCGGCCGCGATCGCTGCGGCCTACATGAACATTACGCTGGTCCACATCCAGGGAGGCGAGGTCAGTGGATCGATCGACGAAAGCGCGCGACACGCCATTTCGAAATTCGCTCATTTTCATTTTCCCTCGACTCTGCGGGCCGCCGAGTACCTGATCCGCATGGGGGAACGAAAGGATACAATCCTGGGCATTGGCTGCCCCAGCAGCGACATTGCCCGTTCGCTCTCGCGGCAACTCGCGCCGGAAGTGGTCAATGCACGGGGCGCCGGAGTCGAAATCGACGTCAACAAGCCGTTTTTGCTGGTCGTGTTCCATCCCACCACGACCGAATATGGGGGCGAGCAGCGGCAAATGCAAATCCTGCTCTCGGCCCTCGACTTGCTGCGGATACAGGCGCTGTTCCTGTGGCCCAATATCGATGCCGGTTCGGACCACATCAGCAAGGTGATCCGCATTCATCGCGCGCAAGCCCAAACGCAATGGATGCGGACGATGACCAATTTGACTCCCGAAAACTATCTGAAAGTCTTGGCCACCGCGGCCTGCGCGGTAGGAAATTCCAGCAGCTTCGTCCGCGATGCCGGCTATTTCGGCACGCCGGTGGTGCTGGTCGGAAATCGGCAGAACGGCCGGGAAACCGACGACCACGCGACCCGCGTGCCGGTTGAAATGGACACGATCGTCTCGGCAATCAAGAACCAGCTTGCGCATGGGCGGTACGCGCCCAGCACGCTCTACGGCGACGGCCGCGTCTCGGAGCGGATCGCCGCGGCACTGGAAAACTTGACTCCCTATTTGCAGAAGCAACTCGCGTTTACGCTGGCCGAGTGACGGTAGCCTGCTCGCGCGAGCATGGCGCCCAGTTTCTCCGTTCGGACGGATACCCACATCTCAATGCTCCCCCGCATCTTGATTGCCGAGCCGTTGGACTTCAGTCCCGAGGCCGTGCGCCTGCTCGAAACCTCTGCCGAGGTGACGTTGCGGGCCACGGATCGCGCGGGGCTCGCCGCGGCGTTTCGCGACTTCGACGTGGTCTGGTTTCGTCTGGGCCATCGCGTCGATCGAGAGCTGCTCGCGGGACCGCTGCGCTGCCGTATCCTGGCGACGCCGGTTACGGGGCTGGACCACATCGACCTGGCTGCTTGCGGCGAGCGTGGCATCCGAGTGGTAAGCTTGCGCGGCGAAACCCGCTTTCTGGAACAGGTGCGCGGTACGGCCGAACTGACGCTGGCCCTGACGTTGGCCCTGCTGCGGCGCATCCACGCGGCCGCGGCCGATGTGGAGCGTGGCGGTTGGAATCGCGATTCGTTCCGCGGGCGCGAGCTGTTCTCTCGCACCGTGGGCCTGGTTGGCGTGGGACGCTTGGGGCGAATCGTGGCGAGCTATTTCCGGGCATTCGGCATGGACGTGGCCGGCTACGATCCTCGGCCGGACTTCCCATACGACGCGGCCCGGCGGGTCGAGTCGCTGGTGGATCTGCTGGCGCAGTCCGACGTGGTCAGCATGCACGTTTCCTACGATGCCTCGACGCGGCACCTGATTGGGCGAAAGGAATTGGCTGCGATCAAGCCTGGCGCGGTGTTGGTCAACACTTCGCGAGGCGGTCTCGTCGATGAGTCTGCACTTTTGGAATCTCTCCAATCGGGAACTCTCGCCGGCGCCGCGCTCGACGTGCTCGATGGCGAGCCGCGAATTACCACCGAGCACCCGTTGGTGGCCTATGCGCGAAGTTGTGACCGGCTGCTGATCGTGCCGCACATCGGCGGCAATACCGTGGAGTCGTTCGAGAAGACCGAGTACTACCTTGCTGGGCGCGTGATCGAGACACTCGCGTCGCTGGCGCTGGTTGATTGCTCGTCGGCGGGATCAATCGAGTGACGGTGTCCCCAACCACCTTGGGCATTATTCCGGCTCGCGGCGGGTCAAAGCGACTGCCGCGGAAGAACATGCGATTACTCGGCGGCAAGCCGCTCGTGGCGTGGGCCATCGAGGCGGCGCGGGGGGCTCGGCGTCTGGCCCGCCTGGTTGTATCGAGTGACGATCCTGAGGTGCTCGACGTGGCGCGGAGCTACGATCCGCGACTGGCGCTTGAGCGTCCCGCCGAAATCTCAGGCGACGAATCGCCGGCCATCGACTATGTGCGGCATGCCCTGGCCGAGTCGGAAGGCATGGGCCAGGGGCCCTTTGATGCTATTGTAATCCTGCAGCCCAGTTCCCCGTTTACGCTCTCGACAGATATCGACGCCACGGTCGACCTGCTGGACTCATCGGGGGCCGACTCGGCCGTGAGCGTGATGCACCTTGATCACGCCGTTCACCCGTTTAAGATGAAAGTCCTCGTCGGGAACCGCCTGTTGCCTTACCTGGAAGACGAGCGCGGACGCATGGCCGCTCACGAACTGCCGGACATCTACGTTCGCAATTGCTCGGTCTACGCCACGCGGCGCAACTCGGTAGAGCGGGGCCAGATGATCGGCGATGACTGCCGCGGTTACGTCATGCCGCGCGAGCGGTCGTTGGACATCAACGAGGAGCTGGACTTATTGTTCGCGGAATTTCTCTTGTCGCGAAAGGGCCCTGGCTGAGACGCCGATCGATGTTCCGCAAGTTATTGAGTTTGCTTTCCGACGTGGCCGTGTATGGCATCAGCAGCTTGTTGAGCCAGCTCATCGGGTTTTTGCTGCTGCCGGTTTACACGCGGTTCCTGACGCCTGACGACTTCGGCGTGATCGGGATGCTCAGTATCGTGACGCTGTTGTTCGGTCCCCTGGCCAACCTGGGAATGACCAACGCGATCTTCCGCAGGTTCAGTTTCGAAAAGGACGAAAAGGTCCGCAGCCAGGTGCTCAGCACGGGCCTGTGCAGCGTCGCGATTTCGTCGCTGTTGCTGCTGACGGTCTCCTTTATTTTCGCGGAAGCGATCTCTCGCCTGACCGTAGGTAACGCGGACGCGACCCACCTGGTTCGCCTGAGCCTTCTGAGCGCGGCGGCCACGACGATCGGCGTCGTTCCACTCTCGATATTGCGGGCTGGCCGGCGCGTGAAGACCACCGCCACGGTCAATGTTTCGAAATTGTTGATCTCCGTCTGCTGCACGATTTGGCTGGTGGTTGTACTTGGAAAAGGAGTGTGGGGCGTGGTGGTCGGCACGCTCGTCGGCGAAGTGACGATGGCGGTCGTGCAGCTCGCGATGACGCTCCGCTCTTTTCGCTCGGCCGCGAATCTGGCGACCTGGAAGCGCATGGCGTCCTACGGGCTGCCATTCGTTCCGCATCACGTGCAAGCGGTGGCCTTGGGCCTGTTTGGACAGTATATGGTGCGTGAGATGTTGGGGCTCGCCGAAACCGGGCTGTACCTCGTGGCGGCCAGGTTCGCCTTGCCCGTGAGCTTCGTCGTCAACGCCGTGCAAAATTCCTGGGTGGCCTACAAATTCCAAATTCACGCCGAGGACCGGGATGCAAAATCATTCTTCGCCTCCACCCTCACGTACTACGTCGCCGGGCTCTCTTACCTGTGGGTAGGAGTTTCCTTGTGGGGGCCCGAGATGGTGCGGCTGATGACGGCGCCCAACTTTCACGAGGCGTCCCGGCTGGTGTGGGCACTGACGCTCATCCCCGTTGCTCAGGGGATTTACTATATGGCGGGAACCGGCCTGGAATTGAGCGACAACACGCGGCACTATCCGTTGGTCTCTCTAGCGGGCCTGGTGACTGTCGTCGCCGGGGCATTCCCTTGGATTCGGCATATGGGAGCGCTTGGAGCAGCCCTGGACACGGCGCTGGGGTGGATCGTCATGGGCGTGGCGATCTATTACTTTTCTCAACGGCGAGTTGCCATCGCCTATGATTGGCTCACGATAGGCTGTTTTGCGCTTGCCGCGGTGATGTGCGTGACCTTAGGCGGCATCGTGCAAAATCTACCGCTCTTGCCGCGGTTGGCCTGTGCGACCGGCGTTTCATTGGCTTTTCCGCTGGTCGGCTTTACGTTTTTGCTCCGCTCGCGCGACGAGCGGCATCGTATGCTCTATTTACTGACGAAGTTCCGATTAGCGACCTCGAATAGGTAGACAATGGGTTTTTCGGATTACGTCCTTTATCGCGTGGCGAAGAACTGGCCGTCGCCGATGGCCAAACTGGTCCGCGAACTTAATGCCGAGCCTGGCACCGAAGCCTATGACATGGCCTACGCGCAGCGTCAGTTCGATTGGAAAGTGCGGCACGGCATGCTCCGCGAAGTGACCGGGCTCGACGTGTTGGAGATCGGAGCGGGACATGGAGGCATTTCTTGTTTCATGGCCGCCGTCGGCGCGCGCAGCGTGGTGGGCATCGATCTCAACACAAAGCACCTCGAATTTGCTCGCCGATTCGCCAAGTTGGTTTCCGCGCGCTACTCGTCCGATTACGAGTTGCCGGTTACGTTCGTGGAGATGAGTGCCGACCGGATGACCTTTCCCGACGAGCAGTTCGACCTCGTGCTGGCCGACAACGTGTTCGAGCACTTCGCGGATCCCGAGGCGGTCATGAGAGACGCCTACCGGGTGTTGCGCCCCGGCGGGGGATTGCTTGTTCCCGTGTTCTCGTCGATCTTGAGTAAATACGGATTTCATTTAAAGCACGGCCTCAAGCTGCCCTGGGTCCACTTGTTCTTTTCCGAACGAACCATCATTCGCGTGATGCGCCGACTGGCTAAAACGGATCCCAAACTGTTCGAGCTGTATCCCGGCCTGGCGGACAATCCACAACGCGTCCGCGACCTGCGGCGCTACAAGGATCTGAACGACATTACCTATCGTAAATTCAAAGCGATGGCCATGCGGGTCGGTTTTAGTATCGAGTCGTTCTCGCCGTTCGGCACGCGACTCGGCAAAGTCGTGCAACGCATACCGCCGCTGCGCAATTCAAGGATCATGGACATCCTATCAACGGGTGCCTCGGCGTACTTGCGAAAACCGGCGAAGGCGTCCACTGTTGGTACCGAGCAACCCACGAGCATCGAGCATCAGATCGCCTAGCGCGTGATTTGGATCAGCAACGATGAGTTCCTCCGCGACGAGTTCTCCCGTGCCGCAAGTTGAACCGGTCAGCTCCGACGTGACGTTGAGCTGGATGGCCGAGGCGCGGGCAGCCTTGAAATCAGCCCCATGGGTTGACTTGCTCGATTTCGACGGCATCGACACGTTCGACGTATTGCTCTCGCCCCTCTATTTAGCGGTGCTGAACACGTTGCGCCGAGGTCCGGTCAAACCGGAACCGGCCGCCAAAGCGGTCCTCGGCCAAGTCCGCGATGTCGGATATCGCCTGAAAACGGCCTTGCGAGAGCGATCCGCCGCCTGGCGATCGGCGCCGGTCCGGCCGTCGGACATTCTTCTGTGGTCGCGCGATGTTACGCACTACGTCAATCTGGTCCCGGTCGCGGAGGAATTGGACCGGCTGGGGATCAGCAATTGCTTGCTGGCTTGCCAGGCGAAGATCTTCCAAGGGATAAAATCGCGGAATCCCGGGGCGGTCTACACGCTGGGCGCCTGGCCGCGGGTTGTCCGCCGAGCGCGTCGCGAAGGGGCCAAGCGGGTGAAGCAATTGGCCGCTGCCGGTCCCTGGAAGCTACCAGATTTTCCCGGGGCGCCTGCGGCGGGCGTCGCGCCCGCGCTGCGGGACACCGTCATTGCCTTCTTGCCGTTGGTGAGCGAGACCGTGGCCAACGCCCAAACAGCACTCGACGCCTTTCGACCCAAACTGCTGGTCGTCGGCAACGACATCACGTTGGAAGGGCGGGCGGGCTGCCGCGTGGCGGCAGCGCGTAACGTGCCGACCGCTACGTTCATGCACGGCAACATTGCCGGCAACGAGTTCCTGGCGATGCATTGTGCCGATCGCTTGCTGGTGCACGGTGAAATCCAGCGCCACGAACTAGCGCGACAGGGCGTGGCGCCCGAGCGAATGGTCGTCAGCGGCGCACCCAATCTGGATCATCGACCGCGGCAAACCGGCCAAATACACCCGCTGCTGCAAAAGCGCCTGGGGATCCGTCCCCACGACCAGTGGGTTTTGGTTGCCACGAGCGGACCGGGACACCGGATTTCTCACCGCCATCATGGAATCGTCATCGAGCATCTCAAGCGGCTGAGTCTGGCGATGCCGCAGGTTCCCGTCGTGGTCAAGCTGCACCGCAAGGATCGGCTCGAGTACTACCGGCAGGCGCTAGAGGACTGCGGAGGCGCGCGTTTGGTGGTCGTTGCCGAAGATGCATATGGGTTTCCTCGAGACATTTTCGAGTGGTTGCAAGGTTGCAGCGTCATGTTGACGGGCGCATCGACGGCGGCGGTAGACGCGATGTTGACGGATGTCCCGGTAATTACGATGGATTTTTGCGATGAAATTCGCGAGGCGGATTTTATCGATTTTGGGGCCACGGCACACGTGACCACGCCCGAGGCGCTCGAAGCCGCGGTGCGCGAAGTCCTCGCCGCCGGGGCCCCCCGCGCGGAAGTGCAATCGCGCGTACAAATGTATCTGAAAGCGGCATTCCATGCTTTGGATGGCCGCTCGTCCAGCCGCGGAGCGGAGGCGCTTCGCGAGATGATCAGCGCTCGGTAGTGTATAGGCCCAGGCAAGTGCGAATGTTCGATAGATCACCCGCTTATCGCATCAGGAAGAGCCTATGTGCGGCATCGTAGGCCTTTGGAATGTCTCGAACGAACGGCCGCTCGAGACGGTCTCGACCATGCTCGATGCCATGCGGCATCGAGGCCCTGACGGTCGCGGCACGCTGGAGTACATCGGCGGCGCCGCCGGCATGGTCCGCTTGGCCCTGGTCGATCTTTCGGACCGAGGGCAGCAGCCGCTCTGGTCCAACGACCGCCGGGTAGCCGTTTTGTTCAATGGCGAAATATACAACTTTCGGACCGAGCGCGACCGCTTGGAAAAAGCCGGCTACCGTTTCCGCACCACCACCGATACCGAAGTCGTGCTGAACTTGTATCTGGAGCGCGGCTTGGAATTCTACGAACGGATGCGGGGCATGTACGCGGTGGCCATTTTCGATTGGCGGCAGTCGGCGGCCGGCGGGTTGCCCGTGATGGTCCTCGCGCGCGGACCGCTGGGAATCAAGCATTTGTACATCGCTCACCCCAATGGCGATCCGCAACAAGTGATCTTTTCGTCAGAGATTCGGGCGATGTTGGCCTCGGGCCTGGTGCGGGCGGAGATTTCGACCGAAGCCCTGGCCGGCTACTTGGCCCGCGGTTTCGTGCTGCAGCCCGACACGATGATTGCCGGCGTGCGAATGCTTGCGCCGGGGACATTGGAACGCTACGCGCCGGGCGAGCCGATGTTGCGCAAGCGATTCTGGCGCATGCCGCCCTATGCGCCCCGCAAGGAAACGTTGGACGAGGCCGGCGATCGCCTGCGGGCGGTGCTCAACGAAAGCGTGGCCCTGCACGCCATGGCCGATGCGCCGATCGGTGCCTTCTTGAGCGGTGGCGTTGACTCGACGGGCATCGTGGCCCTGATGCGGAAGCATATTTCCGATTTGCGGACATACACCGTCAAGTTTCCGGATCTGGCCGGCGAGGACGAAGTCAAGGAAGCGATCGCGGCAGCCCAGGTTTACGATTGCCATCACACCGTGGTCGAGGTTTCCGCGCGGGAAGTGCGCGACGTGTTGCCCCGATTTGCCGGTGACTTGGACCAGCCCTCGGCCGATGGGTTCAACACATGGCTGATTTCGCGGGCCGCGGCGCGCGACGTCAAAGGCGTTCTATCGGGTGTCGGGGGCGACGAATGGTTCGCCGGCTACCCGGTGACGCGCCGCATGGCGCGTTACGGTTCGACCGCTTCCGGTCAGGCGCAGATGGCCGCGGGACATGTGGCAAACCTCTTCGTTCCGTGGCTGCCGCAGGGCCGTTTGCGCGAGCGCGTCGAGAATCTTGCCACGCGCCGCAGCGCGCTGGCGACGTGGCTTCAAGGCCACACGGTTTACCACGAGAGCCTGGCGCGGCAGATGGCTGGGCTGCCCTGCAATGATGGTTTGCAGGACGCCAAATTCGCAGCCATTTTGAATCAGGATTGCGACGATTGGACCAAGGAATCGCCGGTCGGGCTTTCGTGCCTGCTCGACACGCGCGTGTACATGATCAACCAATTGTTGCGAGATTCCGATGCTACCAGCATGGCCCACTCGTTGGAATTGCGCGTGCCATTTGTCGATCTGGCGCTGGTCGCGTTTTCGCGTAGTTGCGACGATGAATTCAAGCTTCGGTCCGATGGCGGATCGAGCAATCGCTATTACGGCAGTGGGTCGAAACGCGTCTTGATCCATGCCCTGCGCGATTTGCTGCCGCTGTCCATTTCCAACCGCCAGAAAAAGGGCTTTGCACTTCCGTTCGACCTTTGGATGCGGGGCGAGCTGGCCCCATTGGTCGAAGACACTTGCGGTACCGAGGCCGTGGCCCGTCGAGGGTTGGTCGATCCGCAAATTGTCGCCGCCATTCGGAAAAACGCCCGCGCCGGCGTCCCAGGCATTACCTACCCGGGACTTTGGACTTTGATGATCTTCGAATTATGGTGTCGGGCCGTGGTCGATAAATATCGGCAACCGGCGGTCGCGGACTACGTGATCGGGGTTAAATAGCACGTTCGCGCGCAACCCGAAAAACCGAGCCAGTCAAACGGATCCTGTTTGATATGTCACCGGCTTCTTCGAACGCGGGTGCACCGGCAAGTGGAACTTCGGCCACCGTGCTTGCCCGGCCGAGCATCCTGCAAAACTTGCGTGCGACCGTGCGCGAGTTGACGGCATTTTGCTTCCGCGAAAAACACTGGTTCGCCTGCATGTTCATTTTCGTCCTGGTTTGGACGATTGAGCTGTATGTCGTTCAGGCCATCACGCTGGTTTACCCGAATGATACGGGAGCCAAATTCGCCTTCTGGGCACCGAAGATCCGCTTTCTGCTGGACGTGCTGTTTATTTCGGCCCTGACGGCCTGGTTGCGGAGGCGCTGGCTGTTGCCGTTGGTAACCGGGTCCTTTTTCATTTATCTGGGACTGATCACATATCATCAGTATTTCCTGCGGCCACTGTCGCTGAGCACGATCCTGTCCACTTGGCGCGAAGGGCTGGTGGTCGGCGGTTTTGCGCTGGATCTGTTTCCGAGGCGTGCCGCGTTATTCCTCGTTCTGGCGCTGGCGGCCCAAATCGCCGCCCTCGTGCTGTCGCGAAAAGTCTCGCTGCCTCGTCGTTGCGCTTGGCTCGGCGGCGGCGTGTTGACGGCCCTCTATGCCGGAGTGTATTTGATCGCCAATCATTTCGATCCTTTGGAATACATTCAAACCACGCGCGGCGTGGGGCGGGTCGGCGAAATCCGCGGCTACCTCGGGCCCTGGTTCGCGGAATGGTATTACCTCCGCGACGACCAGGTCTTGCAGCAAGCCATCGAGCGGCGAAAAGTGCGCTACGACAGGCTGACTCCGCGCGAGGCGAACATTCCCATTCGCAAGCACCTCGCGATCGTGCAGGCCGAAAGTTTCGATTTCAATATCCTCGACTATCGGGCCAACGGGCAGGAAGTCACCCCGTTTCTCAATCGACTGCGCGAGATGTCGATGTTCTACCGGGTCCAGGCGGTCCATTCGAACGGCTCTTCGGACGCGGACTTCGTGGCTCTCAACGGCGTGATTGGCTCGACGCACAAGAACACGTACAAAATTCACGGTTATCCCTATGGCGATAAATCGCCTACCACGCCGCAACTCTTGGCTCGCTGCGGCTACGCGACCTATAGCTTTCACGGCAATAGCGGCGAATTTTATGACCGCCGGACGGCGTACGAGAAAATCGGGTTCGAGCAGTTCTATTTTCGAGAGGAGTTGGAGAGTCAGTTCGGGCTTAAGGGCGACCGCTGGGGGATACATGACAAAGAGGTATTGACTCGCTCGGCGCAAATGTTGCGCACGGCCACGACTCCCACCTGTCATTTCGTAATTACCCTGACCACTCACTTTCCCTATACATTGTTGGCTCGGCACGAGACGGAAATCTTTCCCGACGCGCGCAACACGTATCAAAATTACATGAACAACATGCGCTATCTCGACAACTGTTTGCGCGACTACATCATCGCGCTGGGCAGCGGTACGACCGTTATGATCTATGCGGACCACCCCACCGAGGATGGGTACGAGGATTTTACGCCTGATCGGGATCGGGCCGGTGCCCGCGAATTCATTCCTTGCTTCATCTACGATACCGACGAAGAGTTGAGCAAGATACAACAGACGCGCAGTGATCCGATCGCAACCGACGGCTCTTTGAATTTGGCCGATATGATCAATTATTTGCGTGGCCAAATGATGCGCTCGTGCAAGCCGGCCGAAGCTGCCCCGGCCGGTCAGTAGGCCAGAAACCGAAATCCAAAGCATGCAGGACAAGCGGGACAGTAGCGGTCAAAAAGCGCCGGCGCATAGTCCAGCGGACGCCAAGCGGATTGCCGAAACCGTGGTGCTCATTCCCGCGGCGGGTCGAGTCGCCGAGGGCGTCATGGCGCTTTCGAATATCGGTTGTCCAGCCATGGTGCCGGTGGCCGGCCGGCCGGTCATCCATTGGACGCTAAGTTACTTGCGGTCCTTGGGTCTGCGGCGGTTCGTGATCGCCGTTTCGCGCCGCGGCATGTTCGTCGAAGATTTCGTGGAATGCTCTTTCGCCCATGACAGCGAAATCGCCTTCATTGTCCCCTCGTCCGACGGCGGTGTCGGCCGCACTGTGCTCGAATTGGCCGAACATGCCCAGGGCAGCTCAGCGCTGGTCGTGTTGGGTGACACGCATTTTCAATTTACCGACCCGGACATTCTGTTGCGCGACGAACCGGCCGTTCTGGTGCAGCCAGTCCAGGATTCCTATCGCTGGTGCACGGCCCAAACCGACGCCGAGGGCATCGTCACGGCGCTCCACGACAAAGAGCCCGACCTGGCCGGACCGCTGCAGGCACTGATCGGCGTTTACTATTTTCCGGATTTGTCGCAACTCCGCGCCGCCGCCCGCGCCGCGGTTCGCGCCGTCCCGGCCGGCGATTGGCTCGATTGCGGCAACCCGGACCGCCAGGCCAGTTCGCATCGCACGTTGTTGCAGAAGCGAGACTTCAACGAACTCTCGATCGATAGCGTGATGGGCACCATCACCAAGCGCAGCCGCTACGTGGAAAAATTCCTCGACGAAATCAACTATTTGCGACTCTTGCCGCCGGACCTGGCCGTGCTGTTTCCGCGGGTGACGGGCTATTCCACCGACTGGCAAGATCCCTGGCTGACGTTGGAGTATTACGGCTATCCCACTTTGGCCGAGGTGTTCGTATTCGAAAACGTCGACCCGGGCATTTGGGAGCAGGTGTTCGTGCATCTGCGAGACATTTTACTGCAAGGATTCATGCGCCACCGCCGGCCGCTCGGCCCGGGCGTGCTCGAGGAAATGTACTTGGGCAAAACCCGCAAGCGGTTGGAAAACATGACCGCGCCCCGCGAACTCCTCGAGTTGGTTCAGCATCCCGGGCCGGTCGTGATCAATGGCCACGAGGCGCCGAATATTTCGGGTCTGTGGAGTCGATTGGAAAAGGAAGTCGATCGGTTGGCCGAAAACGTGCAGGGTTCGGTCGTGCACGGCGATTTGTGTCTCTCGAATATTTTGTATGACTTGCGTTCGCGGATTTGCAAGCTGCTCGACCCGAGAGGCAGTTTCGGCGCGTCCGGCATCTACGGCGATCCACGTTACGACGTGGCCAAGCTGTACCATTCGATTTACGGACTGTACGATTTCATTACCAATGATTTGTTTCATGTTTCGATAAACGGGTCGCGGGTCGATTTGGAAATTCGCTCGCGGCCGCAACATCGGCAGATTCAAGAGCGGTTCGAAAAAGTATTTTTTGCCGAGTTCGACCGCCGCGAGATTTTACTGATCACCGGGTTGTTATTTGCCAGCATGCCAGCCTTGCACTACGACGCGCCGCGGCGGCAGATGGCGATGTATGCCCGGGCGCTAGAGCTATTCGGCGAGCTCTTTTTGCCGGCCTATGCCGAGCACCAGGCGTAAGAAGTACGATGCGAATTTGTATTGATTTGGATGGCGTGGTTTGCCGCTTGCGCGAGCCGAGCCAAGACTACGCCGATTTGGAGCCGGTGCCGGGCGCGGTCGAAAAACTGCGACAATTGCGCGCCGCCGGCCATTACATCATCATCGCTACGGCGCGGCACATGAAAACTTGCGACGGCAACGTGGGCCAGGCGATTGCACGTCAGGGCGGTGTCACCTTCGAGTGGCTGGCGCGCCACGGGATCGAATACGACGAAATTCACTTCGGCAAGCCGCACGCGCAGATTTATATCGACGACAACGCGCTGCGCTTCGAGTCATGGGGTTCGATCGCCGGCGATGGCTCGACGTTGCCGATGAGCACCGAGCAGCGCCAGGCCGCCGAACGAGCCCGCGAAAATCCCCGATCGCGATGAACATCGTCATGCCCATGGCCGGCCGCGGCAGCCGCTTCGTTCAGATTGGCATTAGGACGCCCAAACCCTTGATCGACGTGCGCGGCAAGCCGATGTACGCCTGGGCGACCGATGGGTTGCCCCTATCGCTAGCTCGACGTTTGATTTTCATTTGCCTTCGCGAACATTTGGACGACTTGGCCCTTGCGCGGGACATCAAGTCGCGATATGCTCGCTACAATCCGGCGATCATCGCCTTGGACGAGGTCACCCAGGGCCAGGCCTGCACGGTGTTGGTGGCTCGCGCGTTGATTGAAAATGACGAGCCCCTGTTGATTTTCAATGCCGATACGTACTGTCCCACCACGTTGGTCCAGGCGCTAGAGGCTCTTGGGCCGAATGTCGACGGGGTGCTGGATGTGTTTAGCGCGCCGGGTGACAAGTGGAGCTTTGCCCGGATCGATGAGGGGGGCCGCGTGCTGGAAACGGCGGAAAAGCGGCGCATCTCCGAGTGGGCGACCACGGGCTTGTATTATTTTTGCCGGGGACGCGATTTCGTGCGGCATGCCGAGGCGATGATCGCGGCCGGCGAACGATCGAACCAGGAGTTTTACGTCGCCCCGGTCTACAACCGCATGATCGCGGCGGGAGCCAACATCCGCGCCAACATAGTCGATAAAGTCTGGGTCCTGGGCACGCCCGAGGACCTGGCCCACTTCGAACGGGAATGTCCGCTATCCACTCGATGACCGCTCGACCGCGAAAGGTTCTGCACGTGCTCAACAGCGCCGGCGGGGGTGCGGCCTTGAGCACCTTGGGTTTGATCGGGATGCTGCGGGCCGACGGCATCGGTGCTTGCGCGGTTTGTCACGATGCGGGCACGGCGGCGGAACGCGAACATTTGCGCGATGCCGTGGGCGGGGCCGTGTTGTTCACTCGATTGTATTGGTGGAACCGCAAAATCCGCATGCCACTCTGGAAGCGGCCGCTGGCGGAAGCGAAACAGATTCTGGCCACCGGCTGGTCGATCAGTTCGGCGGCTCGGGTAGCCGAATTCGCGACGCGCATGCAAGCCCATCTGATTCACACCAACACGATCCTTACGCCCGAGGGCGGGCTGGCGGCTCACAGGCTTGGCTTGCCGCACGTGTGGCACCTGCGTGAAATGCTTGGACCGGGACAGCCGTTTCGGTTGTGGCGAGAAGGGCCGTCGCTGGGCCGATACTTGGCCCAATATTGCTCAAAGCTCGTGGCCAATTCTCAAGCCAGCGCCGCGCAAGTCCGCGATTGGCTGCCGGACGATTTGTTGGAAGTCGTGCCGAACGGGATCGACGTCAGCCGCTTTCGCGTCCGATCCACGCCGGACCGCGGCGGACCAATCGTGGTGGCCATGGTGGGCAATCTGACCAGCCGCTGGAAAAAACATGGGCTCTTCATTGAAGCCGCCGCGCTGGTCGACCGCCAATTGCCGATTCGGTGGCGCATTTATGGACATGATCCTTCGCAAGCCGGCCGGAGGGTCGGCGACGCTTACGTTGACGGCTTGCACGCGGAGATCGCGCGGGCCGGGATGTCCGATCGTTTCGAGTGGCCCGGTTTCGTGGCGGAGCCGGCCGACATCATGTCGCAAGTCGACCTGCTGGTACATCCGGCCGATAGCGAGTCGTTCGGCCGCGTGGTCGTCGAGGCCATGGCTGCCGGCTTGCCGGTCGTCGGCGTTCGCGCCGGCGGAGTCGGCGACATCGTCGAGCACGGTGTGACGGGCCTGTTGGCCAAAAAAGATGATCCCCGGGACCTGGCTGCCTGCATCGACCGATTGGCGCGCGATCCAGCACTCCGGCGCGGGATGGGCCTGGCCGGCCGCCAACGAGCCGAAGGGGAGTACTCATTGGCCGCTTGCGCGGCGAAGATCGTGCGCGTGTATGAGCTGGCCATGGCCCGTCCTTTGAAACGAGCTATCGGCTTGCCGCCGTCTGTTGCAGTGGCACATAGCGACTGAGCGAACATGAAGTTTTCAATCTGCATCCCGAACTACAACTATGAACGCTATCTGGGGCGCACGATCCAAAGTATTTTGGACCAGGATTACCAGGATCTGGAAATCCTCGTTTCCGATAACGCCAGCACCGACGGCTCCGTGGCCGTGGTGCAAGCGTTCAACGATCCGCGCATCCAACTGCACGTCAACGCCTGCAATGTCGGGTTTGGCGGCAATTTGGATCGGTCGGCCCGCATGGCCAGTGGCGCCTGCATGATCATGCTTTCCTCCGACGACTTGATGCGCCCCGGCGCGCTCGCCAGCTATCAGAAGTTTTTCGAATACTTGGGCCCCAAAAGCCGCGCGACCATAGCCAGCGCCAGTTGGGATGTGATTGACCCGAGCGATCGCGTGACGGGCCACTCCGGCCCGGACCCCAGCTTATGGACCCCGGCCGACCGGCGACCGGAAATGGAAAAGCTGCTCGGGGCGCCGGTCTACGGCGTGGCGGCCGACGAGCTGCTGCGACGCTGTGTGCGGCAGATGAAGAATCCATTTAATTTCGCGGCCACTGTCTACGCCACCGAGCTCTATCAGGCCGTGGAGGGATATGGCGGCGGCCGGTTGTTCAATCCCGACAAGTGGTTCCATTGGAAGGCGCTGGGAGTGGCCGAAACGGCCTACTTTATTGACCTGCGGCTCTTCGCCTACCGCTGGCACCCGGATAACCAGGCTGCCCAAGAGAGCGCGACCAGCGCTTTGAAGTTTTTGGTCGACGAATACGTATCGACGTTGGAGTTGGACGGCAATGTGCTGAAGCGGATTGGAATCTCGCGCGATGCAGTGTTGGACGCGTTTGTGGAATACGACATTGCCCGACACGGCCTGGCCACGCTGGCACGTGGGCAACGCCAGCGGGCGCGGCGAATCCTGGATTTCGGCCGCGCCGCCTATCCAGCGCACGTTCGACGCAATCGTCACGCCTGGGCGCTACAGGCACTGCTGGCACTGGGGCCTATCGGGCAACAGATCGCCGCCCGGGCTTATCGCTCGTATCGCGATCAAAACGGAAAACCGAGCCACGAATGAGTGCTAAAATAGCGGTAACGGTTCGATGGGGACGAATTCGAGCCGCGTCGCTTCCCGCGCGGTCGTCGTCCATTTTGGGCCTTTCATGAGTTCTCAATCTGCCATGCCCCTGTCGCCGTCGGTGATGACGGCTCGCTCGCCCAGCCGAATGGGCTCTAAACTCTCGATTTCAGGGCTGTCGATCAGCGGGGTGGTATTGTTCGCCATGTCCTTTCTGGTCGTGGCCTCCGGGTTCACCAGTTTGCGTCCCGACGTAATGGGGCTGGCTTTGCATCCCTATTTGATTCCCGTAGCGGTTGCCTTTCCACTGGTGTTGGTGACGCGCGTTCATGAATTCCCGATTCGCGTCATGTGCGCGTTGTTGGTTTTTACCGGCATGTACTGTTTCTCGGTATTCAGCGGCGGCTCGATTGCCGTCGGAGAAATTTTCAAGACGGCTTCGGCCGTAATCACGATCGTGACGTGTGCGCTGTTGGTGCGGCGGCGCGGCGATTTCGTGGCCGGCGCGCTGGCATTGAGTATCGCCATCGCCCTGCTGGCATGGCACGGGTTGCAAGACGAAACCAAGTTGGGCGTCGAGGCCATGCAAGGCGCCAACAAAAACTCATATTCGCTGTTCGCCCTGCCCGCGATATTGATGGCGGGTTACATCGCCTTGCGGCTAAAGACGGTTCCGGTGGTGGTGAAAGGCATCCTGGTTGCCAGCACGCTGCCCACCTTGTTGGCTATCTTCATGAGCGGCAATCGATCCGGCTATTTGGGGGCCGTGGTGGTCGGTTTGATGCTATTTAAAGATCGCCGTGGTCGTGGCTTGATTCTGGTCGCGGCGATCACGGGTGCCGTGGCGTTTTTGATCCTGCAGTTCGGAAACACGGCGGTGCTCGATCAGCGCATCAAGCAGACCATGGAGGGCAATAAGTCCGACGAACACCGCCGCGATATTCTTTTCGCGTGCCTGGACATCGGTTTGGAAAACCCGCTGATCGGCGTTTCTCCGCAGGTGTTGCCGTTCGAAATCGGCCGCCGCACTTCGGTGAAACACTCGCTGGGCCTTATCGAGGCGCACAACATTTTCGCGCACGTCTTTGCCGGCAGCGGCGTGATTTGTTTTTTCGCGTTGATTGCCGTGGGCTGGGCGATGTGGTCCTGGAAGCCGCGCGGAGGCGGAAAGGTCGGCGGCAATGAAGATCCTCTGCGCGATGCCTTGCGCATGCTGCGAATGATGGTCATCCTGTGGGTGGTCCGCGGCATGTTTACCCGTGAAATCTTGTTTAATCCTTCGTTCAATATCGGGCTTGGTCTATCGATCGGACTCTGCATGCTGGCGGAGACCGTCCGTCCACGTGGAGGGGTCACGAGTTCCAAACCGTCGCCGTCGGCGTTGCCGCCGCCCGTCACGCCCGCTTTGCCGAGACCCGCGGCGGGATAGCACACACGCATGAATCGATCTGGGTCCGCCGGCGCCTGATCTTCGGCACTCACGGCGGCGCGACCTCGACAGTTAAAAACTTTCAAGTCGCACGGTTCGACGCGGCAAGCGCGGGCTGGCGAATTTTCCGTTTCAGGAGATTATTGTTTGGGACGCTGCATCCTCGGTTTGCACGCCAGCCACAACGCCAGCGCGTGCATCGGCGACGAGTCGGGCCTGATCTACGCGGTTCAAGAAGAGCGGCTGTCGGGCGAAAAGAATTTTTGGGGCTTTCCGCGATTGGCCTTGCAGGCCTGTTTGGATCGCGTCGGCGCCAAACCCGCGGACTTGCTTGCCACCACGTATGGCGGCAACCAGGTCATCTGCCGCTACCATAGCCGCGACGATGTGATCCACGCCTTCCGCCGCCAATCGACCGTCGTCGGCAAACTGCGCCAACGAGTGGCCGTGCCGCTGGTAGCCGCCGTGCGCCCGAATTTTGGCCAAGCCAGGCTCAAAGCCCTCTTGGCCGAAGAGGGCTTTGGCGACACGAACATTTCGCATCACGATCATCATCTCACGCACGCCGCAACGGCCTATTACGGGCTGCGCCAGGGCGCGCACGAAAAATACCTCGTGCTGACATGCGACGGGGCCGGCGACAATGTCAGCGCGTCGGTTCGCGTCTGGGGCGATGGTCAATGCCAGGAAATTGCCACCACGCACGAAGGCGATTCGCTGGGCGGGATCTACACCTGGGTGACCTTCGGCATGGGTTTTGTGCCGCTGGAACACGAATACAAGCTGATGGGCATGGGACCCTACGCCTCGGATCGCGCGGCCGAAGAAACCGCGAAAGTTTTTAAGCGCTATCTACGGCTTCGCCCCGATGGGCTTGGGTTTCAGCGTGGCACGCGGCGGCAAACGCACTTCTTGCACGAGACTTTGGAGCACGATCTGCGCGGCATGCGGTTCGACTACATCTGCGCCGGGCTGCAGCGCTTCACCGAGGATTTGCTCTGCGATTGGGTGCAGCATGCGGTGCGCGCGACCGGCGTGCGGCACGTGCTGGCGGCCGGCGGAGTGTTCATGAACGTCAAGGCCAACAAACGGATTTCCGAACTGCCCGAGGTCGATGCGTTCGAGGCCTTTCCCTCCTGCGGCGACGAGACCCTCTCGATTGGGGCCTTTTACCTGGAAGCGGCCCGGCGTTTCGGCGATGCGGCGGTCAAACCCCTGGAACATTTTTACCTGGCCGACGCGCCCCAGGAGCAAGACACCCTGGCGGCCTTGAAAAAGAGCGGCTTCTACTACGAGCGGCCGGCCGATATCGCTGATGCCGTGGCGCAACTGCTCGCAGCCGGTCATCCGGTGGCCCGCTGCGCCGGGCCGATGGAGTTTGGGGCGCGGGCCCTGGGCAATCGTTCGATCTTGGCCGATCCCAAATCCCAGGACGTGGTGCGTGTGATCAATCGCATGGTCAAGAAGCGCGATTTTTGGATGCCCTTCGCCCCAATGGTCAAAGAGGAACGGCAACACGACTACATCAAGAACCCAAAACAGCTTCGCAGCCCCTATATGATGATGACCTTCGATACGAAGGAGAATTTCCGCGATCTGATTGCCGCGGTGCACAACGCCGACTTGACGTGCCGGGCTCAGATCTTGTCGCGCGCGCACAACCCCGCGATGCACGACATCTTGAACGCCTTCGAACGCCGCACGGGCGGTGGCGTCATCTTGAACACGTCGTTCAATCTGCACGGGTTTCCCATCGTGCGCACGGCCGAAGAAGCCCTGGGCGTATTGCGAGAGAGTGGTTTGGAATACTTGCAAGTCAGCGACTACCTTGTGTACAAGAGGGCGCCCGCGGCCACCAACGGCGCGGCGTATCATTAGACAATGATCGAGCAATCGTCGGATTTTCGATTGGGCATTATCTCCTGTCTGCCTGCCGCGCGCGACGGCCGTGGGCAGTTGTTGTGCAACCATTCCATCGGGCGACTGCTGGATATGCTGCGCGAGATAGTGCCGGGGGCGAAGCTTTGTATTCCGGTCCTGCCCGAGCCGCAGAGCAATATGGCGCACGCGCTGAGCTTCCCACCCCAAGACGTGGTGGATTTGCCGCCGCTCAAGAGCGTGATCCGGTCGCAGGCGCACTACTTTCGAACGCGGAGCATTGTCCGCCGCTTTGCCCGCAGTGTCGACGTGTTGTTTATTCGCGTTCCGTTCCAAATTCCGACTGCCCTGGTCGGTCTGCGGACGCCCAAGTTGTTGCACGTGGCGGGTAATCCCTACAACGTGATCGCCGCCTCGAGCGATTACCGGGGCTTGATGAAGAAACTTGCGCTGGGCTTCGCGTCGCATTCGAACGCCACTTTGCGGCGGATGGTCGCTGAACCGATGACGCGCACGGCTACCAACGGCCGCGAAATGTGGGACGTCTTGCGTTGCCGGGAGGGCCGCGTGGTGGTTTCTTCGTGCATTTACGAGCGCGAGATGAAGCCCCGCGAAAACTTGGCGCTGGGCAATCCCCCCAAACTGCTCTTTGTCGGCTATTTGCGGCCGGAGAAGGGCGTGCACAATCTGCTCGATGCGTTTGAGCAGCTTCGAAAAAAAGGCCCGCTCAAGCTGACGCTCGTCGGCGGAACCGACAAGACGACCAACGCCGAGGCTTATGCTAACGAGCGGATTCGCAACAGCCCCTATCGCGACGACATTCAACTGACCGGAATGCTCGACTTCGGCGAACCGCTGTTCGAGCTGTACCGCGGCCACGACGTGTTCGTGCTGCCGAGCCTTTCGGAAGGCACGCCGCGGACGATCGTGGAAGCCCGCGCGTTCGGTTGCCCCGTCGTGGCGACACGGACCGGCGGAATTCCGTCATCGGTGGAGCACGGCAAAAACGGATTGCTGGTGGAGCCAAATGATTCCACTGGGCTGGCGGCGGCGATCGATCGGATTCTCACCGACCAGGCGCTGCGCGTTCGTTTGATCGACGAGGGCTTGCGCGGCTCGGCCGAACAGACTCTGGAATACTTCGCCGGTCAATTGGTCGACGAGCTCAGAATCCTGGCCCAGCAGTACCAGCGTCCAGGCGCCCATGAGCGAGCGCACGCCGGCTAAGCGGTTTTCAATCCATGGGCACGGTCATCACCCCTTACACCGAGGATTTTGTCGAAGCGGTCAAAGCTTTCAACGGTCGGTTGCTCGCCGGGGGTGCGGCGCTGACGTTTCCCGAAAGCCATATTCCCGCCTGGTTGCCCAAGATTGATGGCCGCAACATCTATCATGAATACTATCTGGCGGTCGAAGACGGCGCGGTTCGCGGGGCCTACATCCTCAAACATCAGCCGTTCTATATAAACGGAAGTACCATGCCATTGGCCGAATACCGACTGCCGCTTTCCGAAGGCCAGGTCGACAAGCAATTCGCTTCGGTCGCGGTGCAAATGTATTTGGACGCGATGCGAAAGCAGCCCCAGCTTTACACGGTCGGCATCGGCGGATACCAGGAGGCCGCCGCGCAAATGCTCATTTCGGCCGGCTGGAATACCTCTCTGGTGCCATTCTATTTCCGCGTGCTGCATCCGGCTCGATTTTTGCGAAACATCGTCTACTTGCGGACCACGCCCGGGCGGCGGCTAGCGATGGACGCGCTGGCGATGAGCGGATTGGGCGCGGTGGCCGTGCATCTATATCAGGCCCGAAAAACCCGCCACCGGCCGCGCGACACGTCGGCGGTCGCGTACCACGTGGAGTCCGGCTTCGGGCCATGGGCCGACGAAATCTGGCAAGATGCTCGCGACAATTACGCCATGATCGCGGTCCGCGACGCGGCTATTCTGAACATTTTGTATCCCGCCAGCGATCCGCGCTGGATCCGGCTGAAGGTCACGTTCGAAGGTCGTATTGTCGGCTGGATGGTGGTGCTGAACGTCGCCATGCAGGGGCACAATTATTTCGGCAATATGCGCGTCGGCTCGCTGATCGATTGCCTGGCCTTGCCGGGCATGGAGAGCAAGGTGACACGGGCCGCGACGCGGTATTTGAAGCGAAATCGGGCCGACATCGTGGTTACCAACTTATCGCATCGAGCCTGGCGGCCGGCTTTGGAATCGGCCGGTTGCTACGAGGGGCCCTCGAATTTCATTTTTGCCGCCTCCAAAAAAGTCTCGGCCTTGCTGCACCCCTTTGACGAAAAAAAAGAACAAGTGCACATGACCCGCGGCGATGGCGGCGGGCCACAGAATTTGCTCGCGGCCCGAAAGTAAACGAAAACAGAAGGCCTGCTCACGCAAGCGTGAACACTGCATCGAGCACTTGGCAAGTAAACGAAAGAACTCGACGAAAAACAAACATCGTGACATCCGGCCCCACTAAACCTGCTGAATACCTGCGGTTGGCGCGAGAAATCGAGGCGTCGCCCGTCGAGGGTGCTGCCAAGCTGGCCGTGCTGTCGACCTTTACGGCCGAACTGCTGCGGCCGTTTCTCGTCGTCGAATGCCAGCGGCTGAACTGTCCCGTGCGCCCGTGGTTTGGTCCCTTTGGGCAATTAGAGCAGCAGGTGCTCGACGATCGTTCGCCGCTGGCTCAGCAATCACCCGACGTGTTGTGGCTTGCCTTGCGGTTGGAGGACATGGACCGTCACCTGGTTCATGAGAGTCCGGCGATCGGTCCCGCGGCCACGCGGCAGCGGTTGGATGCCATTCGGGAGCGCCTGGTCGGCTTGGCACGTTCGGCCCGGGCAAAATATCGCGCGTCGATTTTGGCAGCGAATCTGGCCGCCAGCGCCAGCCACGATACGAACGTTTTCGACGCTAACGATCCCGATGGGTTCGTGCATTTGTTGGCCGAGTGCAATCGGCAATTGGCTCGCGATCTGGCGCAGATTCCCGATGCCCACGTGTTCGATTACGCCGGAACCGTGGCTGCTGCCGGGGCCGAGCGCTGGACGGATCCCAAGCTGTGGTACATGGCCCGTTCGGGGTGCAGTTCGCAGAACATGATTTTGCTGGCGCGCAAGCTGGCCCGCAGCGTCCGTGCGCTCATCAGGCCGGCGGCCAAGTGCGTAGTTCTCGATTTGGACAATACGCTGTGGGGCGGCGTGTTGGGCGATGACGGGCCGGAGGGGATAAAACTCGGCGACGACTACCCGGGCAACGTATTCAAGGATTTTCAAGCGGCTCTGCTGGGTTTGCGTCGGCGCGGATTCTTGTTGGCCATCGCCAGCAAGAGCGATGAACAAACGGTGCTCGACATGCTCGACTTGCACCCCGAGATGTTGTTGAAGCGCGAGCACTTCGCTTGCATTTGTGCCAATTGGAATCCCAAGCCGGCGAGTCTGCGGAAGATCGCCGAAACACTCAATATCGGTTTGGATTCGCTGGTGTTTTTTGACGACAACCCCCTCGAACGGGCGACGATCCGCGCGGAATTGCCGATGGTGCACGTCGTCGACCTGCCGGCCGATCCGCTGGGCTATCTGGCTGCGCTCGGAGAAGTGGCGGCGCTCGACCGGCCACGGCTGCTCGACGAAGACCGCCAGCGGGCCGAAATGTACGAGAGCGAAACCTTGCGCCGCCAGGTGCAAGACCAGGCCGTGAGCGTGGAAGACTTCTTGCGCAATTTGGAAATGACGGCCCAAGTCGGCAGGTGCGATGCGAGCACGCTGGAACGAGTCCACCAGCTCATCCAGAAGACGAACCAATTCAACCTCACCACTCGGCGTCACAATGTCGACGATCTGCGGCGTTTCATGGATTCGCCCGATGCGGCCGTGGCCTGGTTGCGACTGAGCGATCGTTACGGCGATTCGGGGCTGGTTTGCGTGGGAATCATCGACCGGCTGGACGACGAGACCTGGGTCGTCGATACTCTGCTGATGAGCTGCCGCGTCATGGGGCGGCAGGTCGAGGACGCCTTTCTGGCTTATTTGGCCGAACTGGCCAGAGCAGCCGGGGCCAAGCGGTTGCGCGGAATTTATCGCCCGACCGCCAAGAACAGCCCCGTGCAAGATTTTTACAACAGTCGGGATTTCATCGATTTGGGCGGCGACGCCGAACACCTGTACGAGGCCGAGTTGGCGAGCCCCCTGTTCGCGTGGCCCGCGATGATCGAGCGCGTCCAACAGCAGAACAAGGAGAACGTGAGTGCCTAGCCAGGTCGAGGAAAGAACGCGAAAAGTCGTCGCCGAGGTGTTTGGTCTGCCGTTGCTGGCAGTGACGGTCCAAACGTCGCACGAGACGGTGGACGACTGGGACTCGTTGAACGTGCTCAATGTGCTGATGGCGATCGAAGGCGAATTCGACGTGTCGATCAGTCCCGAAGAAGCGGCCGAGTTTGTTTCGGTCGAGCGAATTTTGGCCGTCCTCCAGGGCAAGGGCGTTTCGTAGACTGGAGCCGCAATCGTGCTTTGCGATTTGAAATTTCATCACATCGGGTTGGCGTGTCGCGACATGGCCAAGGATCGTCGCGATCACGAGTTGCTGGGCTACCGGGCCGAAGGCGAGGAGTTTGCCGATCCGCTGCAACGAATTCGCGGCCTGTTCATGACCCTGGGTCCAATGCGCGTGGAACTGCTGGAGCCGCTCGACGATACCTCGCCGCTGACCTCCTACCTCAAGCGAGGCATAAAAATCTACCACCAGTGTTTTCTCTGCGGCAACCTGGCGCATTCGATAGAAGTCCTGGAAGCCAACGGCGCGCGGCTGATATCCGCGCCCAAACCGGCGGTAGCGTTCGAAAATCGTCTCATTGCGTTTTTGATTCTGCCGAGTCAGATGTTGATTGAGCTGATCGAGGCTTGAGCGAGTCGTTCGTTCACTGGCAATCGTGATTTGGTGAAAGGGCCCGAGAGCAACGTGGAACAAGCAATCGCAACTAGTTTGCCGTTCATTTCGGTCGTGATGGTCGTGCGGAACGAAGGTCCGTTCATCGCCCGCAGCTTGGAGCAGGTGCTGAAACAGGACTACCCCCGCGACCGCATGGAAATCATCGTGGCCGATGGCCTCTCGGACGACAACACGCGCGACGTGCTGGCCGACTATCAGCGGAAATATCCGTTTATTCAGGTTGTCGACAACCCCGGCCGGATCGTCGCCTCGGGACTGAACGTGGCGATCGATCGGGCGCAAGGCGAGCTGATCGTCCGCATCGATGGGCACGGCGAGGTGGCCACCGACTTTGTCAGCCAGGTGGTTCGCCTGATGGACGAGCATCCGGAAGCTTGGAGCGCCGGAGGGCCGATCGTGCATGCCGGCACGAATCGCTTTGGCGAGGCGGTGGCGGTTGCCATGTCGCATCCGTGTGGAGTCGGGCTCGCCAGCCATCGATTCGCCAATTACGAAGGATACGTGGAAGGGGCCCATTTTCCCACGTTCCGCCGCTGGATTTTCGAACGCATCGGTAAATTCGACGAACAACTCGTGCGTACCGAGGACGACGAATTCAATTACCGCATCGCCCAGGCCGGCGGAAAAATCTACGTGTCGCCGCGCGTGCGCTACGTCTATTATGTCCGGGACCGGCTCGGTAAATTGTTTCGTCAGTATTTCCAATACAGCTTTTGGCGGATTCCCGTGGTCCGCAAACATCGCAAACCGACGACTTTGAGGCAGGTCGTGCCGCCGCTGTTTTTCCTGGCCATGTTCGTCCTGATCGGCGTCGGAATCTACTTGCGTCAGCCGCTGGTCGCCTTGGCCTTGCCGGCGATTTACGCGCTGGCGCTTACGCTGATTGCAATCTCGGTCATCCCGCGCAAAGGTCTGCTCGTGGCGAGCCTGGTTCCTTTGGCGCTGGCGACGATTCATTTCGCCTATGCCTTGGGAATCGCGTACGGCGCGTGGGCCACGCTCTTTCACCCGCGAGCCTGGGATCAAACCGGCAGCATGTCAACACTCAATCGGTAAGCGGAAGCGGACCATGAATCAATCGCAGGCCCCCGGCACATTTTTCGATAGCTTTGCCGAAACGTTCGACACGTTTTACGACGGCCAGCGCAGTCCGGTCATGCAATGGATCGACCGCCGCTATCGCCACGACATGTTTGCCCGCTATTCGCTCACATTCGGGCGGTTGGGCGATTTGACCGGCAAGCGCGGCTTGGATGTCGGCTGCGGGTCGGGTCCGTACGTGGCCGAAGCGCTGAAGCGCGGCGCGAGTCATGTCGTCGCGCTCGATCCCGCGCCTGGCATGCTCGACCTGACCCGCCAGCGAATCGAGAGGTTGGGACACAGCGATCAATTGACGCTGATCGAAGGCTATTTTCCCCAGGTCTTGCCGCCGGGTCGGTTTGATTTCGCGATCGTCATGGGCGTGCTCGATTACGTGCCCGATCCCGTGACATTTTGCAAAGCACTGCGCGGTCTGGTCACTGGCAAGGCGGCCGTGTCATTCCCCAGCAAGCATTGGCTGCGCACTCCGATTCGCAAAGTGCGCTACCGACTGCGGCATTGCCCGGTGTATTTTTACGACGAGCCAATGATTCGCTCGCTCGGTTCGGCCGCTGGATTTGGCACGACCGACATCATCAAGATTCCTGGCGCGGGGATGGATTATCACGTATGCCTGGCACCCTGAACTACGCGCCGCCGGTAATCACCATCGACGTCGAAGACTGGCCGCAATCCAGTTGGGACCGCGATTTGCCGATCACCCAACGGGCGGCCGACAACGCGCGGCGGCTGCTGGACCTGCTGGCGCGAACTCGGGTGCAATCCACGATGTTCGTGCTCGGCAAGCTGGCAGAGCGATTTCCTCAGCTCGTGCGCGAGATCGATGCGGGCGGCCACGAAGTCGCCAGCCACGGTTTTGGGCATGTCGAAATCTTCAAGCAAACCCGCGCGGAATTTGCCGCCGATCTGCGCAAGAGCAAAGATTTGCTCGAGCAAATCCTGGGCAAACCGGTCCGTGGCTATCGGGCCCCCGATTTCTCGATTGTCCGCGGTTCGTTGTGGGCACTGGAAGAATTGGCCGAACAAGGGTTCGAGTACGATTCGAGCATTTTCCCCGTCAAGCGGCCCCGCTACGGTATTCCCGATTGGCCGCTCTCGCCGACGCGCGTGCAGCTTTCCAATGGCAAGAGCATTCTGGAATTTCCCATCGCCAGTTACCGAGCTTGGGGTAAAAACTGGCCCGTCGGGGGTGGCGGTTACCATCGACTTCTGCCAGGGTCGGCCGGAAGGTGGTTCGCCCGACGCGTGATGCAATCGCGTCCGTTTGTGTTTTACTGCCACCCGTACGAGTTCGATCCCCGCGAGTTTGCCGAACTCTCCGTTAAGATCCCGCTTAAGGTCCGCCTGCATCAAGGCCTGGGCCGCGGGCGGTTCGCCTCTCGATTCGTCAACTTGATCCGGCAGTTCGGCGGTTGCCGGATGATCGATTTTGTCGAGCAAAAGGTTTGGCCCGATTTCCAGCTCAGTTCACTCTCGGGAAGTGCCGCATCGGTGGCGGCACCTGTCGGAAAATAAGGCGGTAATCCTGTTGACTACCTCATGAGCGAGTCCACCATCAAAACAGGCCCTGATCGAAGCAGGCTGCTGATCGTTGTCGCGACGGCGGGGCTGGTGGTCACGCTGGCCGAATGGGGCAGTTCTCGGCTTGTGACCGAAACGCCGGGCGATGTGACCGGACAAACACATCGTCCCGAGAATGTCCTGATTCTGCTCAAGGACCCGGCCAGGTTGCCCCCTCCCAAACAGGAGCGAAGCGTGTGGATCTTGGGCAATTCGCATACTTATGCCCTGCCAGGCACGAAACAGGGCGACGCGCTGCGCACCGATGAGGCCGGCATCTTGATCGACGAATTGGCCGCTCGGGTCGGTCGGCAATTTCCTGATTCGCGTACCAATTTTTATCTTTTGTCGTATCCGAACTTTCTGCCGTTCGAAATTCTGACTCGCGTTGGGCACTTGCTCCAGCGAGGTCACCGACCGACGATCGTCGTTTTGGGCCTGACCTGGCGAAATATTGCCCGCGATTCGCAATTACGGCACGAAATCTACGCCGCCTATCGCGACGCCGAATTCGATGGGGCCTTCGAGGCAATGCTCGGCGACGCGAAAATTCAAGCCGATCCCGATATTGTCAAAGAGGTCCGGGCGCAACGCATGCAGGTCGAGCATGACGAACAGATCGAGCGCTTGCGCTCGGATTCCGATCGGATCGACGAGTCGCTCACCACGTGGATCGGTAGTCGGTTGACGCTGATGGGCAAGAGCGCGGAACTGCGGGCACAAATCTTCCGCACCTTGACCGATCGCGTGCAGCGACTTTGGGATGACCGCGAGAGCGTGAAGTATTCATATGATCTGGTGGAGCACGACTACGCTTTTAACGTCAAATGCCTGCGGGCCGTCGTGCGGCTGCTCAAAGAGCATGGCGCGACGGTGCTCTGCTATTACGCTCCCGAGCGGTCGGATCTGCCTCCCCTGATGGACCCGGACAGGCAAAACGAATTTATCGCCCAGTTCGACGGCGAAACGGATCAACTGGGGATTACCGTGCTCGATGCGCGGCGCGTCGTGCCCAATGAATATTGGGGCTGGGTGGGCGATTCTCCCGATCGATCGCACTTTACGGAGCCGGGGCACCAGCGATTGGCCCAGTTTTTATGGGACGAGGCTCTTCGACGATCAACTTGGAAGGAGTTGGCGCAGCCTTGAGGTTCAACAGCCCGGTTTATCTGGCATTCTTGCCGATCGTCGTACTGGCCGTATGGCTTGCGCCGGCCCGCGCGCATCGCTGGGTGCTGCTGGCGGCCAGCTACGTTTTTTACGCCTCGTGGCACTGGCCCTATTTGGGCTTGCTGGTGGGCTCGGCGGCTTTGAACCATTGGGGCGCTCGATGGATCGTGGCCGGCCCGCCAAATCGAAAATTGCGCGGCGGGTGCGTGCTCGCGGCCAATGTGCTGTTGCTGGCCGAGTTCAAATACTTGAGTTGGCTGTGCGAAAATGTCAACGCGGTCGGTTCGTGGCTCGGAATCACCCAGCTGGTGGCCGTGCCGCAATGGATCTTGCCCTTGGGCATCTCGTTTTACGTTTTCGAAGCCATCAGCTACACGGTCGACATCATCCGCAAACGCGAACGCATCCATTCGTTTTGGGATTTTCAACTATTCATCGCGTTCTTTCCGAAGTTGATCGCCGGACCGATCATGCGGGCCAAGGAACTTTTGCCGCAGATCGAAAATCCCCAAACTCGGCTCGACAGCAGTGCATTTCTGGGCGGGCTGTGGATGATCGTCAGCGGGCTGTTCCTGAAAATCGTATTGGCCGACGGAATCGCGCCCGACGTGGACCGGGCATTTTCGCGGCCTTTCGAAAGCATTGGAGCCACCGACGTGTACTGCATGTCGGTGGCGTTTGGGCTGCAGATTTATCTGGACTTTTCCAGTTACACGCGCATGGCGATTGGTTCGGCCCGCCTGTGCGGGATTCAACTAGTCGATAATTTCAACTACCCCTACTCGGCCACCTCGCCGGTCGATTTTTGGAATCGCTGGCACATCTCGCTTTCGCGTTGGATTCGCGATTACCTGTTTTTTCCTTTGCTGGGCAAGAAAGCGACGCTGGGGGCGATGTGCCGCGCGGCGCTCCTTTCGATGGCCCTGTGCGGAATCTGGCACGGCGCCGGTTGGTCCTTTTTGCTGTGGGGCCTGTATCACGGCGGATTGATCGCCGGATATCACATCCTCACCTATCGGCAGCGAACGTCCCCAAGCGCGGTGGCCACCGCCGACGCCGGCATTTCGCCGGCTAAACAGCTCTTGGCCATGCTCTCGACGTTCGCTCTGGTCTCGCTGGGCTGGGTCTTGTTCCGCTCGGCGACAACGGCCCAAGCCCTGGGCTTGCTCCAGCGGGCGCTCATGCCGTGGGAATACTCATACCGAGCTCTCTCGGGCACGTTTTACTTGCATACCGCCCTACTCACGCTGGCGATTTGGGCCTCCCCCCGGGTCACCAAATATGTGGCCGCGGCAAGCGAGGCCCAGCCGTCCGGCTCGGCCGGGACCGGCTTCGGGTATTGGCTGGCCCAAGGCAGCCTCGCGGGCATGATGCTCGTGCTGTGTTTGATCTACCTCCGCGGCCAAACCGCGTTTATTTATTTCCAGTTTTAGCTGCTTGTCGGGCCATGGCCAACGAAGATATTGTAAGCGCGGTCCTGAATCACGCCGAGCACGCGGCCGAGCGTATTTGTGTCGAGACGCATTCGCGCCGCGCCAAACCTGCCCAGCGCACATTCGGACAAATCGCCGGTACCGCGGCTCGCGCGGCCGCTTTTTATCACGAGCATGGGCTGCGAGCCGGAGACGTCGTGGTACTGGTCGGCACGCATCACATCGATTTCTATGCCGCCTGGCTGGGTTGCGTGTGGCTGGGAGCGATTCCCACCGTGTTGGCCGAGCCGAGCGTGCGCGTGGCCAAAGACGTGTATTGGTCGCGGATGAGCGAGTTGCTCCAGCGAATCGGCGCGTGGGGCCTGGCTGCCGATCCGATGCTGAAGATTGAAAACAGCCTGTTGGTCGTTCCCCACACGTTCCGCTACGACGAGATTGCCGCGGGGAGCGGACCGATTCCGCCACGGGCCGCTTGCCGGCCGGAAAGCACCATGTTGCTGCAACACTCGTCGGGTACCACTGGGTTGCACAAAGGGGTGATGCTTTCGCACGAGGCCGTGTGGCGGCACGCCATTAGCTACAACCAACGCCTCCACATGACCCAATCCGACGTAATTGCCACTTGGCTACCCTTGTACCACGACATGGGCTTTATCGCCTGCTTCGTGACTCCGCTGTTGTTGGGCGTGCAGGTCGTGTGGCTGTCGCCATTCGAATGGGTGGCCAATCCCGCGCTATTGCTCGATGCGATTAGCCGCCACCGCGCCACCTTGGCCTGGCTGCCGAATTTCGCCTTCGCGTTTATGGGGCACAGCGCCAAGGCCGAGGCGGGTCAATATGACTTGTCCTCGGTGCGGGCGTTGATCAACTGCTCCGAACCGGTCAGCCGAGAGGCGATGCAAGCATTCTCCGAGCGATTCGGCAAGGACGGTTTTTCCTCGGCGGCCCTGCATACTTGCTATGCCATGGCCGAAAACGTGTTTGCCGTGACCACCTCCAGCGCCGATTGCCCGCCCCAATACCGCTCGTTGGATCGCACCATTTGGCACAACGAGCACCGTTCGGTCGCGGTCGACCCCAGGGCTCCCGGCGCCCTTACCCACGTCAGCAATGGCCCGTGCGTGGCCGATTGCGAGTTGCGGGTCGTCGACGACCGGCGGCATGAACTACCCGCGGGCCATGCCGGCCAGATTCTCATTCGTTCGCCATTTTTGTTCACCGGCTATTTTCGTCGCCACGACCTGAATCTCGGTTTGTTCGACGCGAACGGATTTTTCAATACGGGCGACCTGGGCTACGTCGATGAAGACGGTCATGTCTACGTCACCGGCCGCGCGAAGGATCTGATCATTATTGGCGGAAAAAATGTCTATCCGCAGGATGTCGAGCAGGTGGTCAATCAAGTGCCCGGCGTGCATGCCGGACGCGTGGTGTCGTTCGGCGTGCCAATGCGGGATCTAGGAACCGAGGGGCTGGTGGTGCTGGTGGAAAGCGACGAACCGGCGACCGCTTGGGACGAAATCGCGCAGCAGATTCGCAACACCGTGCCGGGGCGTCTCGATATCGACGTGGCCGACGCCCGAGTTGTGCAGCGGGGCCAGTTGCGAAAATCGACCAGCGGAAAATTGGCGCGAGCCGGCAACCGCGAGTGGTATTTGAATGGTACATTTGGAACAGTCCCTCATGCCATTTCCAAGGACGAGTAAACGATGGATGTGACGTTGGACGCAACCCTGGCGGTTGTGCGTAGTTTCGCCGAGCGTAAACGCGGCAAAGCCGCCACTTCAATTCAGGCCGGTACCGCGCTATTGCGCGACGGATATTTGGATAGTTTCGCGCTTGTCGAACTGATCGCCGAGTTGGAGAAGCGTCTCGAGCTCAGTTTGCCCGATGGCGCGCTGATTCCCGAAGATTTCGAAACGCCCCAAGTGCTCTTCGACCGTCTTAGAGAGCTGTAAGATCATGACGTCCGGTTCGATCCTAAAGTCCGTGCCGCCGCGCACCCAGCCGACTCTCATGCGATGAATGTGCCATTTTTTCGTCCGTCGATCGCTGAGGCCGAAATTGCGGAGGTCGTCAATTGCTTGCGCTCCGGTTGGCTCACCTCGGGCCCGACGACCAAACGCTTCGAAACGGCATTCGCCCAAGCCGTCGGCGGCAAGCACGCGGTGGCCGTGAATTCATGCACAGCGGCCTTGCACCTGGCGGTCGAAGCTCTCGGGCTCACGCGGGGACAGGCCGTGCTCGTGCCCACGATGACGTTTGCGGCCACGGCCGAAATCGTCCGTTATCAAGGGGCCGTGCCGATTCTGGTCGATTGCGATCGGCTGACCTTCAACATGGATCTGCGCGACGCGCAGCGAAAGATCGAGCGGCTCGAGTCCGGCCAATCGTCGGCCGCGCGCGGCGAGCCATTGAAGCCGGTCGGCATGATTCCGGTCCATGTCGGCGGGCTGATGATGGATATGATCGCCGTGCATGCGTTTGCCAAACGGCACAACTTGTGGGTCATCGAAGATGCCGCTCACGCGTTTCCCGCCGCCTGGCGCGCCTCAGCCACTCAGCCGTGGCAACGATGCGGCGAAGGCACCGCTGCGGTCAGTTGTTTCTCGTTTTACGCAAATAAAACGATTACAACCGGCGAGGGCGGCATGGCCGTGACCGATGACAGTTCCCTGGCCGATCGCATGCGGACAATGTCGCTGCACGGGCTCTCGCACGATGCCTGGGGACGCTACTCCGGCGGCGGAAGCTGGGATTACCGCATCGTCGACGCCGGCTACAAATACAATCTCACCGACATCGCCTCGGCGATCGGTATTCATCAGCTCGAGCGGGCCGAAGCCATGCGCGTCGAGCGCGAAGCAATCGCGAAGGCCTATGGCGAAGAATTGGGTGACGTGCGGCAAATCGAGCTGCCCGTGACGCCGGCCGACCGTATCCACGCGTGGCATTTGTTTCCCATTCGGCTGCGGCTGGAAAAACTCTCCATCGACCGCGGTGAGTTCATCACCCAACTGAAAGCCGCGGGCGTCGGCTGTTCGGTCCATTGGCGGCCCCTGCATCTGCATCCCTATTACGCCGAGCGGTTTGGTTGGACGAGCGAGGAATTTCCGACGGCCTCGCCGCTTTGGGAGCGCCTGGTCAGTTTGCCCTTGTTCCCCGGCATGCACGCCTCCGAGCGCGCACAGGTGGTCCGGGTGGTTCGCGATTTGTGCGTGCGGCACCGCGCATGAATTCCGACGAGCCACGGGCGACCGTTGACCAGTTCGCCGGCCCGACTCATTCCAAGGATGCTCGAATTCCGGGCACACTGGGTTATGTGGCGCTGGCGCTGCCGGCATTGGCGATTCTGGCCGACGCGGTGTTTGCGATTGTGCGCGGCTGGAGTGTCGAATCGCGGCTCGACGGGGCGGTCGTGGTCGTGGCGGCTGTGTGGCTGCTGGCGACCACGGCACTGTGGGCCTTGCCGGCCGGCCGCGGACTGTACAACCGGCGATACGCCCAACTCATTTTGCTCGGCACGAGCGGGTGCATCGCGTGGCTGATGGCGGAATTGGCGCTTGGCGGAATAGTGGCCAGTGTCGCGGAGCCGTTCCACTGCTGGCGGCCGGGACTGAAAGTTGTTTATCGGCCGAAGACGGGCGTCATGCGCGATGTAGGCTCCGAGGCGCGTGTCAGCTTCAATGCCTGGGGGGTGCGTGGCCGCGAGCTTCCCCAACGATCGGCGGCCTATCGCATTGTTTGCCTGGGCGGAAGTTCGACGGCTTGCACTTATCTGGACGATGCCAAGACATGGCCCCGATTGCTCGAAAGTGATTTGCAGGCGGCCGATCCCTCGCGCGGCTATTGGGTCGGCAACGCCGCCATACCGGGCTTTAAGAGTCCCGAGCATCGGCGATTTGTCGAGGAATCGGCCTTGATCGGCGAAATCGACTGCCTGGTCGTGCAAGCCGGAATCAACGACTTCGCGGCCGTTCTGGCGGGCCCTCGTCCGGCGCCGCCGTGGTGGTCGCGTTCGCGAGTGTTGCAGCTCGTTCGCGTCCTTTCGCGTCAATATGCGACATCGGGCACCTTGGTCGAGGACACGGCCGGCACGGTCTATCTGCGCCGCCGCGCCACACGCCAAGCGGCCGAGATCAGCTCGAGGGTGCCGGCGCTGGAGCCCGGCTTGCAGGAATTCTCCGACAACCTGCGGGCAATCATTGCTAGGTGCAATAACTGCAACATGCGCGTCGTCTTCACGACTCAACCGGTGCTCTGGCGGGACGATTTGGACGCCGATAACGTGGCCCTGTTGTGGTTCGGTCAGCTCCCGGACGGCCGATTCTTATCGGTTGACAAGCTACGCGCCGGGATGGATCTTTACAATCAGGCGCTGCGCTCGGTTTGCGCCGAGTGCGGCGCCGAGTTGATCGATCTGCGCCAACTCGATGGCGATCCGGCGGTGTTTTACGACGACTGCCATTTCACCGAGACCGGTGCCCGGCGTGTTGCCAGGCTGATCGCCGACTGGTTCGTGGCTCATCCGGTGCCTGCGGGCAAGGAGGTGGCACCATGACTGCCATCTTGGGCATATCGGCGTTCTATCACGATTCGGCCGCCGCGCTGGTCGTGGATGGCCGGATCGTCGCGGCCGCCCAGGAGGAGCGCTTTACGCGCGTCAAGCACGACGCAGGATTTCCCAAGCACGCGATCGACTATTGCCTGGCCGCCGCGGGCCTCTCGCCGGATCAACTCGACTATGTCGGTTTTTACGACAAGCCGCTCTTGAAATTCGAGCGGTTGCTGGAAACATACCTGGCCTGTGCGCCCCGCGGCTTCCGCTCGTTCTTGCAGGCGATGCCCCCTTGGCTGCGGCAAAAGCTCTATTTGCCGCGAGAACTCAGCCGGGGGCTGGACCACCAATACACGAAGCGCTACGTCTTCACCGAACATCACGAAGCGCACGCGGCCAGCGCTTTTTTCCCATCGCCGTTCGCGGAGGCCGCCATTCTGACCATCGACGGCGTCGGCGAATGGGCCACCACCAGCTTCGGGTACGGACGGGGCAACCGCATCACGCTGACGCGAGAACTGCGATTTCCGCATTCGCTGGGCTTGCTCTATTCGGCATTCACTTATTTCTGCGGCTTTCGCGTGAATTCAGGCGAATACAAACTAATGGGCTTGGCACCCTACGGCGAACCGAAATACGTCGCGTTGATTCTCGACAAGCTGATCGATTTGAAGGCCGACGGTTCGTTTCGGATGGACATGCGGTACTTCAACTACTGCCAGGGCCTGACGATGACTTCGCGCCGCTTCGATCGGCTGTTTGGCGGGCCGCCACGACGGCCCGAGTCGCCACTAAGCGAGCGCGAAATGGATCTCGCGGCTTCGATCCAGCAAGTGACCGAAGAAATCATGCTCCGCTCGGCCCGCCACGTTCATGCCCAGACGGGGATGAAAAACCTCTGCCTGGCGGGCGGCGTGGCGCTCAATTGCGTGGGCAATGGGCGGATTTTGCGAGAGGGTCCGTTTGAGCAAATCTGGATCCAGCCCGCCGCCGGCGATGCCGGCGGGGCCTTGGGCGTAGCCCTGTTTGTTTGGCACCAACTGCTCGACCAGCCGCGCACGCCCCAGCCGCGCGATAGCCAACAAGGCTCGCTGTTGGGCCCGGCGTTCAGCGATGAGACGATCGCGTCATTCTTGAACTCTGCCGGCGCGGAATATCGGCGCTGTGATTCGGATGCCGAACTTTGCGAGTGCGTGGCCGACCTGCTGGCTTCGGAAAAAGTCGTGGGCTGGTTTCAAGGTCGGATGGAATTTGGACCGCGAGCGCTCGGCGCGCGGAGCATTCTGGGCGACGCCCGCAGCACCGCCATGCAATCGGTCATGAACTTGAAGATCAAGTTCCGCGAGTCGTTCCGGCCGTTTGCTCCTTCGGTCTTGGAAGAGCATGTGGGCGAGTATTTCGACATGCCCTCAGGCCAGGAAAGCCCCTACATGCTGCTCGTCGCGCCGGTGCGGCAAGCGCAGCGCACCATTGTCAATGGCCAGGTCGAGTTGCGGGGCTTGGAGAAACTCAAGACCTGCCGTTCGACGATACCGGCCGTGACGCACGTTGATTATTCGGTTCGAGTGCAGAGCGTCGACGCCGCTCGGCACGGGCGGTATCGCCAATTGCTTGAGCGGTTTTACGCCAAGACCGGTTGCCCGGTGATCATCAACACCAGCTTTAACGTGCGCGGGGAGCCGATCGTGTGCACGCCCGAGGAGGCGTATCGCTGCTTCATGGCGACGCATATCGATGCGCTGGTGCTGGAGCGATTCGTGGTGGTAAAACAGCGCTGCGACGAAAAGCCGCGGAACGAAGCGTATTTGAGCCAATTCAGCCTGGATTGATCGATGGCCCTGATTGAAATCAATCGCGACCCGACGACCCGAGAGATTCGGAAATTTGCCGTGCTATGGCTGCCGGCATTCTGTCTTTTGATCGGGGCGTGGTTCGGCTATCGACTGGCGGCATGGCCGACGGCAGTTGGGCTGGTTGGCTGCGGCGTGATGAGCGTCGTGGTTGGGATTTTGCGGCCGCGGTGGATGCGGATCGTGTTTATCGCTTGGATGTGGGCTGCGTTTCCTATCGGCTGGACGGTTTCGCACTTGCTGATGGGTTCGATTTTCTATTTGGTGATTACGCCGATTGGAATGATCATGCGTTTGACAGGGCGCGATCCGCTGTCGCGCAAATTCGACCGGAGCGTCGAAACGTATTGGGTGCCGCGGCCCGAAGAAGTCGAGCCGTCACGGTACTTTCGTCAGTTTTAGAGGCTCTAGAAGAAGCGCCGGGGGCTGCCTTCTGCTCCGAGGCGGTTTTGTTGGAGTTCCGTAGCATGGAGACGCGAGATGACCGATCTTGAGGACCATCGCCCAGGGCCCGAGCGCTTTGCCGAAGAAGCCGGCCGGCGGCGGCAGGGAGCCTTCGGCGAGCTCGTGCAGTTCTTGCGTCACAATAAGAAGTGGTGGCTCACACCGATCGTGATCATGCTCCTGTTGGTTGGCGTGCTCGTGATTTTAGGCGGCACGGCGGCGGCACCGTTTATTTACACGTTATTTTGACAGGTGTGCGTTTGGCAGATTCCGGACCGTCGACCAATCCCGCACAAGCCTCGCCCGCGGTCGGGGCTCCGCGGGGGCGTCCGGTGCAGGCCGCTTTGAAGCGTGCGTTTGATTTGCTTCTCGCGGGCTTGGGGCTGTTGGTGATCAGCCCATTGCTGCTCGCGGCGGCGATTGCCATCAAGCTGGATTCGGCGGGGCCGGTTTTTTTCATGCAGCAACGGGTCGGCCGCAACTTCAAACCATTTTGGATTTATAAGTTCCGCACCATGGTCGTCGACGCCGAAGAGCGGGGCGGCCAGCTCACGACCCCGGCCGATCCACGGATCACGCGGGTCGGCCGCTGGCTGCGGAAAACCAAAATCGACGAGTTGCCGCAGTTGATCAATGTGCTGTTGGGCGACATGAGCCTGGTAGGACCTCGGCCCGAAGTGTCGCGGTACGTGGAAATGTACCGCGACGATTATTCCGTTGTGCTCTCGGTCCGCCCGGGGCTGACCGATCCGGCCTCGGTCAAATATCGCGACGAAGCCAACATTCTGGCGGCAAGTTCCGATCCGGAACAGGAATACATTCGCCGCATTTTGCCCGACAAGATCGCGCTGGCTCGAGAATATGTTGCTCGGGCCACATTCTCGAGCGATCTGCTCGTCCTCGTTCGCACACTGCTGCGAATTGTGCGCTAAGCGTGCGAGGTCATGTTTTGGGCCCGTGGCGAGCATCTCCCCGTCGGGGCCGGGGCCAAGCGTGTGCCTGGCCGCCTCCTGGCGTCGGTTCCCGGACATGGGCGCTCAAGCGGGGAACTTGCGCCTGGAGGCGGCTCGGATGCGATACATCGATTGGGCCCGGACTGGCTCATCAATTGGGACTAATGACCGTCGGTTCCGAAATGTCGTTCGGCTCGAGCTCATCGCGCAAAACGAGCACGTGGGGCGGCGCTTCGATGCCCAGCCGCACCTTGTCTCCCGCGACGCGCACCACAGTCACGATGATCGAATCCCCGAGCCTAATGCGTTCTCTTTCCCGCCGGGACAAAACGAGCATGATCGAACCTCCTTGTTTTGATCGATGTATTTATTAGTGTAGTTATGTATACTAATTCGTTCGCCGCTGTCAAGCGAGGTTCTGCAGGGGAACGTCGCCTGATGCGCGTCTGCCCAATGTTTTCAGGCGGCCACCAAATCCAATCGAGGGGCTTCGACAAGTTGGATTTTGTGGAACCGCTCGCCTGTCGCACCGTAAAACAAAACCGTGTTCCGCTGAGTTTCCCAAATGGCGGAGAATTTCACGGCCCGGGGTCCATGAAGGCAAAAGTAAATCCCGCATGGCCGGTCCGCGCGAATCAGGATGCGTTCGGTTAGAGGAAAGGCGCCGACTTCAAGTTGATTGTGCTGGCATAAGATGTTGTTGATGTAGTCTCGTAGTTCGTGCAATGTTTGAATCACCGGGGAGCTGGTGAACATGGGCTGCGAGTTCTCCTGTCGATCGCACGTGGAGATGGATAATCTGTATACCCAAGTGCGGGATAGATAATTTGGGTTGTGTTCCAACACAAATGCTATCGGCCGAACAGCCAGACGCACTTGCAGTAAGAAGGGCAATTTTTAGGAAACAGTTAGTTTGCCAAGAAAAAGAAACTTGGCTAAAGATTTCCTACAGAAGCCCCCCGGCGGCGTTTGCAGAGCGTCCCGGTGCGCAGCGGCCAGAACCGCCTACGGCTTAGCGACTTCCGATTCGAATACCCTATTTTGAAAACTCTGCAAAAGCGTCTGCGATGCGGCCGGCCTTTTCGTCGCCCTTGTGCAGCAGCACGCGATAGCGAAACTTCAGTGTTTCGCCTGCCGGCAATGTGTATTCGCCTTTCATGGTCCCGGTAAAGTCGTGCAATCCGAATGGGTTGGCGGCAAACAGCCCATAGCCGCGCACGTGCCAGTAGGTCGGAAAGCGGAAACTCGAGGGGTGGTTCAGAATGGCGATGCCCACGGTCTCGCCCTCGACGGGGCCGTGGTAATCGACCCACGCAGCCGGTTTGCCCCAGGCGGCGCCGTCGGTCTGGCCATCGCTATTGATGATCTTCCCGCCTTGCTGCGAGTCGACGCGCAGCGTCGAGGCCACGCGCATTCCGAACGAACCTTCTTTCGTGTCGCCAAACGTCACTGGACCGCCAGTGGCTTTGATGGCGATTTCGAAATCGATCCAGCGGCGATCCGCGTCAGCGCCAAAGGTCAGCGTGCGCTCGTCCTGGCATTGCAGCTTGCTGCCGTCGGGGCTGAGCCAATCGTTGTGGGTGACGATCACGGCCTGCGGTCCACCGGCGACTTTGCCGAACTCGCGATGCTCGATTCGCCCTTTGCCTTCGGACCAGAAATCGATGCCGTTGACGCTGCCATGGGTGAACCAAAGCGAGCGCTGATGGATATGGTCGCGATCTTTTTCGCTCGCGACACCATCTTCCATTGGCCAGTTGCGCGTGACTCGCTTGCCGGTAGGGCCAAAGATGGGCCACAGAATCGGCTTGCTGCCGGATTTGATCAAATACTCGGTAAACGGCTGGCCATCGACTTTGACGGTCACGCCGCGTGGCGTCTGTTCGACACTCACGTCAGCGGCGGCCTTGTGTAATGATCCCAACATGCTCGCCAACGCGGTCAATAGGGCGCAAAATCGAATCATGGTGACATTCTCCGGGTTTTGGGGACGCCACCAATGGTAACCGCTTGACGTGCCGCTGGCCACCGGATGAAGTGAGCGTGCGGGCATTTTTTGAAGCCGCATTGCCGGCCAGAGTGCGGAAAGCCGCCGCTTGCGGCTTGGACGTTGTTTCAAATCCCTCTCCCACCGGGAGAGGGCAAGGTGAGGGTCTTTGTCGTCTCCGGATTCGCCCTCACCCCAGCCCTCTCCCAAAAGGAGAGGGAGATGTTTTGAAACAGCCTCTCGGCCTTCTATCGCTTGCTGCCGGTGGTGGGCTGAAACTCGGCGAACGTGACCGATTTGAAGGTCGCGAGTTGGTTGGCCGTGTCGGCGATTTTTTCCTCGTCTCGCTTCAACAGCCGCCAGGAAACGTGATGTTCGCTACGGACGGCAACCATACGGCCCAGTTTGCTCGGGGCGGAAATCGTCAGTTGGACTTCGGTCGGAACCAGGCCCCGGCTGGCCAATTCCTCGTTGACCACCAGCCGGGCAAACGGCGGAGTCGATTCCGGATTGGACATCGCATTGAAGCGGGCATACCAGTCCGAAAACTCGCGATATTGCTGGGCCGCCTCGGGTGTGTTGGCCGGCTCGGTCTGGAGCCGGTAATTGATGAACTGGCTGGAGAGCGTCAATTCGCCCCCCGCGGAAAAATCGGTTTCGAATTCAGGGTCGGCGGCAAATTTCAAAAACGCGTTGGAGCTTTTCCCGGCCAGGGCCTGGCATTGCCGCGCGAACACCAGCACGTCTTCGCTCCTGATTTCCGTCTTCAGTTTGCGCGAGGGATCAAGCAGGATAAATCGGCCATGTTGTTTGTCGAACACGGCGACTTGCTCGGGGTTGGGGGGGCTGGAAAGGTAATCGTAGACGTAGCCCGCCTTGAACAGCGTGGTCGTTTGGCTGACCGAGCTCTTGTCCTTGCCGACGAAAACTTTGGTTTCAATGCGAAAATCGTCGGCCAGACTCAACGAATGCATCAAGCTGATCGCCAATACGAACGTCAGCAACACATGGCTAAGTAGCAACGGGGAACGGGTTATGCGGTCGTCCAGGGTGCCCGCGCGAGGAGCCCAAACGTGAAAACCGTCGGGGACTGTCCCGATTTTGCGAAGTCTTCGCAGCAAAATGGGACTGTCCCCTTCTCCGCCACGGTTTTCGGAGAGGTTCTTAGATCGCATGGCAAACACCTCGCGGCGGGGAGCGGCTGGGGGAGGATTGGGCGAGGCGAGAGACTACCGCAAAACGCGTGGCCGTGTAAAGGCGAGAATGCCCGAACGGGAAGTGGAAAAACACGCGGTCAAAACGGCGTCGCACCGTTGGCGCTTACAGGGCGATTCCCTCGGCGCCCGCAGTGCCGGACCGCAAAATGGCAACGATTGTCCAACCCGTTACAATCGGAACATGATTTCGGGAGCGGGGGATGCAAACCTGGCGACCGCGCGTTATGGTTGATAGTTCACAACACGTCGCATGCTTTGGACTTGCTGCGACGAGAGAGAGCACTTGAGGACTTCGGACTCTATGGCGATAGCACTTGAACAGGCGATTCGAGACAAGACGGCCGTGGTGGGGGTCGTGGGTTTGGGATACGTCGGACTGCCGCTAGTTCGGGCTTTCATGGCCGCGAGCTTTCGCACGATGGGTTTTGACGTCGATCACACCAAGGTCGAAAGGCTACTGGCCGGCAAAAGCTACATCGGGCATATTCCTTCAGAGTGGATCAGCGGCTGCATTCAAAGCAAGAAATTCACTCCCACGTCGGACATGAAGCGGCTGGCCGAAGCCGATGCCCTGCTGATCTGCGTGCCGACCCCCCTGAGCGAAAGCCGCGATCCCGACTTGGCCTATGTCGAAGCCACCGCCCGCCAAATCGCGGCGGTGTTGCGGCCCGGCCAATTGGTGGTGCTGGAAAGCACGACGTATCCGGGCACGACCCGCGACGTCGTGCTGCCGATTCTTGCTGCGCGCGGGCTCCGCTTGGGCAGCGAATTCTTCCTAGCATATAGCCCCGAGCGGGAAGATCCGGGCAATCCGAACTTCTCGGCCAGCGGCATTCCCAAAGTCGTCGGCGGCGCCGACCCAACCAGCGCGCGATTGGCCGAAGCTCTTTATTCCAAGGCCGTGGTGAACATCGTGCCGGTTTCGAGCTGCGAGGTGGCCGAGGCTTGCAAGATTCTGGAAAACACGTATCGCTCGGTCAATATCGCGATGGTCAACGAGCTGAAGATGCTGTTCGACAGCATTGGTATCGACGTTTGGGAGGTGATCGACGCGGCCAAAACCAAGCCCTTCGGATTCCAGGCGTTTTATCCCGGGCCCGGTTTGGGCGGGCACTGCATTCCCATCGATCCGTTCTACCTGAGCTGGGTCGCACGCAAGCACGGCATGCCGACGCGGTTCATCGAGTTGGCCGGCGAAATTAACGCCAGCATGCCCAAGTACGTCGTGCACCGCGTGATGGAATCGCTCAACGATGCCGGCAAGCCGATCAAGGGGAGCAGGATCTGCATTCTCGGCGTGGCGTACAAAAAAGACGTCGACGATCCGCGCGAGAGCCCATCGTTCGAGTTGATGGACCTGTTGCGCGAAGGGCACGCCATGCTCAGCTACAACGATCCGCACGTCCCGCTGCTGCCGAAAATTCGCCACCACGACGTGCCCGAAATGCGCAGCACGCCTTTGGATGAAAAGTTCCTGGCCAGCCAGGATTGCGTGCTGATCGCCACCGATCACTCGGCCTACGACTACGATTTTATCGTGCGGCATTCGAAACTAGTGGTCGACACGCGCAACGCGACCAGGAACGTGCGCGAGGGTCGCGCGAAAATCCGCAAAGCGTGAATTCGCGGCACCTGGGATCGCGGAAGTCGACCAGAACGCACGACATTTGAAGAACCCTTTATGGCAGCGAACAAACGGGTATTAGTGACCGGAGGAGCCGGCTTTCTGGGCTCGCATTTGTGCGAGCGGCTGGTCGATGAAGGACACGACGTCATTTGCCTGGACAATTTCTTTACCAGCCAGAAGGCGAACGTCGCGCATCTGCTCGAGCGCCGGAATTTCGAATTGATTCGCCACGACATCACGCAGCCGATCTGGCTGGAAGTCGACGAAATCTACAATCTGGCTTGCCCCGCGTCGCCGGGCCACTATCAATTCAATCCGATCAAGACCACCAAGACTTCCGTGTTAGGCGCGATCCACGTGCTGGGAATGGCGCATCGCTGCAAAGCCAAAGTGCTGCAGGCCTCGACCAGCGAAGTCTACGGCGATCCCGAGGTGCATCCGCAACCCGAATCCTACCGCGGCGCCGTGAACCCCATCGGCCGGCGGGCTTGCTATGACGAAGGCAAACGGATCGCCGAAACGCTGTTCATGGACTACCATCGTATGAACCGCGTCAACGTGCGGATCGTGCGCATCTTCAATACCTATGGCGAGCGGATGAATCCCTACGATGGACGCGTGGTTTCCAATTTCATTCGCCAGGCTCTGGCCGGCGAAGAAATTACCATCTTTGGCCAGGGCGAACAGACCCGCTCGTTCTGCTATCGCGATGATTTGGTCGAGGGCATGATTCGCATGATGAATGGGCCCGATGATTTCATTGGCCCGGTGAATCTCGGCAACGCCAGCGAGTTCACGATTCGCGAGCTTGCCAGGATAGTGATCGAGATGACCGGTTCGAAATCAAAGCTGGTTCATCTGCCGCTGCCGGCCGACGATCCGACCAAACGCCGACCTGACATCACGCTGGCCAAAAAAAATTTGAACTGGGAGCCGAAGGTGCCCTTGCGCGAAGGCCTGGCCCGGACGATCGCCTGGTTTCGCTCGATCGACCTGGCCGATTACCGCCCGCCGACGCCGAACTTCTGATTTCGCGCCGCGCCGCCGCCAGCGGCCGTTTATGGCCGCTGGCGGCTTAGCCTGGCGCCGGCCGATAAGTTTTGTCCGGCCGTTGTCAGTTCCGCCGCAATTGAGCCGGCCGGCGGAAAACGGCGGCGGCCCCAAGAAACAGCGCGCTGCCGACGAGCGCCCCGGCGACGTCGGCGGTCCAGTCGAAGACATCGCATTCGCGGCCCACGGGAATTTGCGTAATTTCGTCGACGGCCCCGAACACCGCCAGCAAGCCCAAGATGGCGATCCGTTGCCGCCAGCCCAGGGCTTGTCGCAGGAACCAATTCAGCGAGACCAGAAACGCCAGGCCCGCATAGGCGGCCAGATGCAGCGATTTATCCGAAGGGCCGGACATGATCACTTCCGGCGGATTTGGAATGTGCGTGCCGACCACCAGCGCCAGACTATAGCCAGCCAACAGCACCAGAGCCGCTTTGTTTCGCCGCTTCGTCCGGTCGATTTCCATCATCGTCATCTTGGCTTGCAACTTCGAATTCGACCCGCTTTTGCCGGGCTAGCGCCGCGGAAGCGTCCCCCTTCGAGTGCGCTGAAAGATCGCGTGAGAAATGTTATATATAAAGGTATAGAAAGTGGACCGTTCCGTCAGCCCCAATTCGTCGCGTGGCGGCGGGTCCGTTCCGGTTTAACCCGCTCCTTACGGAATCGTCATGAAACAAAGCGCACTGAGCATGGCCGAGATGGCCCAATGGAACGAAACGGGTTACCTATCCGTGCCCCAGCTCTTCGATGAGAAAGAAATGGAGATTCTGCTCAAGTACGCCAAAGCAGACCAGGCACTGATCGCCGGCGCGGCGGGGCGCAAGGACGCGACGGGCCAAATCACGAAGCTGACCCTGTGGAATCATGCCGGCGACGACCTGTACGGCATGTTTTCGCGCTCGCCCCGGATCGTCGACCGCATGGAACAACTGCTGGGCGGAGAAGTCTATCACTACCACACCAAAATGATGCTCAAAGAGCCTTTCGTTGGCGGCGCGTGGGAATGGCACCAGGATTACGGCTATTGGTATTACAACGGCTGCCTGTTTCCGTATTTGGCAAGTTGTTTGATCGCCGTCGATCGGGCCACGAAACAAAACGGTTGTTTGCAAGTGCTCAAGGGATCGCATCTGATGGGCCGCATCGAGCATGGCAAAACGGGCGATCAAACGGGGGCCGATCTCGAGATGGTCGAAGCGGCCCTGGCGCGGATGGAATTGGTCCATATCGAGGCCCAGCCGGGCGATGCGCTGTTTTTTCATTGCAATCTGCTGCACCGCTCGGATCAGAACCGTTCGCCCGACCCGCGCTGGTCGCTGATTTGCTGTTACAACGCGGCCCGCAACAATCCGTTTAAAGAGTCGCGTCATCCGCGCTACTCGCCGCTGGCGAAGGTAAGCGATTCGGCCATCAAACAGTGGAAACAGCCGCAAGCCACGCTCACCACATGAGCCGAACATGAAGCTGGGACTCATCAATTCCGCCTGGGTGCAGGCTCAACAACCGACCGTCTTTGGCTTGCAAAAGACCAAGGAGATAGGCTTCGACAGCGTCGATATTTTCGTCGATCCCTTGGACCTCGACGTGCGCGAGCGGCGGCTGATCAAGGACGAGTGCGACCGGCTGAGTTTGCCGATCGTTTCGCTCCCGTGTGTCGCCGTGGGCTTGATCGATTTCAATTCCAGCGTGCGGGCCTTCCACATCCAGCGCGCGATGGCCTATCTCGACCTGGCCTATGAATACGAGGCCAAAAACGTGTTGCTCGTGATCGGAGAATACATCTGGAACCGTGAGGTGATTGCTCCCCAGGAGCAGTGGCAGTTGGGAGTCAACGCGGTCCGGGCGCTGGGCCAGCGGGCCGGGGAATTGGATTTGGAAATCGTGCTCGAATTGGAGCCGTTTCCACTCTCGCTCGTCAACACGGTCGATACGATGGTCCGATTCTTGAATGAGGTCGAACTTTCGAACGTGAAGGCGAACCTCGATATTTCGCATTTGGTCCTGTCGCACGTGCCAGCCGGCGAAATTCGCCGCTTGAAGGGACGCGTCGGGCACGTCCACCTTTCCGATTGCGATGGCCGGGTCCACGGCGATTTGCCGCCCGGCCGAGGCGTCGTGCCGTTCGAGCAGTACTTGCGCGAAATCAAGGATTTGGCGCTGGGCAACCGCGCGATCTCGATCGAGTTGGAATACTCGCCCCAGCCGGAGAAAATTGTCGAGTGGGTTGAAGAGGCCTATCGCGAAACCAACAAGCTGCTGCAAAAGCTGGCGCTGCGAGATTGAGGAAATTCCGCGTGCACGAGAATTTCATGCGGCTGGCGTTGCGAGAGGCCGAAGGGGCACTTTCGGAAAACGAGGTGCCGGTCGGCGCGGTGATCGTGCACAACGAGCGGCTGATTGCCTCGGCGCACAACCAGCGCGAGCAATTGCGCGACCCGACGGCCCACGCCGAGATGATCGCCATTACTCAGGCCGCCGAAGCCTTGGGTAGCTGGCGGCTGGAAGACTGCACGTTGTACGTTACCTTGGAGCCGTGCCCGATGTGCGCCGGCGCGATCTTGCAGGCGCGAATTCCAACCGTCGTGTATGGAGCCGCCGATCCCAAGGGCGGGGCCGTGCACACGCTCTATCAACTCTTGAGCGATCCTCGACTCAACCACCGCGTGCAAATCGTCAGCGGAGTGCTCGTTAGCCCCTGTGGTGAGATTCTCACGCGTTTTTTTCAGAGCCAACGCCGATTGGGAAAGAAGTAGGGGGTCGGATTTGGGCGTTAGCGTTAACGCTAATCCCTCCTCTACCCCCTCAATCCCCAAGGCCCAACCCCGATCCGCTAGCTCCAGCGGCGGGCGTGCCGTATGATCGAGTTTTATGAAATCCGCGTCGGTCTTCGCACGTTAAGGGCGCCTGGTTCATGGTTCACAGACGATTCCCCTGCCGGTTGTGCCTGGCGGTGCTATTGATCGTACTAACCGGCGCGCGATTTGCTCGGGCCGGCGGCGGGCCTGAAAACGTGTTCGTCGTGGTCAATGCCGCCAGTTGGGCTTCGCAGGCCGTCGCCAACCATTTCATCCAATTGCGTCAGATCCCGCCGGTCAACGTGTTCTACATCAACTGGACCGGCGGCTTCGAGAGCATCGAGGGCGAAACGCTCCGCAAAAATATCCTCGTGCCGGCCCTGGATGCAATCGACAAGCGCGGCCTGCTCAACCAAATCGACTACATCGTCTACTCGAGCGATTTCCCGTATTCGATCGATTTCAACAGAGATTTCGTCGGCGCTCGATTTCCCGAGCAGATTCCGCCGGAATGTTCGCTGAACTCGGCCACGTATTTGTGGAACCTGGTGCTGGCGAAGAATCCAATCCTGGTGGATCTGCATATCAACCACTACATGCGCTCGTTCACGAATCGCAAGACGTCCGCGCCGACGCACGGTTTTCATAGCTGGTACGGCTGGGGAAACCAGGGCGAGCTGATCGAAGCGGGGGGGCAGCCCTACATGCTTTCCACCGTGCTGGCCATCACCAGCGGCCGCGGCAATTCGGTGCGCGAGGCGATCGCCTATTTGCGCTCCAGCGCCTCGGCCGATGGCACGTTCCCCAAAGGCACGATCTATTTCGACAGCACGGACAATGTGCGAACTCAAAAACGGGCCTATCACTTCGCCACGGCCATCGATGACCTGAAGAAACTCGCCGTCGCCGGCGAGGTGGTGAGAGCCGATGTGCCGACGGGCCGCGACGATGTGATGGGCGCCATGACCGGCGTGCAGGAAATCTTCTGGGGCCGAACGCGCAACAAGATTCTGTCGGGCGCGATTTGCGAAAACTTCACCAGTTTCGGCGGCAAAATGGTCGAAGGGAGCTCTCAAACTCCGCTCTCGGAGTTTTTACGCTACGGAGCTGCCGCCTCGAGCGGCACCATCAACGAACCGTTCGCGCTCGCCGAAAAGTTTCCCACCGCTGACATTCACGTCCACTACGCGCGCGGCTGCTCGCTGGCCGAGGCCTATTACCAATCGGTATTCGACCCGGCCCAACTCCTGATCGTCGGCGATCCACTCTGCCGGCCCTGGGCCAATATCCCCAAGGTGTATATCAGGGGGGTCAAGCCGAACGCCAAAATCTCCGGCACGCTGACCATCAAGCCCTCGGGTAAGTTTCCCAAGCCATCGAAAATCGAGCGCTTCGAACTATTCGTCGACGGCCGGCGCGCGGCGGCGGCCAAGGATGGCGAAAGCTTGGAATGGGATTCGACGGGCGAAGTTGACGGATATCACGAGTTGCGCGTGGTGGGGGTTGAAGAGGGACCGATCGAGACCCAAGGTCGCACCGTTTTTCCGGTATTCGTCGACAACCACGGCCGCAGCGCTCAGATGAGCATCCTTCCCGAAAAAACGGTCCGCTGGGGTGAAACTTTGAAAGTGCATGTCAAAGCGCCCGAAATGGCGGAGATTTATCTTCTGCACAACGGCCGCCTGCTGGCCAAGATCGACGGCGAAGAGGGTGACGTCAACTTGAACCCCCAAGTGTTCGGCACCGGCCCGGTTACGCTTCACGCCGTCGGCATCGTCCCCAGCAACCCCCGCGACCGCGTAATAGCGGCTCCCGTTCAACTGGTGGTCGAAGCCGGCAAGCCGCTCGCGCCGCTGAAGGATGTACCCGATAAGCTGGCGCCGGGCCTGGTGCTCAAGCTCCCGGATAACAAAGTCGTGCCGGTGCAAGAGACGCTCGACCCCAACTGGCTCACTTCGGCGGGCCTCGAATCCGACCAGCCGTTTCTGCTGCAAGGCTATTTCGAGATCCCGACCGACGATGTCTACCAGTTTCAAGTTTGGCACGATGGCGACGTGAAGTTGAGCGTCAACGGCAGCGTGCTCTACGACGTCAAGCACGGGAACCAGTCGCAACGATTCATTGCCATCGCCTTGGCCGCGGGCCAGCACCGGCTAACCGTTAGCGGCCGCACGGGCAACGATGCCAAGCTGCGAATTCTCTTCGGCGGCCCCGGTGCCTTGAGCTTGAGCGGCAAGGATTTCCGCCACGCCCGGTAGGGTGGGATTTACAACGCCCAAGCAAAGACCGGCAGATTGCAGCCGCAGCGCGGCGAGCGGCATTAGCCAGGGGCGCAGCCCCTGGAACCTGGGCGAGGCGCGCGATCAAAGCCCCAACGGGGCGCGCTTCAGAGCGCCCCGTTGGGGCTCATGAATCGTCGTTGGTGACCGCAAACCAGGGGCGTTGCCCCTGGCTATCGCAGGTTGGGCCTTCGGCCCAGAAAAGGGCAGGGGGATTGTCGGATTCTCCCGCTTTGCCGGAACTTTTCGCTGGCAAATGCGCGGCGCCGGCCGCGCGCAACAAAAACGCCCCGCGGAGATTGTCTTCGCGGGGCGCTTGAGATTCTTTCTGGACTTGGATCGATTAATACTCGGCTTCGTTGAGGGTGTAGTTCCAAGCCTGCGTGGTTGCTGTTTGAGTGGTCTGCGAACCCGGGGGCGACAGAACGACTGCCTTGCCTCTGGGCGTCATGAGCTGGGTATAAACATGATACGGAATATCTTCGGAGATGAACCGCAGATGCGCATCGCAAAAGATCGTGTTCACGCCGCCGGGGTGCTGCGACGACGGCCGCGAAGAAGCTAAACCGCCTTGGATCGGCTTCGCGTTTAACGAATACGCTATCGGAATCGGGTTTGTAAGCGTTTTTGAGAGAGCGTTAATTTTTGCCGACGCCGGATTGTAGTTAGTGGTGCTTGTCGTCTGCTCTAAGTTGTTTAGATTGCCGGTGACGAACCACACGAACCCAGTTTGCTGTCGGAGTTGGAAGTCGCTTTGGAAAGGCGAGAATCCGGCAATGGTGTCGTCAACTATCGGATCGGTCGCCCAATTCGTGGCTTGCAAATTCTCCGATAGCATCAGCGTCATTGAAGTGCCGTCGTTCGTGCTGATGAAATCCATCGTGGGCCTCGGACCAGGACTTGCATAGAATCCGGACCCGTTTGCTGGATTCCGGTTCGCTCCGCTCATCCAGTCGGCGCGGGCTTGATTGAAAAAGACGCCGCTGTTGATGTCTTCGCTCCAGGTCAGTGCTGCCGGATTCACCGGCGGCGTAAAATCATGGGCGGTCTTTGCCGAACCCGTGTTGACGATGAACGAAAGCGGGTTTCCCTGGGTATCGGAATTCGGGTTGCTCGGACAGATCAGTGTGTTCATATAGGTGTACGCCCATGGATTTTGGACGCCACCTCCCGGATTTTGTGGAGCGCCAGGTAACTGTGCACTTAGTTGAGTGCCACTAACGACCTGTAGCGGGAACGTGGGCGTACCGGGAGCGTTGTTCTGCCAAAGCTGATAAATATCATTGCGCTCCATGTAGGGCAGTAACGGCACGATGAATGACGCCCGTTTGTTGTTGACGATATTGGCGTAGCCGGGGAATCCGCGCTTGTTGCCTTCGAAGTTGAGCATCGCGAGTCCCAACTGATGCAGGTTGTTGGCGCAGGTGTTGCGGCGGCCGGCTTCGCGAGCGCTTTGAACGGCCGGCAGCAACAGGGACATCAACATCCCGATGATCGTGATTACCACCAGCAGTTCAACAAGCGTAAAGCCCCTGGCCTTTTTTGCAGCAGCCATCGCCGTCCTCCTCTGAGTTTGATCTCTAAAACCCCTTCCCTTGCCCGCATTTATTGTCGCCGATGGGTCGCAATCAGTCCAGTCTTTTTTGCCGAAAGTGCCCCTGTAGCACGGCCAATCGGGCAGTTTTTCGGCGTTCCGACGGCCTGCAGGCTAGCTGTGCGACCTTTTACGCCCCCAGCGATGCGCGTTCGCGGCAGTCCGCCGGCCGGCTACCGCGGGTTGTCCGCGGACTGCTGCTGATCAGTTACGCCAATCCAGGATCATCCGCAGATGACGCGGATGTTCGCAGTTCAACAGAAAAGGATTGAGCGATCATTTCCGCGGCCTTCGTCTCCTGTGTCTGCGTTCGTCCGCGGATTCCGGTTCCGACGCATTTACGTCAGCGCCGATCGATCCGCGACTCGGTGTGAAAGCACGAGCGATTATTGAGTTAACCACAATCGACGGTTGCGATTACGCCGTGTAGATGCACGCATAAACCTGGATTGATATTTGACAATGGCCGCTCGCTTCGTTAGTATCAGCGAGAGCTTGCTGCTCATCGTGGTGACGAGTTCCCGGAAGAGCGAACGGTCACGTGCATCAGGCTCCACCAAGTAGTTGGCCACCAAAACGTCCCGCCCACTTGTTTGCATGTTGTTCCTGCCGCGCTTGAAGCGTCATTCGCAATGGGTTTACCCGACAACGGGATTTATCGCGGCCTAGAAACTTAGGGAGATCTCGTATGCGTTTGCACACAAATCAACCGAACCGCCGTGGCTTTTTGGCTGTGGGAGCCCTGACCGGAATGGGGCTTACTTTGGCCGAGTTTTTCCAGCTCCAACAAGCCCAAGCCGAGCAAAAGAACTACGATTTCATCGAGGCCAAGGCCAAAAGCGTGATCCACATCTTTTTGCCGGGAGGGATTGCCCATCAGGAGACCTTCGATCCCAAGCCGTACGCCCCGATCGAATATCGTGGCGAGCTGGGCACGACCGCGACAAAAATCCCCGGCGAGGTGTTTTCCGAGACATTGCCGCAGACCGCCCAAATGGCCGACAAGATCACGGTCGTCCGCTCGATGTCGCACGGCGAGGCGGCCCACGAGCGTGGGACGCACAACATGTTCACCGGCTACCGCCCCAGTCCGGCCTTGATCTTTCCCAGCATGGGCAGCGTGGTCAGCCACGAGTACGGCCCGCGCAACAATCTGCCGCCGTACGTCTGCATTCCCAACCAGCCCAATGAGTTTGCCGGCACCGGCTATTTGAGCTCTTCCTTCGGCCCGTTCAGCTTGGGCTCCGATCCGGCCGCGCAAGGGTTTACGGTTCGCGATTTAAACTTGCCGGGCGGGATCGACGTGACCCGCTTCGAGCGGCGCCGCTCGGCTCTGGAAGCGGTCAACGACTATTTTGCCAAAAAAGAAAAGTCCGACACGCTATCGGCGATGAACACGTTCTACGATCGGGCCTACAGCTTGATCAGCTCGCAGCAAGCTCGCGAGGCGTTCAACATTGCCGCCGAGCCGGAAGCGACTCGCAACGAATATGGGCGCAACGAGGCCGGTCAACGGATGCTGATGGCCCGCCGGCTGGTCGCGGCCGGAGTGCGTTTCGTGTCGCTCACCTACGGCGGCTGGGACATGCACGTCAACATTACGGCCGGGATGCGAGGCAGTATGCCGGCTTTTGATCAGGCGTTCGCCACGCTGATTCGCGATCTCGATCGCACCGGCCTGTTGAACGACACCCTGGTGATGGTTTCCAGCGAATTCGGCCGCACGCCGAAGATCAACGGCACCGCGGGCCGCGATCACTGGCCCAAGGTGTTCAGCGTCGTGCTGGCCGGCGGCGGCATCAAGCGCGGCTCGATTTTCGGGGCCTCGAATCCCGTGGCCTCGGAGCCGGAGAAGGACGAAATCGGTCCGGCCGATCTGGCCACGACCATCTACTACCAATTGGGCATCATCGCCGACAAGGAACTGATGGCTCCCGGCAATCGGCCCATCGAAATCGTCGACGGTGGCAAAGTCCGCAAGGAGCTGCTCGCCTAAACCGCGCGTGGTTGCAGACGGCGCTCGATTTGTCGGCGCTCTCGCGATTACGCGCTTGGCCCTGATTTCCCGAGGTTGCGATGAACGCTCGACGATTGAAGCTGATTCAAGATGTCTCCCTCTCCCTTTGGGAGAGGGTTGGGGTGAGGGCGACCGCAGAGAAAACACAACCCTCACCCTGCCCTCTCACGGAGGGAGAGGGGTTTGAAACAGCATCTAAACATGCTCACGCGAGCGTCGCCAGCGTGAGCAGGGCGCCCGAGTGCCCAAGGCGCTGGTCGCTCGCATGCTTGGTCCTCGTTTCATTGCTCTGGATCGTTTCGCCTCTCGATGCCGCCGTGCCGCAACTGGGCGGCATGACGCCCTACGGAGCGCAGCGCGGAACCGAAGTCGAAGTGCAATTCAATGGGGATCGCTTCGGCGACGCCCAGCAGATTCTGCTCTATGAGCCGGGCATTACCGTGACGCATCTGGAGCCGGCCGGGGCGAATGCCATCAAGACCAGGCTTGCAATCGCCCCAGATTGCCGGCTGGGCTTGCATCAGGTTCGCGTTCGCACCGCCAGCGGCATCAGCAATCTGCGCACGTTCAGCGTGGGCGCTTTGCCGGAGATCAAAGAGACCGAACCCAACAACGATTTTGCACAGCCGCAAAAGATCGCCTTCGACACGACCGTCAATGGCGTGGTGGAAAACGAAGACGTCGACTACTTCGCCATCGAGGCAAAAAAGGGCGAGCGGATCACGGCCGAAATCGAAGGTCTGCGGCTGGGCAATACGTTCTTCGATCCTTACGTGGCGATCCTCGACACGAAGCGATTCGAGCTGGCTCGCTCGGACGACGCGCCATTGATACGGCAGGATTGCATCGCGTCGATCGTGGCTCCCGAGGACGGGACCTATATCGTGCAGGTTCGCGAAACCTCGTTTTCCGGCAATGGTTCCTGCATGTATCGGCTGTTCGTGGGCCGCTATCCTCGGCCCACTGCCGTGCTGCCTCTTGGTGGCAAGCCGGGCGAGAGTTTGGACGTGCAATGGTTGGGCGACGTGTTGGGCGCGAAAACCGAAAAGATCACGCTGCCCGCAACCATCCCCTCGACGTTCGGCATCTTCGCCCGCGACGAACGGGGCATTTCGCCTTCAGCCAATCCATTTCGCCTGACTGATCTGGCCAACGTGCTCGAAGTCGAGCCGAACAACGCCTTCGCCGAAGCGACGGCGTGCGAAGCTCCGATCGCCATGAACGGCATCATCTCGCAGCCGGGGGATGTTGACTTTTTCAAATTCCCTGCGAAGAAAGGGCAGGTTTTCGATGTCCGCGTGTTGGCCCGCGCGTACGGCTCGCCGTTGGATTCGGTGCTCAACATCTACCGGATCGGTGGGGCCTCGGTCGTCGGCAACGACGACAGCGGCGGGCCCGATAGTTACCTGCGGTTCACCGTGCCGGAAGATGACACCTACGTGGTCGTCGTGCAGGATCACTTGAAGCAGGGGGGCGCCGATTACGTCTATCGGGTCGAGGTTGCACCAGTCAAACCGGTGCTCACGTTGGGACTCTCCGAGCGGAGCCAGTTCGTCGATATCGTGGCTCCCGTGCCGCGCGGCAATCGATTGGCCTTTTTGGTCAATGCCTTGCGTGCCGATTTCGGCGGCGATTTGAATTTGGAATTCAAAGACCTTCCGCCCGGCGTGACGGTGGAAACGCTGCCCATGCTCGCCAACCGCGGCGACGTGCCGGTATTATTGACGGCCGCGGCCGATGCCCCGCTGAATGGGGCTTTGGTCGACATCGTGGGACGCCATGCCGATCCGAATCAAAAAATCGAAGGCCACCTGCGGCAGCGGACCTCGCTCGTTCGCGGCCAAAACAATATCGAAGTCTGGAACCAGTATGCCGAACGGCTGGCCGCGGCGGTCACGCAGGAGGCACCGTTCAAAATCGAAATCGTGGAACCCAAGGTGCCGCTGGTGCGCGACGGAGCGATGAACCTGAAAGTCGTCGCCACGCGAAAGGAAGGTTTCAACGCGTCGATTGCAGTGCAGATGCTCTACAATCCGCCGGGTGTCGGTTCATCCGGGTCGATCGTGATCCCCGAGGGCAAGACCGAAGCAATTATTCCGCTCACGGCCAATAGCGGCGCGGAAGTGTTGAAGTGGAAAATCGCCGTTTTGGGCGACGCCACCGTGGGCGACGGCCCGATCACCGTCTCGTCGCAATTGGCCACGCTCGAGGTCTCGGAACCGTTTTTGGCCTTCAATTTTCAAGCCGCGGCAACCGAGCAGGGGCAGGCCACCGAAGTCGTCATCAAGGTCGAAAAGCGGAAGGACTTTGACGGCCCGGCCAAAATCGAATTGCTGGGGCTGCCGAACGAAGTCACCACCGAGCCGCGCGAGATTACCAAAGCATCGACCGAGCTCGTCTTTCCGGTGAAGACCACCGCCAATTCGCCGGCCGGCCGGCATAAAACCGTGATTTGCCGAGCGGTGATCACCGCCAATGGCGAACCGATTACCCACACGCTCGGCACCGGCGAGCTGCGGATCGACACGCCGCTGCCGCCCAAACCGAATCAGCCGCCCGCGGCCGCCCCGGCCCCGATGCCGGTAGCGGCCGCTCCCATGCCGCCGGCCGAAAAGCGCTTAACCCGGCTGGAAAAACTACGCCTGGATCGCCAACAAGCCAAAGCCGCCGCCAAACCCGTACCGGAGGCGAAATAATGCGACCGTTTTTTAATTTGCTCTGCTTGATGCTGTCAGCCGGCATGGCTTCGGCTGCCGAACCAGCGGCGCTAAAACTCGAGGCCTTTCCGCCCGACTTGCAACTGACTACCAATCGCGACCGACAGACGTTCATCGTCGTCGTGACGCGGCCCGACGGCGTGACCCAGGACGTGACTGCGGCGGCGAAAGCAACACTGGCCAATCCGGCTTTAGCGCGGATCGATGGTCACACGCTCTTTCCGACCGCCGACGGCGCGACGACGCTCGCGCTGGAATATCAAGGCCAAACCGTAAGCCTGCCGGTCACTGTCAAGGACGCCACGGTCGAGCGGCCGACCAGTTTCAAGCTCGACGTGATGCCGGTCTTCATGCGTTCCGGCTGCAACACCGGCAGTTGCCACGGAGCGGCGCGCGGCAAGGATGGATTCAACCTGTCGCTGTTCGGCTACGATCCCGACGGCGACCATCATCGGCTGACGCACGAAATTGGCTTCCGCCGCGTGAACCTGGCCCTGCCGCGCGAAAGCTTGATGTTGCAAAAGTGCGACGGCAGCGTACCTCATACGGGCGGCAAGCGGTTCGCCAACGACAGCGAGTACTATCAAACCATTTTGCGCTGGCTCGAGGCTGGCGTGCCGAAGGACGCGCCCGACGTGCCGACCGTGGTGGGTTTGGAGCTTTATCCGCCCAAGGCCGTGCTCGAGGGCAAAGACACCACGCAACAGTTCATCGCCCGCGCCAAGTACTCCGACGGCACGGACCGCGACGTGACGAACCTGGCGCTCTTTCTGACGAACAACGACAATTCGGCGCCGATCAGTCCCGATGGCCTGGTCACGGCGGCGGCTCGCGGCGAAGCCTTCATCATGTCCCGCTTTGCCACGTGCAACGTCGGCAGCCAGGTGCTCGTCCTGCCGAAAGATCTCCAATACACGCCGCCCACCAATCCGCCGGTCAATTACGTCGACGAGTTGGTCGATGCCAAGTTGCGCCGGATCCGCGTGTTGCCGAGCGACATTTGCAGCGATGAAATCTTTCTGCGTCGGGCCACGATCGACATTACGGGCCTGCTGCCCACGATCGAAGAGTATCAGGCCTTCGTGGCCGACGCCGATCCGGCCAAGCGGGCCAAGCTGGTCGATAGGCTGCTGGAGCGCAAGGAGTTTTCAGAGATTTGGGCGCTGAAGTGGGCCAACCTGCTGATGGTCAAAAGCAGCAACCAGGTCAGCTACAAGTCGATGTTCTTGTATTCCAATTGGCTGACCAACCAGATCTCGAGCAACGTGCCGCTGAACCAGATGGTGCAGAACCTACTCAGCGCCAGCGGCGGCACGTTCAAAAACCCCGCCACTAACTATTATCAGATCGAAAGCGACACGCTGAAGACGGCCGAGAACGTGGCCCAGGTCTTCATGGGCATTCGCACTCAATGCTCCCAATGCCACAACCACCCGTTCGATCGCTGGACGATGGATGACTACTACAGTTTCGCCGCCTTCTTTTCCCAGATCGGCCGCAAACAGGGTGAGGATTATCGCGAAACGATCATCTTCAATTCCGGCGGAGGCGAGGTGAACCATCCGGTGGGCGGCAGAAGAATGGCGCCCAAGTATCTCGGCGGCGCCACGCCGAATGTCGATGGCAAGGATCGCCGGGTGGAACTGGTCAAATGGCTGGCCTCGCCCGAGAATCCCTATTTCGCGACCAGCGTGGCCAATCGCGTGTGGGCCCATTTTTTCGGCCTGGGCATCGTCGAACCGATCGACGACATTCGCGTCAGCAATCCGGCCAGCAACCCCGAACTGTTTCAGGTCTTGGGCGACAAGCTGACCTCGTACAATTACGACTTCAAACAGTTGGTCCGCGATATTTGCAATTCGCACGCCTATCAGCGCTCCTCCCAGGCCAACGCCAGCAATGAAGAAGACGCGAAAAACTTTTCGCACAGCCGCATTCGCCGCATTCCGGCCGAAAGTTTGCTGGATTGCTTGAGCCAGGTCACGGAAGTTCAGGAGAAGTTCCAAGGGCTGCCGTTGGGCGCGCGGGCCGTGCAAATCGCGGACGGTCAGACGAGCAACTACTTTCTGACTTCCTTCGGCCGCTCGCCGCGCACGACCGTCTGCGCGGCGGAAGC